>DASSOK010000096.1:0-32247 GCA_035700665.1 Marmoricola sp.
CCGGCGGGCAGCTTGGCCCACTTGTCACCCAGCACGCTGGCGATCTGGGCGCCCTGCGGTCCTGCCTGTGCGGTCCAGAACTCCTCGTCTGCCTTGATGTAGCTGGCGTCGTCGAGGCTCAGCACCTTGGCCGAGCCACCCTCGGTGCCGAGCGTGCCGACGCAGTTGCCGTCGGTGTCCGCGCTGAGCTGGAGGGTCGTCTTCGTGCCGTCCTGGGTGAACGAGCCGTTCATCGTGAGCGAGTCGACCGAGCCCATGTCCTTCTCGACCTGGGCCTGGATGCTGGCGACCGACTGGTCGGCGAACTCGTCGGCCTCGCTCGCTCCGCAGGCGGTCAGGGAGGTGGTCAGCGCGGTGCCGAGCAGGGCGGCGCCGAGCGCGCGGGTGCGGGTCATGGGGTTCCTTTCGAAGGAGGACTGGCGTCCCCATTCCTACCCGTCTCCGGCTCGTGGACCGGCCCGCGATCCACAGGCAGGCCGGTGAACCGGCTCACACCTCCCCGCGGGCCAGCAGCTCGTCGAGCTTCGCGTAGCCGTCGTCGACCCCTACCTCCATGCCGCTGGCCAGCATGCCGTCCCGGGCCTCGATGCTGTCGACCACCGAGGTGGCCACCAGCCGGGTGCGGCCGTCGCCGAGCTCCTCGAACCGCATCGTGTCCAGGGAGACGCCTTCGGGCATGCCCTCCCAGGTGAAGGTCTGCACCAGCCGGTCCGGACCGATGTAGTGGAAGGAGCCGTAGAACCAGTAGGTCTCGCCGTCGCGCGAGTTGCCGTAGCGGTAGTGCCCTCCCGTGCTGGCGTCCCACCGGTCGATCTCGACGTCCATCCCGTTCGGCCCGATCCAGCGCGCGAAGAGCTCGCGATCGGTGTGTGCGCGGACCAGCTGCGCCGGCGTCGCGTCGAACTCGCGGGTGATGCGGATGACGGGCAGGTCGGGCACCGCCTCGATGGTGGCTTCGCGGTCGGTCTTCTGGGCGGTCCGGTCGGTGGTCATGATGCTGCTCCCTTGCTCTGGTCGTTCCCGGTCGTGTCCTGCAGGTCGGCGAGGACGGCGTCCAGCCGCTGGAACCGCTCCTCCGCCCGGCGCCGGTAGCGCTCGATCCACTTCGTCATCAGGTCGAACACCTCCGCCTCCAGGTGGACCGGACGGCGTTGCGCCTCCCGGCTGCGGCTGACCAGCCCCGCCTCCTCGAGCACCTTGAGGTGCTTCGAGACGGCCTGCACCGAGACGTCGTACGGCGCCGCCAGCTCACCGACCGTCGCATCGGCCTCGGTGAGCCGCGCGACGATGTCGCGCCGCGTCGGGTCGGCCAGGGCGGCGAAGGCCCTGGAGAGCTGGTCCGTCACTGCGTCCTCCTCAACCATTTGGTTGTGTACGACGCTAGGACGCCCGGCTCATCTTGTCAACCCTTTGGTTGAATAAAGGCACGCAGAGTTCCTCGCCAGTGCGCATGGATGACACACCAGCGTCGTCCGTGTCGGTCGCGGACGACGCTGGTGTGTCACTCAACGCGCGGGGTCAGGAGTAGCGGTGGCTCTTGGCAGCGTGGCCCTGCTCCCGAGTGCAGGTCCGTCCGCTCATGTTGCGGTGGCCGCACAGGGCGACCTCGGGAGCACCGTCCGACGTCTCGGGAGCAGCCTCTCGCGGGGCCGCCCGCTCCGGGGCGGTGCGCACCCTCCGCTCGCCGGCGGGCTTGGCGCCCGCGCGCTTCTGTGCCTGTGCGTAGCGGGCCTCGCGCATCGCGCGCAGGTCATCCATCTTGCTCATCGGCGGCTCACTCGGCAGACCCTAACGCCAGCCGCCGACACGGCGCGTCCGCATTCCGGCGCACAGACTGCTCCGACGCAGCGCCAGGCGCTACAGCGCGAGGCGCTCGCGCACGACCGAGGCGAGCCGCCCGGCGACCTCCTGGGCCTCGTCGGCGGAGGCCGCCTCGACCATGACCCGGACGAGCGGCTCGGTGCCGGAGGGACGCAGCAGCACCCGGCCGGTGTCGCCCAGCTCGGCCTCGGCCTCCCCGACCGCCGCGAGCAGCCCCTCGTCGGAGGCGGCGCGCGCCTTGTCGACGTCGGGGACGTTGACCAGCACCTGCGGCAGCCGGGTCATCACGGCAGCCAGCTCGGCGATGGCGGCACCCGTGCCGGCCATCCGGTCGAGCACGTGCAGGGCCGTGAGGATGCCGTCACCGGTGGTCGCGTGCCGGCTCATGATCACGTGGCCGGACTGCTCGCCGCCGAGGCTGTAGCCCGAGCGGTTCATCTCCTCGAGCACGTAGCGGTCGCCCACCTTCGTCTGCTTCACCGTGATCCCGGCGGCCGTCATCGCCTGCACGAAGCCCAGGTTGGACATCACCGTCACCACCACGGTGTCGTCCTTGAGCTCTCCCTGCTCGCGCAGCGACAGGGCGAGGATGGCGAGGATCTGGTCGCCGTCGACGACGTTGCCCTCCGCGTCCACCGCGAGGCAGCGGTCGGCGTCCCCGTCGAGTGCGAAGCCCACGTCCGCACCGTGCTCCCGGACCGCGGCCTGCAGGACCTCGATGTGGGTGGACCCGCAGCCGTCGTTGATGTTCAGCCCGTCCGGCTCGTCGCAGATCGCGATGACCTCCGCGCCGGCCGCCCGCAGGGCCTGGGGTCCGGCCACGGCCGCGGCCCCGTGCGCGCAGTCGAGGACCACCCTCAGCGGGCGGCCGTCGACCTCGAGGCGGTTGGAGACCGTGCCCGCGAGGTGGGCGGCGTACTGGTCGACCGCGCTGTCGTAGGCGCGCAGGCGGCCCACCGCGGCGCCGGTCGGGCGGTCCCACGGCTCGCGCAGCCGCTGCTCGATGGCGACCTCCACCGCGTCGTCGAGCTTCACGCCACCGCGCGCCAGGAACTTGATGCCGTTGTCGGGCATCGGGTTGTGCGACGCCGACAGCATCACGCCGAGGTCCGCGCCCAGCGCCCCGGTCAGGTAGGCGACGCCGGGGGTGGGCAGCTCACCGAGCTGGAGCACGTCGACCCCGGCGGAGAGCAGCCCGGCCACGATGGCCGCGTCCAGGAACTCCCCCGAGATCCGGGTGTCCCGGCCGACGACCGCCACGGGACGGTGCCCGGCGAACGTGCCCTGCTCGCCCAGGACGTGCGCCGCGGAGACGGCGAGGTCCAGGGCGAGCTCGGCGGTGAGCAGGCCGTTGGCCAGGCCCCGGACCCCGTCCGTGCCGAACAATCGAGCCATCCGCTCGGGCCCCCGGATCAGCGCTTGCTGAACTGCGGCGCCTTGCGAGCCTTCTTCAGACCAGCCTTCTTGCGCTCGATGACGCGCGCGTCACGGGTGAGCAGGCCGGCCTTCTTGAGCGCCGGGCGGTTGGCGTCGAGGTCGACCGCGTTGAGCGCACGGGCCACACCGAGGCGCAGCGCACCGGCCTGGCCGGTGATGCCGCCGCCGTGGATGCGGGCGATCACGTCGAAGCGCCCCTCCAGCTGGGTGGTCACGAACGGCTCGTTGACGACCTGCTGGTGCAGCTTGTTCGGGAAGTAGGAGTCGAGCGCGCGGCCGTTCACGGTCCACTGGCCGGTGCCGGGCACGAGGCGCACGCGCGCGACGGCCTGCTTGCGGCGGCCGGTGGCGTTCGCAGGCGCGATGGTCGCGGGACGCTCGGGCGCGTCGCTGGGGCGGGCGCTCTCGGAGGAGTAGGCAATGCCCTGCTCGTTGACCTGGTAGGTCTCCTCGCCCTGCTCGGTGTCGTTCACGTTCTCAGCCACGTCTGTTTCTCTCGCGTTCGTTGTCTGGGGGGTCACTGGGAGATCTGCTTGATCTCGAACGGCTGCGCCTTCTGGGCCGCGTGCGGGTGGTCCGGACCCGCGTACACCTTGAGCTTCTTGATCATCTGCCGGCCGAGGCGGTTCTTCGGGAGCATGCCCCAGACCGCCTTCTCGATGGCGCGGCGGGCGTCCTTCTCCAGCAGCTCCCCGATCGGGGTGGCCGAGAGGCCGCCGGGGAAGCCGGAGTGCCGGTAGGAGAGCTTCTTGGTGGCCTTGTCACCGGAGAGCGCCACCTTCGCGGCGTTCACGATGATGACGAAGTCGCCGGTGTCCACGTGGGGTGCGAACTGGGGCTTGTGCTTGCCGCGCAGGAGGTTCGCGGTCTGGGCGGCGAGACGGCCGAGGACGACGTTCTCGGCGTCGATGACGTGCCAGGCGCGCTGGATGTCCCCAGGCTTCGGGCTGTACGTACGCACGTTGTTGCCTTACTACTCGTTCGTGGACCGGCCCGGGATCCCGGACCGGCGTGGTGCTGCTGCTTCCCCTGACGAACACGGCCCGGCTCGCCCCCGTCGTACGACGGGGTGACGTCCGGATCTGCACCAGGGCCACAACGAGGAGCCCTGACGCGGCAGGAGTCGCGACCCTCAAGGCTACGGCAGCGGTGCGGCGAGCGTCAAAACGGACGCCGGTTGGCGGCTGCGACCGCCGGAGGAATAAGTTGGAGGCTGGATTGACGTCTTGAGCCCGAAGGAGCGCTCGTGTCCGACACAGAGCAGAACCCGGGGAGCGCCAGCGGCGACACCCTGACCGTCCGCGACAACCGGACCGGCAAGGAGTACGAGATCCCGATCAGCGACGGCACCATCCGCGCCGCCGACCTGGGACAGATCAAGACCGATGAGGACACGCCGGGGCTGGCCACCTACGACCCGGGCTTCGTCAACACCGCGTCGTGCAAGAGCGCCGTGACGTTCATCGACGGCGACGAGGGGATCCTGCAGTACCGCGGCTACCCGATCGAGCAGCTGGCCGAGAAGTCCAACTTCCTCGAGGTGGCCTACCTGCTCATCCACGGCGAGCTGCCCAGCAAGGAGCAGTACGACGCGTGGGTGCACGAGATCACCTACCACACGTTCGTGCACGAGAACGTGAAGAGCTTCATGCACGGCTTCCGGTACGACGCGCACCCCATGGGCATGCTGATGGCCTCGGTCGGCGCCCTCTCGACGTTCTACCCCGAGTCCGGCAACATCAAGGACCCCGACAACCGGCACATGCAGATCGTCCGGATGATCGCCAAGATGCCGACCCTGGGCGCCTGGGCGTTCCGGCACGCGCAGGGAAAGCCGTTCGTCTACCCCGACAACGACCTCGGTTACACCGCGAACTTCCTGTCGATGCTGTTCAAGATGAGCGAGAAGCAGTTCGAGGCCGACGAGCGCCTCGTCCGGGCGCTGGACGTGCTGTTCATCCTGCACGCCGACCACGAGCAGAACTGCTCGACCAACGCGGTCCGCTCGGTCGGCTCCAGCCAGGTGGACCCCTACTCCGCCGTCTCCGCCGGCATCGCCGCGCTCTATGGCCCGCTGCACGGCGGCGCCAACGAGGCGGTGCTGCGGATGCTGCGCCGGATCGGCGGCAAGGAGAACATCCCCGACTTCATCAAGGGCGTGAAGGACGGCAACGAGCGGCTGATGGGCTTCGGCCACCGGGTCTACAAGAACTACGACCCGCGGGCGAAGATCATCAAGAAGTCCGCCGAGGACGTCTTCGAGGTCACCGGCACGAACCCGTTGCTGGACATCGCCCTGGAGCTGGAGAAGATCGCGCTGGAGGACGAGTACTTCGTCCAGCGCAAGCTCTACCCGAACGTCGACTTCTACTCCGGCCTGATCTACGAGGCCTTCCAGTTCCCGCCGGAGATGTTCACGGTGCTCTTCGCGATCGGCCGCACCCCCGGCTGGCTGGCGCAGTGGCTGGAGCTCGTGCAGGACAAGGAGCAGAAGATCGCCCGGCCCAAGCAGATCTACACCGGCCGACGGGACCTCGACTTCACCCCCGCTGCCGAGCGCTGGAAGTGAGCGCCCGGCAGCGTCGGTGAGCTGGACCGTCAGCGGCGCACGAAGAGCAGCCGCCACGCCTCCGGGCCACGCTCGGTGTAGCTGACCTCGAAGGCACCTGGCGCGCGCTGCTCGATCTGTGCCAGCAGCGGCAGCGGGTCGTGCGGCGCCACCAGGACCATGCCGCCACCGGGCTGCACCGCGTCGAGGGCACCGAAGATGGTGGCGTGCCGGATCGCGTGCGGCACGGCGCGGGCGTCGAGCTCGGGGTAGCCGGGCTCGTCGTGGCCGCCGCAGCCGCAGGTGTGCCCGCCGGCTGCCGGCTGCGCCTCGTGTCCGTGCTCGTGCCCGTGCTCGTGCTCGCCGAGCAGCTCGTGCATGCCGTCGAGCAGCCCGACGAGCGAGACGTCGGGCGCCGCGACCAGCAGCGGCAGCAGCTGCTCGTTCTCCTTGGTCAGGTGAGAGCCGAAGACGGTCTGCAGCGCCACACCGAGGGCAGCGGCACGGACCGGGGTTGCGTCACGCAGGGTGTCGACCAGGTCGGTGATGACCGTGTGCTCGGCGATCATCGCCTCCACGAGCAGGCGGGCGTTGGCCATCGCCAGCCCGGCCGGGTAGAGCGCCTTCTCCTCGGCCTGGGCGTGCGGCACCAGCTCCCGGTCGCACCAGCCGACCAGCTCGTCGCGAGCTGCAGCGGCGCCCGCACCGGCCTCGGCGGCAGCAACGACGGCCCCCACGTGCTGGGCCAGCGCTCCGGCGAGCTGGGCGTGGTGGTTCTCGACGGCGTCGAGAGCGCGGGCGTCCTCCGGACTGCTCGCGATGATCAGGTCGTTCACGGTTCCTCCAGGTGTGTGCTGGTGTCCGACTTGGCGGGACGCCGGGATTTTACTACAGTTTCTTCCGTGGAAAATACCCCGGCTCCTCTCGGCCCGGTCCCCGGAAGGCCCGCCCTCCCCGCGGGCCTGTCCCGCAGCCGCGCCGCCCTGCTGGAGATGCTGCGGTCGCAGAGCGAGCCCACCGGCCTGGCTGCGCTGGTGGCCGGCTCCGGCCTGCACGAGAACACCGTTCGTGGGCACCTCGACGGACTCGAGAAGGCCGGCCTCGCCACGCGAGAGCGCGCCGTGCCCGACGGGCGCGGCCGGCCCGCCTGGCTCTGGAGCGCCGTCGACAGCCAGCCCGTGTCGGAGTACGCCGGCCTGGCCGGCGCGCTCGCCTCGACGCTGCACCGCACCAGCGACGACCCGGTCGGTGACGCCCGGGTCGCGGGCACCGAGTGGGGCCGGGAGCTGGCCCGCAACCACGGCCGCACCGAGCCCGAGGGCGCGTTGGGTGACCGGCGCGAGATCGTCAACCTGATGGATGACCTCGGCTTCGAGCCGCAGACCGGTGCCCGCGCCAAGGACGTCCGGCTGACCCGCTGCCCGCTCCTCGAGGTGGCGCGGCAGCACACCGAGATCGTCTGCAACGTGCACACCGGCCTGGTCCGCGGCGCCCTGACGGAGTACGGCGACGAGAGCACCGACGTCGAGCTGGTGCCCTTCGCCCAGCCGGGCGCCTGCCTGCTGCACCTGCGGTCCCTCGAACCATGAGCCGGACCCGAGCGAGGGGCGGCACGTCGGTCGTGCGCCTGGCGCTGATGCTGCCCGCCGGCCTCGCCCTCCTGGCTGGCCTGGACGCAGCCCTGCTCCTCCTCGACCTCGGCGCACCGGTGCGCACCGAGCGGCTCCCGGAGGTGCACGGTTTCCTGCTCGTGCTGGGCTTCGTCGGCACCCTGATCTCGCTCGAGCGCGCCGTGGCGCTCCGCAGACCTGCCGGCTTCGCCGCCCCGGGCCTGCTCGGACTGGGCGGCCTGCTGCTGATCTCCCCCGCGCCCCTCGTCGCGGGCCGGGTCGCGCTGGTGCTGGGTGCTGTCGCCCTGGTCGCGGTCTACCTCCCGCTGTGGCGTCGCCAGCGCGACGATGCCGTCCTCGTCCAGCTGCTCGGTGCCGTCCTCGCCGCCGGCGCGGCGATCCTCTGGCTGGGCGGCACCGACGTCCCGGCACTGCTCCCCTGGCTGGCCGGCTTCGTCGTACTCACGATCGCCGGAGAGCGGCTGGAGCTGGCCCGGCTCGCGATGGGACCCGGCGCCGGGACAAGGCTCGTCGCCCTCTCCGGCGCGCTGTCGACCGCAACGGCGGCCGCCCTGTTGTGGCCCGAGGCGGGCACCCCGCTGCTCGGAGTGGCCCTGCTGGCGCTCACCCTCTGGCTGGCGGTCCACGACGTGGCCCGTCGCACGATCCGGTCCACCGGGTCCACCCGGCTGATGGCCGCCTGCATGCTGGCGGGCTACGGCTGGCTCCTGGTGACCGGGGTGGTCTGGCTGCTCGGGGCGGCCGGGACGGGCTCCGCCGGGGCCGGCGGGTACGACGCCGCAGTGCATGCCGTGTTCCTCGGCTTCACGATCTCGATGATCATGGCGCACGCGCCGACGATCCTCCCCGCCGTACTCCGCAAGCCGCTGCCCTACCACCCTGCCCTGTGGGCGCCCGCGATCCTGCTGCACCTCGGTCTGGTGGTGAGGCTGTGGCTCGGTGACGGCCTGGGCAGCAGCGCCGCCTGGCGGGTGGGCGGGGCGCTCAACATCGTGGCGCTGCTGATCTTCGTGGCGACCGCCGCCTGGCTGGTCGCCACCGCGAACCGCACCCGAACGACGATGCCGCAACAGGAGCTGGCCGACCGATGAACCGGAGCCGTGGACGCAAGGGATTCTCGCCGATCCGTGACCTGCCGGCCGTGCTGTGGATGCTCGCCGTGGTCGCCGTCGCCCTGGTGCACCGTCAGGTCCCTGCACCACGCTGGTTGCTCTTCCACCTGCTCCTCCTCGGAGCGGCCACCCACTCCATCGTGGTGTGGAGCCAGCACTTCACCGATGCCCTGCTACACGCCGCTCCGGCCGCTCGGCAGCTCCGGGAGCGCACGCTCCGGCTCGCTCTGCTCAACGCGGGAGTGGTGGCCGTGATCGCCGGCATCCTCGCCGAGCGGTGGCTCGTCACCGCCGCCGGTGCCACCGGTGTCGCCGCTGCGGTCGGCTGGCACGCGGTCGCGCTGGTGCTGCAGCTGCGCCACTCTCTCGGCTCACGGTTCGCCGTCACCGTCCGGTACTACTCGGCTGCTGGAGCCCTGCTGCCGGTCGGGGCCCTGCTGGGAGTGCTGATGGCGCGCGGCCTGGGCGAGCAGGCGCACGCCCGCGTGATGGTCGCCCACGTCGAGCTCAACGTGCTCGGCTGGATCGGGCTCACCGTGCTGGGCACCCTGATCACCCTGTGGCCGACGATGCTGCGGACCCGGATGGACGAGCACGCCGTGGCCGCCGGGCGTACGGCGTTGCTCCCGCTCGTCCTCGGTCTCGGCCTCGCGGTGGCCGGCACCCTCTCGGGGGTCCGGCCCCTTGCGACAGTCGGGCTGCTGGCCTACGCGGGCGGGATCGTCGTCCTGGCCGGGCCGTTCCTGCGAGTGGCCCGACAGAAGCCGCCGACGCACTTCCCCACCTGGTCGGTGCTGTCCGGAGTCTGCTGGCTCGCGGTCCTGGTCGTGCTGATGGCCGGCTTCGTGGGCACGTCGCCGGACTGGGTCACCACCCACGAGCGGATCGCGACGCTGACGCCCGCCTTCGCCGTCGGCTTCGTCGCCCAGGTGCTCCTCGGCGCCCTGTCGTTCCTCCTGCCGGTCAACACCGGGAAGGGGCCGGCGGGCGCCCGTGCCGGCAACACGGCGTTCGACAAGGGGGCTGCCCTGCGTGTCACCGCCACCAACACGGGGCTGCTGGTGTTCCTGCTCCCGGTGCCGAGCGCCGTGCGGGTCACCGTGTCGGTCGTCGTCTTGGCAGCGCTGGCCTCCTTCCTGCCCCTGATGTTCCTGGCCCTGCGCGCTTCGCGGGCGGCCAACGCCCAACCGCCGGCCGTCGTGCCGCGCGGGCAGCGCAGCGGACCCGCCGCGGTCGCCGGCGAGCGCCCACCGGGACAGCGCACCGGCCAGGCCGTCGCCGGGCTGACCGCCGTGCTGCTCGCCCTGGCGATCGGGGTCGCCGTCGACCCGCAGGCGCTCGGCCGCCCGGGCACTGCGAGTGCGGCCGGCGACGTCGTCGCCAGCGGCCGGACCACCACCGTGCAGGTGCGCGCCGCGAACATGCGGTTCACGCCGGCGAAGGTCGACGTCCCGGCAGGCAACCGGCTGGTGATCGAGCTGACCAACACCGACGACGAGGACGTGCACGACCTGGTCCTCGACTCCGGCGCGACGAGCGGTCGGCTCGGTCCCGGCGAGTCGTCCACCGTGGACGTCGGTGTCGTCGGACGCGACCTCTCCGGCTGGTGCTCGGTGGTGGGGCACCGCCAGATGGGCATGGTGTTCGCCGTGGACGTCACCGGCCTCGACACGGCGGCCCGGTCCGGATCCGCGGGCGGGCACCACCACGGCAGCACAGCGGCCGATCCGCACGATGCCGCGATCCAGCCTGACCTGATGGCGGACCCGGGTCCGGGCTTCACGCCGTACGACGCCTCCCTGCCGGCCCCTCCGCACGCGACCGTCCACCGTCGTACGTTCACGGTGACCGACGGCGAGCACGAGGTGGCACCGGGCGTCACCCAGCTGCTGTGGACCTACGACGGCACTGCCCCGGGCCCCGTCCTGCACGGCCGGGTCGGCGACCTGTTCGAGATCACCCTGGTCAACCACGCCAGCATGGGGCACTCGATCGACTTCCACGCCGGCGAGCGGGCTCCGGACAAGGTGATGCGGACGATCCCTCCGGGCGGCTCCCTGGTCTACCGCTTCCGCGCCGAGAGGGCAGGGATCTGGATGTACCACTGCTCGACGATGCCGATGTCCACGCACATCGCGAACGGGCTCTTCGGCGCCGTCGTGATCGAGCCGAAGGACCTCCCGGCGGTGGACCGCAGCTACGTGCTGGTCCAGTCCGAGCTCTACCTCGGGCCTCAGGGCGAGGCCGTGGACACAGGCAAGGTGAGCGCCGAGATGCCTGACCTCGTCGTGTTCAACGGCTATGCGAACCAGTACGACCACCGGCCCCTCCCGGCACGGGTCGGCGAGCGGGTCCGGGTCTGGGTCCTCGACGCCGGCCCCAACCGGCCGTCGTCGTTCCACGTCGTGGGCGAGCAGTTCGACACCGTCTGGAGCGAGGGCTCCTACCTGCTCGGCCCGGACCGGGGCCGACAGCGGGGCGGCGCGCAGGTGCTCCCCCTGCTCCCGGCACAGGGTGGGTTCGTGGAGCTCGAGTTCTCCGAGCCGGGCACCTACCCCTTCGTCTCCCACCTGATGGTCGACGCCGAGCGCGGGGCGCACGGCACCTTCCGCGTTCGTCCCTGACGGTCGCCGGTCGCGAGGGGGCTGACCGCGGCGCGTTCCACGGCTACTCTGGAACGGCCTTCTCGGGCGGCTCGGCCGGAGGAGAGAGGATGCCCGCAGCACGGGGGACACCCGATCCGCTGCAGCCCTATGCCCCCGACCTGCTCCTGGACTGGGTGAACACCGCTCCCGCACAGCGCCACCGCCAGGTCGACGGGACCCTGGCCTTCGTGGACATCTCGGGCTTCACCCGGCTGACCGAGCGCCTGGCCAAGCAGGGGCGCGTCGGCGCGGAGGAGCTGAGCGACGCGCTCAACGCGGTCTTCGGCGAGCTGGTCACCGTGGCGGCCGGCCTGGGCGGCGACCTGGTCAAGTGGGGCGGCGACGCGGTCCTGATGCTGTTCCACGGGCCCGACCATGCCCGCCGCGCGGTCCGCGCGGCGCTGGACATGCGTGCGACGCTGCGGACGGCCGGCCGGCTGGAGACCTCCGTCGGCAAGGTGACGCTGCGGATGTCCGTGGGGGTGCACAGCGACCTCTTCGACTTCTTCCTCGTCGGGGAGCCGGCACTGCACCGCGAGCTGCTCATCAGCGGTCCGGCGGCCAGCGAGTGCGCTCGCCTCGAGGCAGTGGCGACCGCGGGACAGGTCGTGGTCAGCACCGCGACGGCCGCACAGCTGGCGCCACGTGACACCCGGCCGCTCGAGGTGGCCGGCGCCCACCTGGCCCGCGACGCGCGACCGGGGGCCGGCTGGCCGGTTGCCCCCGACCCGGTCCCGATGCAGCGCAGCGGTGCCAGCGACCTGGAGCTCTACCTCCCCGTCGAGATCCGGCGCCGGCTGCTGGAGGGCAGCATCCTGCCCGAGCACCGGCCGATCACGGTCGCGTTCGTGCAGTTCTCGGGGACCGACCAGCTCGTCGGCGCCGACGGCGCCGACGCTGCCTCCGCGCTCGACGACATGGTCCGCAACGTCGCGGGCGCGGCCGACGAGTTCGGGGTGACCTTCTTCGAGTCCGACATCAACGCCGACGGCGGCAAGATCATGCTGACGGCCGGCGCACCCCGAGCCCTCGAGCACGCCGAGGAGCGGATGCTCCGCACGGCCAGGCGGATCATGGAGCGGGCCGGCACGCTGCCGCTGCGCATCGGGATCAACCGCGGGCACATCTTCAGCGGCGACTTCGGGCCCGCCTTCAGACGGACCTTCTCGGTCAAGGGCGACGCCATCAACCTGGCGGCCCGGGTCATGGGCAAGGCGCGGCCGGGCCAGGTGCTGGCCACCACCGAGGTGCTCGACCGGTCCGTGGTACCGGTCGAGAGCCAGCCGCTCGAGCCGTTCCTCGTCAAGGGGAAGCGGCATCCGGTCCACGCCGCAGCGGTGCAGGGCCTCGTCGAGGCGACCGGGTCACCTCACCAGGAGCGCCGACCTCTGGTCGGTCGCGACGCCGAGGTCTCGTTGCTCGAGGCTGCCCTCGACGGCCTACGGTCCCGACGTGGCGGGCTCGTCGAGGTGCTCGGCGAGCCGGGCATCGGCAAGTCCCGCCTTCTCGACGAGGTCCGCGCCCGCGCCTCCGGGCTCGAGACGGTGACCGTGGAGTGCAACGAGTACGCCAGCAACACGCCGTACGCCGCCTGCCGGGCGCTGCTGCTAGAGGCCCTGCACATCCGGTCCGGCACGTCGCCGGACCGCGTGCGCCGACGGCTGGAGAACCGGGTCGCCGCCAACCGCCCGGACCTGCTGGCCTGGCTCCCGCTGCTCGGCATCCCGCTCGACCTCCAGCTGCCGGACACCCGGGTCACCCGGGACCTCGACGACGAGTTCCGCCAGGAGCGGCTGGAGTCCGTCACCGTGGAGTTCCTGCGCTCGGTGCTGCGCGCTCCCACACTGTTGGTCCTCGATGACACCCAGGTGATGGACGCGGCGTCGGTCCGCGTGTTCCACCGCCTGGCCGCCGGGCTGCACGACGCGCCCTGGCTGCTGGTCGTCGGCCGACGCGACTTCCCCACCGGCTTCAGGGCGCCGGAGGGCCCCGGCGTGCAACGCGTCCGGCTGCGACCGCTGGACGACAAGGCAGCCGTGCGGCTGGTGCGCGAGACGACCACCGGCCGGCCGTTGCCTCCAGCCACCGTGCGACGTCTCGCCGAGCAGTGCGGCGGCAACCCGATGTTCCTGCAGTCGCTGGTGACCGCAGCCGGTCGCACCGGGAACGTCGCACAGCTGCCGGACTCCGTCGAGGGCGTCATCGGCATGCTGCTCGACCGTCTCGACGTCACGGACCGCCTGGTGGTACGCCGCGCCGCCGTGCTGGGCCGGGTCGTGGACCGGACGCTGCTCACCAACCTGCTGGCCGACACCGAGGTGTCCCTGGACCCGGAGCGGCTCGGCCGGCTCGGCGACTTCCTCGAGGACGGCGATGGCGGCGAGCTGCGGTTCCGGCACGGGTTGTTGCGGGAGGTCGCCTACCAGCGGCTGCCGTACCGACAGCGGACCAGCCTGCACGCCTCGGTCGGCGCGGCGCTCGAGTCCGGCACGGACGCCGCCGACAACGTCGAGCTGCTGTCGCTGCACTTCTTCCACGCGGCCCGGTTCGAGAAGGCCTGGACCTACTCCCGCGCGGCCGGCGACCGGGCCTGGGCGCGCTACGCCAACCGCGAGGCGGTCGACTTCTACGAGCGCGCCGCCGAGTGCGCCCACCGTCGGGACAGCGGTGTCCAGGCCCGCGAGCTGGCCGTGGTCATGGAGAGCCTCGCCGAGGCGCTGACCCGGATGGGCCTGCTCGAGGAGGCCGCTACGGCGTACCAGCGGGCGCTGCGCGCGGCGACCGACCCCGTGGAGCGCGGCCGGATCGTCTCCCGCCAGGCGCGGATCGACCAGCGGCTGCGGCACTTCCGGCCCTCGATCGCCCGGCTGGCGCGAGGTCTGGCGGCACTGAAGGAGGTCGACGAGCCGCCGGCGCGCAGCGTCCGGTCGGTGCTCCAGGTCAACTACGGCATCTGCCGGATGGCCCAGGGCCATGCCGAGGACGCCCTCACCTGGGCGCGCCGGGGTGTCGACGAGGCGCTCGCCAGCGGTGACGCGGAGGCGATCGCGCTTGCGCACGCAACGATCCACGGCATCCTCGTCACCGTGGGCCGGGCCGACGACGTGCCCCACGGCGACCTCGCGCTCCAGGCCTACCGACAGCTCGACGACCCCACCGGCCAGGCGCACTGCCTGAACAACATCGCCCTGGAGGCGTTCGAGGAGTACCGCTGGAACGATGCGGCAAGCGGTTACGAGGAGGCGCAGCTGATCTTCCACCGCACCGGTGACGTGGCCAACGAGGCGAACGCCATGTTCAACCGCGCCGAGCTGCTGGTCCGCCAGGGCCACCACCCGGACGCCCTCCTCGAGGACGCGTTGCGGCTGGCACAGGCTGTTGCCGACGAGGAGCTCGAAGCGCTGGTCCTGCGCGAGATGGCCCGCTCCGCCGGCCGCTCCGGCCGAGCCGAGGACGCCCAGCGGCTCGCGACCGCGGCGCGACAGCGCTTTGCCGCACTCGAGGAGACCGAGGAGCTCGAGGGCTGCCAGCTCGTCATCGCCGAGGCACAGCTCTGCACCGGGGACCACGCCGCGGCACTGGATACCGCCGACGCCGCCGGCACGGGCCGGGGCCTCGAGAGCACCCGACGCCGGATCCGCGGCTTCGCGCTACTCGGGCTGGCGCGACAGCGGGAGGCAGAGGTCGAGCTCCGTCGCGGCCTGGAGGCCTCGGAGGCCCTGGCCGACCGGTACGAACAGGGGCTGAACCTGTGGGGCCTGGGGCTGACGCTGGCCGACGAGGAGGCAACGATGGTCCGCCGCCGCGCCCTGGCCGATCTCCGCTCGCTCGGGGTCCGTGTCCTCCCGGTCCCGGACCTCGAGGACGTCGCGGATCACGGCGACCTCCGGGGGGTCGCCCGGACAACCGGTCTGGTGGTGTGACTCATCGGAAGCTTGCCCTTCCGTCCTCCACGAACAACAGGTAGAGGATCGTGTCGCCGGCGTTGTCCCGCGTGCTCTGCACGTAGTCGACGCAGTACTTCTGACCCGTGTCCGTTCCCACGACGCCCTTGGCGGGGCAGGCTGGGGCCACGGTGAGCGGCCCCGCGGGAAGGAGGTTGACCACCAGCTGCTGCGACTTGATGGAGCCGCCGCCGCAGGAGGACTTGTCGCACTTCATTCTGAGGATGGCGGGGTTGGACTCGCTGTAGCCGCGTCCGGAGAGGCTCGCCAGCGCCTGCACGACGGAGCGGTCCGTGGGACAGTCCGTCGCGGTGCCGTTGCCGTCACACTCCCCCAGCGAGAGCAGCTGCCCGCCCTCTGACCCGTTCGGCAGGACGAGCTCGGCGCACACCGGGTGGGCGCGATCGGGAGAACACTCCGTTCCCACTCCCGACCCCGATCCGATGCTGGTCAGCGTGGAGGAGCCGGGCGCCGTGACAACGGCCGACTGCACGTCGAACTCGCCGGAGCTGCCGGGGACGAGTGCCTCGACCTTTCTTCGCGCCGGCGGGCCCGAGACCTGCAACGTCACACCGTTGCCGGCCGCCTTGAACTGCACGCCCTCGAAGCGGGCGCTCGTCTCGCCGGCCGGGACGACGACCGAGGTGGTGTGCTTGCCGTCGAGCGTCGCGCTGCCGGAGCCGACGGCGATCCGCAGCACCGTGTCCTTGTTGTACGAGGCCGGGAGCGGGACCAGCACCCCGTCGACGTACCCCTCGAGCACCACGTCGACCTGCACGTCATGGCCCACCGCCACGAAGATCTCCGGCGTGCCCGGAGCGACCGGCACGTCGATCCCGGGGCTGCCGACGGACGTCACGTCGATCTGCGTCGCGGTGGGCGGTGGCGCCGCCGTGCTCGCGCCGGGCGAGAAGAGCACCACGGGGACGACGAGGGCAACGGCGGCCAGGACGCCGCCCCATCGCCGCGACGCTGGCCTGCTTCGTCGTACCTGCACGTGACCACCCCGTCCGATCGCCCCCGATCTTTCGACGCTAGGTAGGCGGGGTGGTCATCACAAGACCCGTATGGGTCAGACGGGTGGGGCCGTTCGGGTCAGGTGATCGGGACAAACACCGGCAAGCCGGGCAAGGCAGGTTCAGACCACCGCGCTGTCGCGCCCAGCCCAGTACGGCGTCCGCAGGTCGCGCTTGAGGATCTTGCCGGTCGGGTTCCGCGGCAGCGCCTCGAGGAAGTCCACCGAGCTGGGACACTTGAACCTCGCCAAGTGATCGCGGCAGTAGTCGATGAGCTCACCCTCGGTGGCCTCCTTGCCGGGGTGCAGGGAGACCACCGCCTTCACCGCCTCGCCCCAACGCTCGTCCGGGACTCCGATGACGGCCACCTCCATCACGGCAGGGTGCTCGGCGAGCACCCGCTCGATCTCCGGGGAGTACACGTTCTCGCCGCCGGAGATGATCATGTCCTTGAGCCGGTCCTGGACGTAGACGAACCCGTCCGCGTCGACGCGACCCATGTCGCCGGTGCGGAACCAGCCGTCCTCGGTGACCACCTCGGCGGTGGCCTCCGGCTTGTTCAGGTAGCCCTTCATCAGCTGCGGGGTCCGGAACCAGAGCTCGCCGTGCTCGCCGGTCGCCACGTCCTCCAGGCTGTCCGGGTCGACCACCCGCACCTCCGCCTCGGGGATGCACTGCCCTGCACTGACGAGCCGCTCCGGGTGGTCGGGGTCCCGGTGCGCGTCCGGCATCAGGTGGGTGATCACCCCGCACACCTCGGTGAGCCCGTAGACCTGGATGAAGTCGGTGTCCGGCCACGCCTCGATGGCGGCGCGGAGCAGCGGCATCGGCATCGGGGACGCGCCGTAGCAGTACGTCTTCAGGTGGCCGAACAGCTTGACGGCGTCCGGTCCCGACTGCAGGACCTGCGCGAGCACGGCCGGCACCAGGAATGTGCGGTTGGCGCCCTGCATGATGGCGCCCGCCAGCGAGGGTCCGTCGGCGTCGCGGGTCATCACGCTCGGGATCCCGTCGTGGATCCCGAAGAGCACGTACGACGAGCCCCCGACGTGGAACAGCGGCATCGACACCATGTTCTTGTCGCCGTCGTCGAATCCCCAGCCGTCGTGGGCGTTGACGGTGTGCCGGATCATGTTGTGCTGGCTGAGCATGACGCCCTTGGGCCGACCGGTCGTCCCCGACGAGTACATCACCAGGAAGGTGTCATCCGGCTCGACCTCGGCCGACCGGCCCACCGGCGTCGCGTCACGCAGCAGCCGTTCGTACTCGTCGCCGTCACCGCCTTCCGGCGTGACCTCGATGATGTGCTCGACGGTGGTCAGCCGGTCCCGGATCTTGTCGACGAGCGGCATCAGCTCGGACCCGACCAGGAGTACCTTGGCGCCGGAGTCGTTCACGGCATAGTCGACCTCGTCCCCGGCGAGCCGGAAATTGATGATCGCGTTGGCCGCACCTAGGGTCGCGGCCGCCATCGAGAGCTCCACGCACGCGATGTGGTTCTTGTCGAGGAACGACACCACGTCGCCACGGCCCACACCCAGGTCCTGGAGCGCGCCGGCGAGGCGTCGTACCCGGTCGTTCCACTCCGCCCAGGTCCAGGTGCGGCCCAGGTAGCTGAACGCCTCCGCGTCCGGGGCGGCCTCCGCCCAGTGCGCCAGGCGGTCGTCGATGAAGCGGGGTTCGGGCAGGTGCTCGGTGCTGACGGGCATGGGGCCTCCTCCTCCGGGATGCGCAGACTGTGACACACGTCACCGGCGGCGACAACCTCATCTGCCCAGCAGGCGGGCCCCCGGCACCGCGAGTTGCGTGTCCGGGCACCGCGAGTTGCGTGTCGGGGCACCGCGAGTTGCGTGTCCGGGTGGTCAGGTTGCCTCGATGCTGCCCGGCGCGTCACCGACCGTCTCCTCACGGCGGCGACCGGTGCCCATCACGATCCCGCTGGCGAGTACGACGAGCGCCAGGCCGACCAGCTGCAGCGGCTCGAGCACCTGGCCGAGGATCACCAGCCCGGCCAGCGCGGCCACCGCCGGCTCGACGCTGAGCAGGATGCCGAAGACCGAGGCGTTCATCCGGCGCAACGCGAGCAGCTCGAGGGAGTAGGGAAGCAGCGAGGACAGCACCGCCAGCCCGACTCCCTTGATGACGTGGTCAGCGGTCCACAGCTCAGCGGTGCCCAGGCCGGCAGGGAGCACGACGAACGACGAGACGACCAGCGCGATCGCTAGTCCGTCCAGCTGCGGGAATGCCGCTCCGGTGCGCGCACTGAGCAGGATGTACGCCGCCCAACAGGCGCCCGCCGTCGCCGCCAGCAGCAGGCCGACCCAGCTCAGCTCCGCCCAGTCGACCGTCAGCGCGCGCGAGATGAGCAGCACGCCGAGGGCCGCGGCGGCCACCGCGACGAAGTCCACCCCTCGGCGCGAGAGCGCTGTCGTGAGCAGCAACGGCCCCAGGAACTCGACCGTGACGGCGACGCCGAGCGGCAGGTGGGCGAGGGAACCGTAGAAGCTCCAGTTCATCAGACCGAGCGCCACCCCGAAGCCGATCACCGTGAGCCATGCCTGGCCGGTGTGCCCGCGAAGGCGCGGTCGCGCCACCGCCAGCAGGAGGACTGCCGCGAAGGCGACCCGGAGGAGCACCGAGCCGCCGGCGCCGATCTCCGGCACCAGCGTCGCCGCGAGTGCCCCGCCGAACTGGACCGACACGATGCCGCCGAAGACCAGGAGTGGCGCGGGGACACGGTCGGCGTTCACCGACCGAGGCTATCGAGGGTGCGGGTGCTGCGGGACGTCATACGTTGCGGTCGCCATGACAGCCGGTTCGGATGACGTTCACGGCGAGGTCAGCGGGCCCGTTGCACGCGCCCCTCGTCCCACACCGGCTCGTCGGCCTCGTAGACCGAGCCGTCGGCGCCGAACACCAGGAACCGGTCGAAGCGGCGGGCGAACCAACGGTCGTGCGTCACTGCCAGCACGGTGCCCTCGAACCGCTCGAGGCCCTCCTCCAGCGCCTCGGCCGACTCGACGTCGAGGTTGTCGGTCGGCTCGTCGAGGAGCAGCAGCGTCGCGCCCGACAGCTCGAGGAGCAGGATCTGGAACCGGGCCTGCTGGCCACCACTGAGCGACTCGAACCGCTGCTCGGCGGCATGCGCGAGCTCGTAGCGGTCCAGCGCTCGGGAGGCAGGCTCGCGCGGCATCCCTTCCCGGTGGTCATCGCCCCGGTGCAGGATCTCCAGCAGCGTGCGGCCGACAAGCTCGGGATGCTCGTGCGTCTGCACGAACCAGCCCGGTCGCACCCGCGCGCCGAGCCGCGCCCGACCGGCGTGCGTCACCGGCTGGATCGGCACCTCGCCCACGGGCCGGTGCTCGACGTCCGGGTCACTGCCGCCGGCGGCGAGCAGACGGAGGAAGTGCGACTTTCCCGAGCCGTTCGAGCCGAGGACGCCCACCCGCTCGCCGTACCAGACCTCCAGGTCGAATGGCTTCATCAGGCCGGTGAGCTCGAGGTCCTCGCAGACGACCGCGCGCTTGCCCGTCCGGCCGCCCTTCAACCGCATGGTCACGTCCTGCTCACGCGGCTGCTCGACCGGCGGCCCCGCCTCCTCGAACCTGCGCAAGCGGGTCTGCGCAGCGCGGTAGCGCGAGGCCATGTCGGAGTTGTACGCCGCCTTGGTCTTGTACATCAGCATCAGCTGGCGGAGCTTGGCGTGCTCCTCGTCCCACCGGCGGCGCAGCTCCTCGAAGCGGGCGAACCGGTCGCGCCGCGCCTGGTGGTACGACGCGAACCCGCCGGCGTGCGTCCACACCGTGTTCCCGGCGGCCCCGAGCTCGACGGTGACGACGCGGGTCGCGGTGTTGGCCAGCAGCTCGCGGTCGTGGCTGATGAACATGATCGTCTTCGCCGAGTCGCGGATCCGCTGCTCGAGCCACATCTTGCCGGGGACGTCGAGGTAGTTGTCCGGCTCGTCGAGGAGCAGCACCTGGTCCGGCCCGGCGAGGAGGTACTCCAGCACCAGCCGCTTCTGCTCCCCGCCGCTGAGGGTGCGCAGGGAACGGTACTTCGCCTGGTCGAAGCCGATCCCCAGCGCCGTGGTGCAGCAGCTGTCCCAGACCACCTCGATGTCGTAACCGCCTGCGTCGGCGAACTCGGCGAGCGCCGTGGCGTAGCGCATCTGGGTCGCTTCCTCGTCGACCTCCATCAGGCGGCGCTCGAGCCGGTCGACCTCCGCCGCGGCAGCGCGCACCCGCGGCGGCGAGACCGAGAGGAGCAGGTCCGCCACGGTCTCGTCGGCGCCGCCATGCCCGACGAACTGGCGCATCACACCGAGCCCCCCGGAGCGGGTGACGGCACCGGCGTGCGGCGCGAGGTCACCGGTGATGATCCGCAGCAGGGTCGTCTTCCCGGCCCCGTTGGCACCGACCAGGGCCACCTTGGCGCCCTCGCCGACCCGGAAGGAGACGTCGTCCAGCAGCACCCTGCCGTCGGGCAGCTCGTAGCGCACCCCAGCGACGTCCACGTGGCCCATGGCCACCATTGTCACGGCCGCCGCAACCGGATTCTGCCGGGTCGAGTGCGCACGTGGTCGCCCTGGCGACCACCAGCGCACTCGACTGCTACTCCACCGCCGCGCGACCGGCCTCGAGGCGCGCCACCGGCACCCGGAAGGGTGAGCACGAGACGTAGTCGAGGCCGACGTCGTGGAAGAAGTGGATCGAGGCCGGGTCACCGCCGTGCTCCCCGCAGATGCCGACGTGCAGGTCCGGTCGCGCGGCGCGGCCCTTCTCCGTGCCCATCCGCACCAGCGTGCCGACGCCCAGGGTGTCCAGGGACTCGAACGGGGAGACATCGAAGATGCCGTTGTCCAGGTAGGTCGAGAAGAACGACGTCTCGACGTCGTCGCGGGAGAAGCCCCACGTCATCTGGGTGAGGTCGTTGGTGCCGAAGGAGAAGAACTCCGCGGACTTCGCGATCCGGTCCGCGAGCACGGCGGCGCGCGGCAGCTCGATCATGGTGCCGAGGCGGTAGTCCACCTCGCCGCGCTCAGAGGCGACCTCCGCGGCAACGGCGTCGATCTTGCGCCGCACCAGGTCCAGCTCGCGGACGCTGGCGACCAGCGGGATCATGATCTCCGGGAACGGCTTGCCACCGGCGGCCTTGCGGTCCGCTGCGGCCTCCAGGATCGCCCGCGCCTGCATCACGAACAGCCCCGGGATGAGGATGCCGAGCCGGACGCCACGCAGGCCCAGCATCGGGTTCTGCTCGTGCAGCCGGCGGACGTGCTCGAGCAGCACCTTGTCGTGCTCGTCCACCTCGCCGGCGTCCTCCTGCCGGGCCACCTTCACCGACAGCTCGGTGAGGTCGGGGAGGAACTCGTGCAGCGGCGGGTCGATCAGCCGGATCGTCACCGGGTAGCCGTCCATCGCCTCGAGGATCTCGGTGAAGTCCTGTCGCTGCAGGGGCAGCAGCGCATCCAGCGCGGCCTGCTGGTCCTCCTCGCTCTCCGCGACGATCAGGTCCTCGACCAGCTGGCGCCGGTCCCCGAGGAACATGTGCTCCGTGCGGCACAGGCCGATCCCTTCGGCACCGAACCGGCGGGCGCGGGCGGCGTCCTCGGGGGTGTCGGCATTCGCCCGGACCCGCAGCCGGCGGTCCTCGTCGGCACGCGTCATCACCTGGGCCACCGCGGCGACGAGCTCCTCCTGCTCGACCTCCGCGTCACCCTCGAAGTGCCGGACCACCAGGGAGTCGCTGACCGGCACGGCGCCGGCGAACACCTCGCCGGTGGTCCCGTCGATGGAGATCACGTCGCCCTCCTCGAGGGTGCCGCCGTCGCGGACGGTGACCTTCCTGGCCTTGACGTCCACGTCCAGCGCCTCCACGCCACACACGCAGGTCCGTCCCATGCCGCGGGCCACCACCGCAGCATGACTGGTCTTGCCGCCGCGGCTGGTGAGGATGCCGCGGGCGACAACCATGCCCTGCAGGTCGTCGGGGTTGGTCTCCTTGCGGACCAGGATGACGTCCTCGCGGCGCTCGGCCCACTCCACCGCGGTCGCGGAGTCGAAGACCACCTTGCCGACGGCGGCTCCGGGGGAGGCCCCCATGCCGGTCGCCAGCAGCTCCCGCTCGGCGCTCTCGTCGAAGGAGGGGAACATCAGCTGGGCCAGCTGCTCGCCGGTGACCCGCTGCAGCGCCTCGTCGAGGTCGATCAGCCCCTCGTCCACCATGTTGCGGGCGATCCGGAAGGCAGCCTCGGGAGTGCGCTTGCCGACGCGTGTCTGCAGCATCCACAGCTTGCCGCCCTCGATGGTGAACTCGATGTCGCACATGTCGCGGTAGTGCTTCTCGAGCTTCTCCATGATGGCCAGGAGCTCGTCGTACGACGCCTTGTCGATGCGCTCGAGGTCGGCCAGGGTGAGGGTGTTGCGGATGCCGGCGACGACGTCCTCCCCCTGCGCGTTCTCGAGGTAGTCGCCGTAGATGCCTTGGGCACCGGTGGCCGGGTCACGGGTGAAGGCCACGCCGGTGCCCGAGCCGGGACCTCGGTTGCCGAACACCATGGCCACGACGTTGACGGCGGTGCCGAGGTCGTCGGGGATGCGCTCCTGGCGGCGGTAGAGGCGCGCGCGGTCGGTGTTCCAGGAGTCGAAGACGGCCTTGATCGCCAGGTCGAGTTGCTCGCGCGGCTCCTGGGGGAACTCGCGGCCGGCGTGGTCGCGGATCAGCTCCTTGAACGTGGTCACGAGACCACGGAGGTCGTCGGCAGTGAGCTCCGGGTCGTCCTTCTTGCCGAGCTGCTTCTTCAGGTCGTCCAGCGCCTCCCCGAACACCGGGGCCTCCACGCCGAGCACCGTGGCGCCGAACATCGAGAGCAGCCGGCGGTAGGAGTCCCACGCGAACCGCTCGTCGTCGGCCGTCCGTGCCAACCCCTCGACCGACTCGTCGTTGAGGCCGACGTTGAGCACCGTCTCCATCATCCCCGGCATCGAGAACTTCGCGCCGGACCGGACGGCCACGAGCAGCGGGTCGTCGGCCTGCCCGAGCTTCTTGCCCATCGCCTCCTCGAGCGAGGCGAGGTGCTCGGTCACCTCCTCGGCCAGCCCCTCGGGCTCCTCGTCCGCCTCCATCCAGGCGCGGCAGGCGTCCGTGCTGATGATGAACCCCGGCGGCACCGGCAACCCGATGTTGGTCATCTCGGCGAGGTTGGCGCCCTTGCCGCCGAGCAGGTCCTTCTGCTCCTTGTCACCCTCGGAGAAGTCGTAGACGAACTTGGTGCTCATGCAGCGATCATGCCCTACCTGTGAGGAGTCGGTTCTTCGTCGTCGAGGGGGTCGGTCCCGTCACCCCGTCGACTCTCCAGTACCCGGAAACCCTTGGCACTCGCGAGCCGTGTCGTGGGGAAGCCCCGTCCCGCCAGCCAGCCCGCCAGCGAGTCGGCGCCGAGGTTCTTGCCGACCACCAGGACGGCCCGCCCTTCGGGAGTGAGCTTGGGGAGCCAGCGCAACAGCAGCTCGTGGAGGGCGGCCTTGCCGATCCGGATCGGCGGGTTGGACCAGATCTCGTCGTACGACGCCGAGCCGTCCACCTCGTCGGGCAGGCACGCCGTGTAGCGGTCGGCCACCCCGAGCTGCTCGGCGTTCTCGCGGGCCAGCCGCAGCGCCCGCTCGTTGACGTCCACCGCGGTCACCTGCGCCGTCGGCACCGCCACCGCCACGGCGAGCCCGATCACCCCGTAGCCGCAGCCCAGGTCCAGGACCGACGTGACGCCGACCGGTGGCGGGCACGACCGCAGCAGCACGCCGGTGCCCAGGTCCAGCCTTCCCTGGGCGAACACCCCCGAGCCGGAGTCCAGCTCGAGGTCGCGGCCCCAGACAGTCGCGCGCACCGGCGCCCGCTGGAACGGCACCGACGGGTCGGCGCTGAAGTAGTGCTCGTCAGCCACGGCCCGGGCTCACTCCTCGGTCTGCTTCGCCCAGAGGTTGATCCCCGACTCGACGGCATGGCGGTCGATCTCCGCGAGCTCCTCGTCGGTCAGCGGCGGCCCGTCCAGCGCGTCGAGGTTGGTGTCCAGCTGCTCCACCGACGAGGCACCGATCACCGCCGAGGTGACGCGAGGATCGCGCAGCGCCCACTGCAGGGCGAGCTGGGCCAGCTTCTGCCCGCGCCGCTCGGCGATCCCGTTCAAAGCGCGGACGCGGTCCAGCACGTCGTCCTCGAGCCCCGCCAGGGTCGAGTCCTCGCGGGCGGCGCGCGAGTCCGGCGGGACGCCATCGAGATAGCGGTCCGTCAGCAGCCCCTGCGCGAGCGCGGTGAACACGATGCAGCCCATGCCGTGCGTCTCCAGCACGTCGAGGAGCTCGCCCTCGATCCACCGGTTGAACATCGAGTACGACGGCTGGTGGATCAGCAGCGGCGTGCCGAGCTCACGGGCGATCGCGGCGGCCTCGTCGGTCTTGCTCGGGGAGTACGACGAGATGCCGGCGTACAACGCCTTGCCCGACCTGACGGCGTGGTCCAGAGCCATCATCGTCTCCTCGACCGGGGTGTCCGGGTCGAAGCGGTGGCTGTAGAAGATGTCGACGTAGTCCAGGCCGAGCCGCGCCAGCGACTGGTCGAGCGAGGCCAGCACGTACTTGCGCGAGCCGCCGCCCTGCCCGTAGGGCCCCGGCCACATGTCCCAGCCGGCCTTCGTCGAGATCACCAGCTCGTCACGGTAGGGCCCGAAGTCCTCGCGCAGGTAGCGCCCGAAGTTCTCCTCCGCCCGTCCGTACGGCGGCCCGTAGTTGTTCGCGAGGTCGAAGTGCGTGACGCCCCGGTCGAAGGCCCGGCGCAGGACGGCGCGCTGGGTCTCCTCCGGGCGGTCGGTGCCGAAGTTCTGCCACAGCCCGAGCGAGATCGCCGGCAGCCTGAGGCCACTGCGGCCGGTGAAGCGGTAGACCATGTCGTCGTAGCGGTCCGCTGACGCTTGGTAGCTCATGTCTCCATCCTGCCTCGCTGGTCGAGACCGTCGAGAGCCCGGACCACCCGAGCCCGGCGGACCTGGTCGGCCAGCTCGTCGTCCGCGGGGTAGGCGACCTCCTCCAGCGTCAGGCCGTGCGCGTGCAGCACCGTCACCCCCGAGTCCCGGACACCCGCGCGGAGCACGTCAGCGCCCCACGCAGGCTCCCGACGGCCCTCGCCGACGGCCACCAGGCAGCCGACGAGCGCCCGCACCATGTTGTGGCAGAAGGCGTCGGCGCGCACCGTGGCGACCGCGAGTCCGTCGGCAGACCGGTCCCAGCGCAGCTCGAGCAGCGTCCGCACCGTGGTGGCGCCCTCCCGCTTCTTGCAGAACGCGGCGAAGTCGTGCTCCCCGACGAGCAGCGCGCCTGCCTGGTTCATCCGCTCGAGATCGAGCGGGCGTGGCCACGCCAGGACATGACCGCGCGCCAGCGGGTCGACGAGCTCCGGCCAGTCCGCGATCCGGTAGGCGTAGCGACGCCACACCGCGGAGAAGCGCGCGTCGAATCCCGCCGGCGCCTCCACCATTCGGTGGATCCGCACGTCGGGCTCGAGCACTCCGTTGAGCCGGCGGGCGAGGGCGCCGAGGGGCGGCGCCGTACTGCGTCCCGCGGCAGCGACGACGAGCTCCCGGTCGACGTCGAGGTGCGCGACCTGGCCACGGGCGTGCACGCCGGTGTCGGTCCGGCCGGCGACGGTCAGCGCGTTGCCGCGGACGCGGAGCACCAGGTCGAGCGCGCGCTCGAGCTCGCCCTGCACGGTCCGCAGGCCCGGCTGTCGCGCCCAGCCGTGGAAGCCGGCGCCGTCGTAGGCCAGGTCGATCCGCACGCGCACCCCGGCATCCTGCCACTCGCCCGCCGTGGGATCGTTCCCCCGTGCCTCGCGTGGGTGTCCGTCGCCTCCTCCTGCTGCTCACCGGCTGCGTCGTGCTCGGTGCCGGGGTCGCGATGCTCCTGGCCGCCGACCTCGGCTCGGACGGCTACTCGACCCTGGTCAACGGCCTGTCGCGCTCCACCGGCTCGGCCTTCGTGATGGCCAACCTCGTCGTCAGCGGCGCCTTCATCCTGCTCGCCGCGGCACGGGGCGTCCGACCCGGGCTCGGCACCGTCGTCCAGATCGTCGTGGTCGGGCTGGTGGCAGATCGCCTGCTCGCGACGCTGCCCACACCGGGCCCGCTCTGGGGCCAGGCGCTGCTCCTGGTGGCCGCCTTCCCGGTGCTTGCGGCCGGCATCGCCGCTTACCTCGGTGCCCACGCCGGAGCCGGGCCGGCCGAGGCGGCCGCGCTGGCCTACGACCCGCCGGTGCCGTTCCGGTGGAGCTACAGCGTCGTGCAGGGCGGCGGCGCGCTGACGGGCTGGCTGCTCGGCGCCACCGTGGGCGTGGGCACCCTCGCCGTCATCGCGCTGCTCGGCCCCGCGGTCGACCTGGCCAGCCGGCTGCTGGGCCTGGACGTCCACCAGGACGACGAGGACCCGCCACCCGAGGGGTGACGGGTCCGTCGTACGACGCTCGGTGGCTCAGGCCTCCGGCTTGTCCTCGGTGTCCTCGGACGGCTCAGCCGCATCGGAGCCGGCGTTCGACTCCGCCTCGGCGGTCTCGACGTCGGCGGCCTCGGTGTCGAGCACCTCGGTGTCACCTGACTCGTTGGTCGCCTCGACCTCGGCCGGTGCGTCCGGGCCGGGCTGCTCGACCTCGACCTCGGCGGCGGCCGGGGCTGCCTCGGCGGACTCGGTCTTCTTCGTCCGAGCCGGCTTGGGGCTGTAGGCCTCGGTCACCAGCTCGATGACCGCCATCGGCGCGTTGTCGCCCTTGCGCGGGCCGATCTTGGTGATCCGGGTGTAGCCGCCGGGACGCTCCGCGAACTGCGGCGCGATCTCGGTGAACAGCGCGTGCACGACCGACTTGTCACGGACGGTCTTGAGGACCTCGCGCCGGTTGTGCAGGCTCTGCACGGTGCCGAGCGGTGCCTTCTTCGCCTTGGTGATCAGCTTCTCGGCGACCGGGCGGAGCACCCGCGCCTTGGCCTCCGTGGTGGTGATCCGGCCGTGCTCGAAGAGCGCGGTGGCCAGGTTCGCCACGATCAGCCGCTGGTGCGACGGGCTGCCGCCGAGACGGGCACCCTTCTTGGGGGTTGGCATCGTTCTTCTCTCGCATTCTCCCCGGCCGTGTCAGGTACCGGAGTAGAGGGGATGGGACCAGGCAGCTGCCTGGCTCAGTACTGCTCGTCCTCGACGTAGGTCGAGTCGTCGTCGTCCTCGGCGTAGAGCGCGGCGGACGGGTCGAACCCGGGAGCGCTGTCCTTGAGGCTGAGGCCCATCTCGTGGAGCTTGGCCTTGACCTCGTCGATCGACTTCGCACCGAAGTTGCGGATGTCGAGCAGGTCCTGCTCCGAGCGCGCGACCAGCTCGCCCACCGTGTGGATGCCCTCGCGCTTGAGGCAGTTGTAGGAGCGGACGGTCAGGGTCAGGTCCTCGACCGGCATGGCGAGGTCCTGGGCCAGCTGCTCGTCGACCGGCGAGGGGCCGATGTCGACGCCCTCGGCCTCGACGTTGAGCTCACGGGCCAGACCGAAGAGCTCGACCAGCGTCTTGCCGGCCGACGCGAGGGCGTCCCGCGGGCGGATCGACGGCTTGGTCTCGACGTCGATGACCAGCCGGTCGAAGTCCGTGCGCTGCTCGACACGGGTCGCCTCGACCTTGTAGGTCACCTTCAGCACGGGGCTGTAGATCGAGTCGACCGGCATCCGGCCGATCTCGTTGTCGGCGCCCTTGTTCTGCACCGACGAGACGTAGCCACGACCCCGCTCGACGACGAGCTCCATCTCGAGCTTGCCCTTGTCGTTGAGCGTGGCGATCTTCAGGTCGGGGTTGTGCACCTCGACGCCGGACGGCGGCGCGATGTCGGCAGCGGTGACGTCGCCGGCACCCTGCTTCTTGAGGTACATCGTCACCGGCTCGTCGTGCTCGGAGGAGACGACGAGGCCCTTGAGGTTCAAGATGACCTCGGTGACGTCCTCCTTGACCCCCTCGATGGTGGAGAACTCGTGCAGGGCGGTGTCGACCTTGATGCTGGTGACCGAGGCCCCCGGGATCGAGGACAGCAGGGTACGACGCAGCGAGTTGCCGAGCGTGTAGCCGAAGCCGGGCTCCAGCGGCTCGATCACGAACCGCGAGCGGAACTCGTCAACGGCCTCTTCCGACAGGGTCGGGCGCTGTGCGATGAGCACTGATGTTTCCTTTCCGAGCCCACCCGCTATTTGACGGGCTCGAACTCACTGTTGGACGGAGGGATTACTTCTTGGAGTAGAACTCGACGATGAGCTGCTCCTGGATCGGCAGCTCGATCTGGGCGCGGACCGGGAGGCTGTGCACCAGGATCCGCATCCGGTTCGGCAGCGCCTCGAGCCAGGCCGGCACGATCCGCTCGCCGTGGGTCTCGCGCGCGACCACGAACGGGGTCATCTCCAGGCTCTTCTCACGCACGTCGATGACGTCGTGGGCGGCGACCTGGTACGACGGGATGTCGACCTTCTTGCCGTTCACCTTGAAGTGACCGTGCACGACCAGCTGGCGGGCGTGGCGACGGGTCCGGGCGAAACCGGCGCGGTAGACGACGTTGTCGAGGCGGCACTCCAGAAGCTGGAGCAGGTTGTCGCCGGTCTTGCCGGAACGGCGAGCGGCCTCCTCGTAGTAGCGGTGGAACTGCTTCTCCATCACGCCGTAGGTGAAGCGGGCCTTCTGCTTCTCCTGCAGCTGGAGGCGGTACTCGCTCTCCTTGATGCGCGCGCGGCCGTGCTGGCCGGGGGCGTAGGGACGCTTCTCGAAAGCGGCGTCCCCACCGACGAGGTCGACACCGAGACGGCGCGACTTCTTGGTCATGGGGCCGGTGTAACGGGCCATGTCTCTTCAGTCTCCTTGGGTCTCGGTGGTCAGACGCGCCGGCGCTTGGGCGGGCGGCAGCCGTTGTGCGGCGTGGGGGTGACGTCCTGGATGGTGCCGACCTCGAGGCCGATCGCACCCAGCGAGCGGATCGCGGTCTCACGACCCGAGCCCGGGCCCTTGACGAAGACGTCGATCTTCTTCATGCCGTGGTCCATCGCCCGGCGACCCGCGGCCTCGGCGGCCATCTGGGCGGCGTACGGGGTGGACTTGCGCGAGCCCTTGAAGCCGACGGTGCCGGCCGAGGCCCACGAGATCACCGCCCCCGTGGGGTCGGTGATGGTGACGATGGTGTTGTTGAACGTGCTCTTGATGTGGGCCTCGCCCTGGGCGACGTTCTTCTTCTCCTTGCGGCGCACCTTCTTGGCGCCGGCCTGACGACTCTTCGGAGGCATCGGTTACTCCTGTGTGTGGGGAAAGTTCGAGGGGGCAGCGGCGAGCGACCTGAGGGTCACTTGGCCTTCTTCTTGCCGGCGACGGTCCGCTTGGGACCCTTGCGGGTGCGCGCGTTGGTCTTGGTGCGCTGACCGCGGACCGGCAGGCCCATGCGGTGGCGGCGACCCTGGTAGCTGCCGATCTCGATCTTGCGGCGGATGTCCGCCTGGACCTCACGGCGGAGGTCACCCTCGATCTTGAAGTTGGCCTCGATCTCGTCGCGGAGCTTGACCAGCTCGTCGTCGCCCAGCGCGTGGACGCGTGCGTTCGGGTCGACCCCGGTGGCGGCCAGCAGCTGCTGGGCGCGGGTACGGCCGATGCCGTAGATGTAGGTGAGTGCCACCTCGATGCGCTTGTCGCGCGGGAGGTCGACACCAACAAGGCGTGCCATGTCAATGGCCTTTCATGTGGTCACGGTGGTGTGGTCGTGATGCGTCCCGCGTGGCGGGCCCTGGCCATCCGCTCCAGGGGTGGTTCACCGGCACTGCCGGCTGAGCGATCACGTTGTGTGAGGTGTTCAGTTGTGCCCTGCACGGCTCCGGGAACCGGGCCCGCAGGTGCGATCAGCCCTGGCGCTGCTTGTGGCGCGGGTTCTCGCAGATCACCATGACGCGGCCGTGGCGACGGATCACCTTGCACTTGTCACAGATCGGCTTGACGCTCGGGTTGACCTTCATGTCAGCCCTTTCTCGGTAGCGGCTGGTCTTACTTGTAGCGGTAGACGATGCGACCCCGGGTGAGGTCGTACGGCGAGAGCTCCACCACCACGCGGTCCTCGGGGAGGATCCGGATGTAGTGCTGGCGCATCTTGCCGCTGATGTGGGCGAGCACCTTGTGTCCGTTGGTCAGCTCGACCCGGAACATGGCATTCGGCAGGGCCTCCACGACGGAGCCCTCCATCTCGATCACGCCTTCTTTCTTCGGCATGTCCTCCACAATCTGTTGCACCGTTTGCCCTTGGATGGGCGTCTACCGTTGGCCCGGGAACCGCCCCGGACGTCGTCGAGCGACGGTTGTCCGGGTGGACCTCGTGAAGCCGTGCGGGAAACCATGTCTGGGCAGCCGCAAGGCGCCCCGCAACGAGCCCACGTTGGGCCGACACACCAGTCTAGGCGATCATCCCGCGGGAGCGTTAATCGAGCGGTGCAGGGCCGACCTCGACGGGGTCCACGACCCGGCCACCCCGGGCGGACCACCACGCCGCGGCGCCGCGCACCTCAGCGGCGACCGCACCATCGGTGCGCACGTCTTGCAGCACCGGGTGACCGGTCATGCCGGCGGCGTAGAGAGCGCGGCGCCAGCTGGCGCGGTCCGCGAGCATCGCTCGCAGTTGCTCGGCCGGCGGCTGGACACCGCCGTGCGCCAGAAGCACCAGGCCGGCCGGGCGCAGCTCGGGATCGTGCAGCCAGCGCTCGACGCCATCGGGCGCGTCCACACCCGCGACCATCGCCACCCGGCCCAGCATCCGCCCCCGCAGCAGCGGGTCGGGCTCGTCCTCCACGAACGCGACGACGTGGTCGACCACCACCGGCGCGAAGGGCAGTGCGGCGAGGATGCGGGAGCTGGGAAAGGCCCGGTTGCTCGACCAGCTGATGAGGAGGTCGAAGAGCAACCGCGCCAGCATCGGCTCGTGACCGAGACCCACGGCGTCGCAGATCTCGTCGGCGAGCTGCAGGCAGCGGCCCCACTGCTCGGCGGTGCTGGCCCGGCCCGGTCGGTCCAGGCTCGCCGTCGGCGGCAGCGGCCGCGCCGGTCGCTCGAGCCGCACCCGGCGGGACGCGAGCAGCCGCAGCAGGTGCGCGAGGGCGTGCGCCTGGTCGGAGTCGTGGTCGGCGTCGTTGAAGGCGCGGACAGCGACCGTCCCGAGCCGGCCCCAGTCGTGCTCGCGTTCGGCCGTCCCGCTGAGCAGGTTCTCCAGGCCGTGCACCGCCGCCTGGACGACGTGGGGCCGCTCGTCGGCCACCAGCTCGGCACAGAGCTCGAAGGCATCCGTGTCGGAGACCTCCGTCACGGCGCTCACGAGGTCCATCACGACCTGCACGTGCTCCTCGTCGAGCGTCTCGCGGACCGCCTCGATCACCAGCTGCCCGTAGGGACCACCCCGCAGCGCGGCAAGGGCCTCATAGCGGGCGTCGTAGGCGACGTCCACCGACCGGCCGAGCTCGTCGCTGAGCCTGCCGATCAACCTCCGCGCCACCGGGACGCGCAGGCCACGCACCTCGTCTCGGCTGAACTGGCGGGCCCAGGTGAACCACTGCCATCCGGTGGGTCGGTCGCCGAGCACCGCGTCGGTCGCCTCCGACAGCTGCATCACGTCGTCGAGCAGCTCGCCGGGGTCGCTGTCGACCGGGCTCTCCGGGGTGGACCGGCAGGTGATGTCGATCGCGGCCCGGAGCCGCCCGGGCGCCAGGCCGAGCACGCGTTCGTAGCCCTCGGCCCCCACCCCCGAGCGCAGCTCGCCGGCCTCCAGCCGGTGCACCCAGTTGCGGCTGACCGCCAGTCCGACCCGGGCCAGCCGATCGACCATGGCGTACTGGGGCAGGCTCCGCGTGGCCGGCGCGACGAGGCGCGACGTGCGCAGGAGCCAGGCGATCCTGGCCGCGACGTCGACGCGGTCGCCGCTCAGGCTGGTGCGGTCCTCGAGGACCTTCAGCGGCGCGCCGCGACGGCTCTGCCTCGGCTCCTGACTTGTTGAGTCACCCAACTCTGACCTTTCCCCCGTG
>DASSOK010000097.1:0-16829 GCA_035700665.1 Marmoricola sp.
GACCGTGACGTCGGCGTGCAGGGCCAGGCCGCCCGCGGTCAGCGTCGCGCCGGCGACCACGATGCTCACCGTGGTGGGCCCGACGGTGATCGCCGCGGTGCCGGAGAGCGCGACGCCCGGGACGTGCAGAGCGACCACGCCGCCCACCGAGAACTCATCGAGACTGCCGTCGGAGATGGTCACCGTGCCGCTGCCGTTCGTCACGGTGAGCAGCCCACCGCCGAGGGACAGGCTCGCGCCGGAGACGGTGATCGTCGTGTCCGTCTCATCCGTGGTGATGGTCAGGTCCCCGCTGACGTGCTGGCCGAGGACCTCGATCACGACGCCGGTCCCGGTGAGCTCGAACGACGAGTCGTGACTGTCGAAGTCGAGCGTGAAGGCGCCGGTCAGGACGACGTCCGGCACGTCCAGGACGAGCGTGCCCGCGAGGCTGCCGGCGAAGCCGGTGCTGTCGATGACCAAGCTGCCAATTCCGTCGGTGACGGACAGGCCCGGAAGGCTGAGGCTGGCGCGGCTGATGCGGACCGTTGCCTGGCCGGTGCCGTCTGTGGCGAGGCTGCGCTCGAAGGCGAGGTCGGCGACGACCGTGTGGCCGTCGACGGTGATGGTGACGCTCTCGGCGGTGACGGCGAGGTGACCGGTTGCGGTGTCGAGGCTGACGTGCAGTGCCTCGGCGGACAGGTCGATGTCGGTCGCGACGTTGCTGATCAGGCTCGCGCTGAGCTCGCCGGAGATCCCCTCGGCGCCGATGACGACGGTGCCGGCAACGTCCTGCACCGCCAGCAGCGTGGTGGAGCTGCTGCCGCCGGTGGCGATCGAGAAGCTGCCGCCGGACACGGTCAGGGTGTTCACCACGCTGGCGCCCTTCATCGCCCGTTCGAGGGTGAAGGTGCCGCCGATGCTGACGCCGCCGACGGTGAGCGAGGCGCCGCTCATCCCGACGGAGAAGGTCCGCACCGGCGTGCTGCTGTCCAGGTCGAGGGTGTAGGTCGCCGAGCTGCCGCCGACCACGACCCCGGGAAGGGCGAAGGCGGCCTGGACGGTGAGCGGCGTGGTCGTGGTGATGCCATCGGCGTCGATCTCGATCGTGCCGCTGCCGCCCGTGAGAGTGACGTACGGCGTGCCGCCGGCCGTCACGGTCGCGTGGAGGTTCGTGACGGCGACGCTCAGACCGGTGTCGGTGCTGCTCACCACGAGGTCGGCCGTGACGCGCTGCCCGAGCAGGCCGAGCGTCAACCCGGCACCCCTGACCTCGTCGACGTCGCCGGTGCCGGTGAACTTCACCGCCACGCCACCGGTGCCGACCGGGATGGTCTTGTCGATCGTCGTACCGAGGCTGTTGTGGCGGACCCGCGCGGTGCCGCCGAGCGTGACGTCGGGGACGCCGATCAGCGACAGTGCGCCGGTCGCGTCCAGCGCGTACTTCCCGGACCCGTCGACACCGTCCCAGACCAGCCCGATGGTCGCGTTCTCCAGCACGATCCCGCGGGCAGCAGGGTTGCGCTCACCGTTGCCGAGCGTGAGCGGGCCGGCACCGAAGAAGACGGTGAGGCCGGTGCCGGCGAAGACCATCGTGCCGCCGCTGCTGGTCCAGGTGACGGTGCCCTCGATCGAGACCGGACCGAAGTCCAGGCTGCCGCTCACGGCGATGGAGAAGACATTGCGCTCGTCCTCCCCGAAGACGATGTGCCACGTGCTGCCGGCAGCCTGCACGGTCTCGTCGATGGTGGTGCCGGTCGTGTTCAGGCGGACCGTGCCGGTGGCCGTGTCGGAGCCGACCGTGACGTTGCCGCTGAGGTAACCAGCGACGCCATCGGCGGTGACCACGAGGGCACCGGCACCGCCGGTGAGGGTCGCCGTCGAGCCGACGCTTCCGGAGAGCCCAGAGACCGCGACCACCGTGGTCGAACCCTGGTGGCTGATCGTGAAGGTCCCCGAGACGGTGCCGAGCTCGTTGCCGGCACTGTCGGTGAGCGTCAGGCCGGTGACGGTCACCGCGAGGTCGAAGAGCGTCTCGGTCCCCGTGGTGTCCAGGTGGACGGTGACCGCGGCGGAACTGAGGGAGATCGCGCCGTCATTCCCGGTCGTGCCGAGATGGACCCCGACCGTCGCGGAAACGGTGCCGACGACCCCTGCATCGCTGACGGTCAGGTCGAGCGTGCCGTTGCTGATGTCTGCGACGCCGAAGTCGAGGGCGATGTCGGTGGCGCTGATCGTGACGTCGTCGCCGTCGCGGCCGACGGTGAAGGTGCCGCTCAGGGCGTGCCCGGAGTCGTCGCCGATCGTCAGGGTGGCCGGGTGCGTGCTGTCCGGGCCCTCGAAGGTGACGCCGTCGGTGTCGATGCTGACCGGGCCGGCAAGCTTCACGGGGCCGAGGTTCCACTCCTGGGTTCCGGCCGTCAGCGAGATGGCCGGCGTCGTACCCAGGACGATGGTGCCGCTGACGTCGTCCAGTGAGAACACGTCGCCGACGGCGACCGCGCCGTCCGCGATGGTGATCGTCACGACGTCGCTGGCGACGGTGACGGTGACGCTCCCGCTGGCCCGGGCCGGGCCCAGCTGGGCGACCATGCCGGTGGCCGCGACGGTGACCGTGTCGGCCGTCGTGTCGTCGTCGTCACCGGAGGCGGTCACGGCGAGGTCGCCCGACACGGAGATGTCGCCGGGCGCGTTGCCGAGAGAGACCGTGGCACTGGCAGCCAGCGTGTAACCGGTGTCAGTGAGCTCGAGGGCGAAGGTGCCGCCGGCCAGCGCCAGATGGGTGCCGGTGACGGTGTCGCCGCTGCCGGCGACGCCGCCGACCCGTCCGGTCACACCGGATGCCGCGATCGAGACGCCGTCGGCGGAGCGGGTGACCGTCAGGTCGCCGGTGAGGACGACGTCACCGAGGTCGAGGACGAGGTCGGTGCCGACGACCCGGTTGGTGCCGGCGGCCACGGTCGCTCCGTCGAGTTCGAGTGCCGCGCCCGTCGGGTTGTACTCCGCGGTCAGGTTGCCCGAGAGGTCCAGTCCACCGACCCCGAGAAGCTCGACGGCTCCGACGGCGCGAAGGGCGACCGCTCCGGAGGGCAGCAGCCGGACCTCCAGGCTGTCGAGGATCACCTCGACACCGACGTCGTCGGTGCTGTCCGACGCGTCGCCGCGGTCGCCGACGAAGAGCGTCAGGGTCTCGCCGCTCGGGATCGAGATGGTCAGGATGTCGCCGGCCTTGCTGATCTCCACCGAGCCGGTGATGGTGCCGACCGGGGTGGTGAGGGCTGCGTTCTCGACGGTGACGGTGAAGGTGCCGGCGGCCGAGTCGACCGAGACGGTGGCCGCACCGCTCAGCGAGATGCCCGGGATCGCGATCGGCAGCGACAGCCCGGTGGTGATGTTGCTGGCCGAGAAGCTGCCGTCGTCCGCGATCGTCAGGGTGCCGCTGTTCGAGTCACCGGAGAAGTCCACGGTGAGGCTGGGGTCGACGCCGGCGCCACTGGCGATCGTCAGCGTGCCGGTGAGTCCGAGCCGTCCGAAGAGGGTGGCGTTGCCGGCTCCCTCGAGGGAGTACGACGGATCGGTGGTGTCGGTGTCAGCCGTGTCGAAGGTGAGCGTCAGGTCGCCCGACAGGGCCAGCCCCGGGACGCCGGAGAGAGTGACCGATCCGGTCAGCGAGCCGGCGCTCGAGGTGCTCGAGACGGTGATCTCACCCGAGCCGGTGAAGGCCAGGTAGGCAGAACCGGCGGTGACTCGGGTCGACACGTCGGTCGCCGTGACCGTGAACGAGCCGGCGCTTCCCGGGACGATCCCGAAGGCACCGGTCAGGACGCCGAGGCTCCCGAGATCCAGGCTGCCCGAGCCACCGAGGTCGGTGATCGTCGTCGCGGTCGTCGTGGAGGTCAGGGTGCCGGTGACGCCAGTGAGCACGACCGGACCACCGGTGAGGCTGCCGCCGGTCACGCTGATCGTCAGCGACGACGTGCTGGCCGCGATGGTGAGGGTGCCGCTCAGGGTGCCGGCGTCGCCGAGGTCGAGGCTGCCATGTCCGCTGAGTCCGAGGGCGCCGTCGGCGAGGTCGACGAGCAGGTCGTCGGTGCCCGTCGGAACGGAGACCGGCGAGCTGTCCAGGTCGGTCAGCTCGTTGTAGTCGAACCTCCAGCCGGTCTTCTCGAAGAACTTGTTGGCCGCGACGCTCTCGTCGCCCTTCCACAAGGTGACACCGCCGGTGACGAGCAGGCCGATCTGCGGCTCGGCATCGCCACCGCCGTCGGGCACGACCATCCGGACGACCAGGCCGAGCGAACCGCTGAGGACGGCGTGGGCGCCAGCCGGGTCTCCCACGAGGAGCGTGACGTCGCTGGCACCGAACGAGAGCTGCTGCCTCGCGGCGTCGTACCCGACGGTGAGGGTGCCGACCTCCAGGGACGCGATCCCGGTCAGGTCCAGGTCGAGACCCTCGATGGTGAGCTCGAGCGTGCCCTGATCGGCGGCCTGGCGGTTCAGCGTGTAGGTCGCCGTGACCGCACCGAGGGTGCCCTCGGTGCCGAGAAGGGCGCCCGAGGCGGTGAGGGTGATGGTCCCGGTGAACAGTCCCTCCGCGTCGACCGAGACGCCGTCGAAGCGGACCGTCGGGGTCTCGAGGTCGAGCACGCCGTTGAGCAGCAGGTTGCCAGTCGCCGTGACCGCCGTGCTCGGAATGCTGCTCCCGTCACCGAGCTGGTCGACGAGGAACGCGATCAGGTCATCGCCGCTGATCCCGGAGACGTACTCGCTGAAGTGCGGGAGCGCAGCGGTGACCCGACCGGAGCGTGTCGTGGAGCTGACCAGCTCCGGGCCGTTCAGCGGGTCGAGGTACCAGAGGCCCGACCGGGCGGCAGCCGAGCCGACCTCGATGGTCAGGCGCGGCGCACTGCGGAAGGTGGTGATCGGCGCGCCAGTCGCGGCGTCGAAGGCCAGCAGGTCGTAGACCTTCGAGGTGGTCAGGATGCCCGCGACCGAGGCGGGGCGGACCAGGACGAGCACCCAGGCGTCAGCCGGCAGGGAGCCGGGCGCGAAGGTGAGGGTCGCGGCGCCGGCGGTGATCGTGCCGCCCCGGGCGGCGGAGATGCGGGTGGCTCCGGCAGGCGGCGTGAAGGCCGGCAGCTGCTGGGCGGGAGCACCGGTGGCGAGGCCACGGACGGTGGTCCGGGTGGTGCTGGTGACGAGGTCGAGCGCGGTGGAGCGGGGGTCCGAGGGAGCGGTGGCAGCGGTGGTGTCGTCACCGGGTGGCGCCCGACCGGCCCGGACGGTGAGGTCACCGTTGGTGAAGACGTCGGAGGAGGTGTACGCCGCCGTGCTGGCGTCGACCACGTTGAAGGCGGTGCCCGAGGAGGCCGAGCCGGCCGTCGTACCACCGGAGGAGCCGGCGGTCGCGGTGGCCGCGACGGTGCTGCCCACGGGGACGCGCACCGGGCCACCGGCGTACACCGCGACGCCGTCGGGAAGCGAGCCGCGGGTGCTGGTGGTGGTGAGGTTCACTGCGACGGATCGCACCGGGGCGGTGCTCACCTCGGGAAGCGTCAGGGTGCTCCCCCGGCCGGTCCCGGCGGCCACGGCGAGGGCGTCGACGAGCTGACGGGTGGCGGCCAGGAGGCGGGCTGCCGAGAAGGCCGGTGCGGTGGCCCACGGCGCGGTGAGTGCCGAGGTCCGCGAGACGCCCGTGGCGGCGACGTCGACCCTGCCGCCGACGTAGAGGTCACGTGCCGAGCTCGCGCTCGTCCGGTGACGGGCGTCGGTGACCGCCAGTCGCGAGGCCTTCGAGCGCGCGCCTGCTTGCTGGTCGGCACGGAGGCTGAGGTCGCCGGTCATCACCAGGGACGGTCCGGAGCCGAGCCGGGCACGGGTGCGCACCAGCGACAGCGTGATCGCGTCACCGGCGGCGGAGTCGGCGGCATCGCTGGCCGCGTCGCTGTCGGTGCTGGCAGCGAGCGACGCATCATGAAGACCGGCGAGGGCGGCGTCGTTGGCCACCCAGCTGTCGGTCGTGCGGTCCACGACGAGGGCTGCCAGGACCGGTACGGCGCTGCCGCTGTGCGCCCTCGACGAGGAGGACCAGCCGGATGTCCCGGTCAGGGACAGGTCCAGCGGACCGGCAGAGCGCAGCCGGGCGCCGCGCTCGAGCGAGCTCGTGGTGCGCGACCGGCTCACGCCGACGGCGAGCGCGCCGAGGCCGTCGACACCACTGCCGGCAGCCGCACGGGAACGGGTGGACGAGCCGGAGTCGTCGGCGGAGAGCGCGAGCGAAGGGGCGTCCACGGCGACAAGGCCCCTCAGGTGGGCGAGGGTGCTGACGTCGGCGAGCGAGACCGCCGCCGCGCCGCCGGGTCCGGTCGATCCGCTGCCGTCGGCGTCGGCCAAGACCCCGTCGCGAGAGGTGGCGCTGACAAGTGGTCCGGCGGCGCTGCTGATCCGCAGCATCCCGCCGAGCGACCCGAGCAGAGCTTCCGTCACTCCGTGCAGCCAGCCGAAGGACAGCGCACCGGCGACCGGGAGCGATCCGGCCGTGGTCCGTGCCGTGCCGCCGGTGAGGGCGGTCGGCGAGAAGTCGTTGGCCGTGGCCCCGCCGGGGCTGGCGACGGAGAGGGCGGAGACGTCACCCGCAGCGCTGGCCACCAGCTCCAGGCCCGCAGCATGGATGCCGTCGGCACCGAGCCCGTCGAGCAGTGCGCGGGTGACCCGCTCGACCATCGCCCGGGCAACGCCCGCGCCGGCTCGAGCCGTCGAGGCGTCGGCGCGAGCGTCCGCGTCGGTCTGGTTCATCGCCAGGATGCTGAGCAGGCCGGCCGCGTCGACGGTGCTGGTGCCACCGAGCCGGGCGACCGAGGTGCTGGTCAGCAGGACGTCCGCGGTGGCCGCGTCGGAGGTGGAGTCGCCGTGGTCCACCGCTCCGGTGGCGTCGGCGACCCCGCGGGCGGTCGAGGACGATCGGAGCAGGACCGCTCCGAGTGCGCGCAGGGCCGAGTCGAGGACCTCGACCCGGGCGCTCGACGACCCGCGCACGGTCGCTGCCTGGGCGACGGCCAGGACGTCGGCGAGGGCGGTCGCAGTCAGCGTGATGTCGGAGGCCCGGAGGGTGGCGCCGTCGACCCGCACCGTCGCGGACGCGTCGCGTCGTGTCGGCGCCGTGGCGTCGGTGGCGCGCAGCTCGAGGTCACCGGAACCGAGGTCGATCGTCGTCCCGCGCTCGACGGAGAGGTGTCGGCCCTTCAGCAGCAGGTCGGCGGAGTCCCAGCCGATCTGCCCCCGCACGGTCATGGTTCCGGCACCGGCGTCCAGGATGGCGTGCAGGACCGGGCCGGTGAAGGCGAGCACGGCATCGTGCAGCAGACCGGAGAGCGAGAGCGGTGATCCGAACGCCTCCGAGAAGAGCACCAGGTCGGCGCCGTCCTGGGTGATCAGGAGGTCGTCGGACCCGAGGTCGCTCAGCTGCTCGAAGCCGGTCGAGTCGATGACCCACCCGTTGCGGCTGATCTGGAGCTCGCCGTCGACGCTGCGGTAGCTGGTGTTGCCGGCGCCCTGCGCCATGGTGAGTGAGTCGGCGCCGGCGCCGCCGTCCATCCCGATCTGCAGACCGGCCGGCGCGCCGTGCAGGCTGACCGTCACGGCGTCATCGCCGTCTCCGCCCTCGACCGAGAGCTGCTCCAGGCCGGCCAGCGGCACGGAGACGACCTCGCCGTCGGTCGAGGTGAAGGTCAGCTCGTCGTCGCCCGCGACGTAGGTCAGGGTCCCCTGCAGCGGCGACCCGTCGCCGGTGCTGAGGGTGGCGGTGCCGTCGTGGACCGTCCAGGTCGGCGAGCCGGCGTCGGGCTCCTCGCCAGTGGTGTCCATCGTCGTGAAGACCTGGTCGTCGGACGACCCCGTCGTGGTCGACGTGGCGGATCCGGTGCCGTCCGTGGACTCGTCGGCCGCGGCCTTGTCGCCGCCAGCCGTCGCGTCGCCAGCCGTCGCGTCGCCAGCCTTCTCGTCGCCGGCCCCGGTGTCGTCGGACGGCGTGGTCCCGGCCGGGTCGTCCGTGCCCGACGACGTGCCGGCTGCATCGACCGTGCCGTCCGTCGAGGTGCTGCCGGCCGAGTCGTCGGATGCTGTGGTCCCGTCAGTGGCCCCGTCGCTGGTGCCGTCGCTGGTTCCGGCACCGGTCGACGGCAGTGCCGGAGCGCTGTCGACGCCGCGCACCTCGCCGGCCGCCAGGGTCTCGGCCATCAGCCCCGAGTCGGTGTGCTCGAGGCCGAGTGCGTGTCCGACCTCGTGGCGGACCACCGTGGCCAGGTCCATGTGGGGGGCACCGTCACCGGCGTAGTCGACGTCCCAGCCCCAGGCTGCGGCGTCCGCGTCGACCACGATGCTGGTGCCGCTGGTCTGCCCGAGGGTGAGTCCGTCGAGATCCGCGACCGAGGCGGTGATGCCGTCTGTGTCGGCGCCGACGGACCGCCAGTCCGACAGCGCCGATGCCAGGGCGGCATCAAGCTCTGCCTCGGTGAGCACCGCCCCGGTGGCCGGGGTCTCGGGCGCCGACGCCGCGGTCATGCTCTCGGCGGTGTCGGTGCTGTCGTCCGTGCCGGTGGTGGTGCCGGTGCCGGGACCGGTGCCCGTCTCGGGGTCGCTGTCGTCGTCGCCGGCGCCGGTCGAGTCGTCGTCGGTGTCGATGGGGCACGAGATGGAGGCCTGCTGGCTGCCGGTGCCGGTGACCGTCGTGCAGTTGCTGCTGGAGAGCGCCCGGGCCAGAGCCTCGAGCGCCTCACGCAGCCGGCGCTCGGCCTCGGCCTTGGCGGCGAGTGCCCGCTTCCGGGCCGCGAGTGCCTTGCGGTACTGCTGCAGGGCGTGGGCCTGGGCACGCTCGAAGGCACGGGCGCGGGCCCGTGCCTTGGCGAGCTGCTCGGGCGAGATGATCTGCGGCCGAGCGACCGCGGAACCGCCCGGCAGGACGACGTATCCCTGCTGCCGCAGCAGCGCGAGCTGCGCCTCTCGGGCCCGTTGCTGCGCCTCGATCTGCGCTCGGCGCTGGGCTGCGAAGAGCTCCTGGAGCCGGTCGCGCGCCTTGCTGTCGGAGACCATGAAGAGCACGGACGGCTCCGGACGGAGCCCTACGACGGCGGTGGACGGGGCCTGCCCGGCGGGGGCCGAGGTGCCCGGCGCGGGGACGTCGGGAGCGGCCGGCGGGGAGGCCTGGGCGGGGCCGGCGATGCTCACGAACAGGCTGAGCATCATGGCCAGGGACGTAGCCACGATGACGTGGCGGCGCAGGGCTCTGGAGGACACGGCGTCGACGACGCCCGGCATCCCGATCCCTGACATGCGCTCTCCCCGTGAGCCGCTGTTCCCAGTCGCCGGCAGACACCGGCAGACGCCCACCTCATCCCGACAGCCCGGCATGTCGAAATGGCTCGATATGACTAGTCACCCAGCCCGACGCAGCGCTTTGTCCCATTTCTCCGGCCCCTGAGGGAAATATCGCCTCGTGTCCCGGGACATCGGTGCAGCACCGCGGGCACCAGCGGTCTAGACCGCGCCTGTGTCGCGTACCGCAACAATTGCGGCATGGCCCGGGAGCCTGACCGGTTGTGCTACCGGCTCCCGGGCCGCCGTCCCGAGGCCCGAGCCGCGATCGCCACAGCGGAGGCCACCTCCTCCAGCCGGTCGCCCAGCAGGCCGACGGTCACCCGGACATGGCCACTGTCGGGCAGCACCCGGAAGGGCGCGCCGGGGGCCACCCCGATGCCCTGGGCGGCCAGCCGCACCAGCGCGCCGGTCTCGTCGGTGACCGGCACCCAGGCGTTGAGTCCGTCGCCCACGGGCCGGTCGATCCCGTGCGCCGCGAGCACCTCGGCGAAGCGCTGCCGGCGGTCGGCGTAGGCGGCGGCTGCCTGCTCGACCACCCGGACGGTGCCGGAGTCGCTGAGCAGCTCGACCAGCACTCGCTGCAGCAGACGGCTGCTCCAGCCCTGGCCGAGCTGGCGCAACCGGGTGACGGCGCCGATGACGTCCTCGGGACCGCTCATGGCGGCGAGCCGCAGGTCGGGTCCGTGGGACTTGGAAAAGCTGCGGAGGTGCACCGTGCGGTCGGGCAGGAGCGTGCCCATCGACGTCTCCGGAGCGGTGCTGATCGCGCTCGTCGAGTCGTCCTCCACAATGAGGAATTCCCTGGCCCGTAAGGCTTTTCCCAATCTGCGGACGCGTCGTGAGGTCATCGAGATGCCGGTCGGGTTCTGCGCCCTTGGCTGGAGGAAGAGCGCCTGCACGGGACCCGTCAGGACCTCCTCGAGGGCGGCCGGGACAAGCCCCTCCTCGTCCAGCGGCACGCCGACCACGTCGGCGCCGGCGCTCTCCAGGAGGTCGAGCAGCGGCGGGAACGTCGGGTGCTCGACGACCACCCGGTCGCCGTACCTGATCGTCGTCCGGATCACCAGGTCGAGGCCGTCGAGGGCCCCGTCGACCAGGGTCAGCGCCGGGGCGTCGTACGGCCAGGAGGCGAGCAGCAGCTCGCGCAGCTCCGGCAGGACCGGGTCGTCTAGATAGCTGCGCGGCGTGCCGGCAGTGGTCAGGGCTCGCAGAGCCGGCCGCAGGGAGGGCAGCAGCCCCTCGTCCGGCACGCCCGTGGACAGGTCCAGGTCGTACGGCGCGGGGTGGTCGACGACCTGGCGGTAGCGCCCGTCCCCGGACCCACGTTGCTCCTCGGCCACGAACGAGCCGCGTCGCCCGGCGGTGCGGACCGCGCCGGCACGCCCGAGGATCGCCCAGGCCGAGCTCACGGTCGTGGGCGAGAGCGCCAGCTCGTGGGCGATGGTGCGGATGGGCGGCAACGCGGCACCGGGCGCCAGCACACCGTCCCGGACGGCCCGGGTGACCGCTGCGGCGAGCCCCTTGGCGGTGGGCTCGTCGAGCCGCTCCTCGATGGCGGACAACGCGCTCTGCACTTTTGTAACATAGCAACAGACCTATTGTGCCGTCGCCTTGTTGGTACGTACCTTCGGTGCATGAAGCGCATCTCCCACTGGATCGACGGCCACGTCCGGCCGGGCGAGTCCGGCCCGGTCCTGCCTGTCCACAACCCGGCCACCGGCGAGCAGACCGGGGCCACCGACCGGGCGACCGTCGCCGAGGTCGACGAGGCGGTGCGGAGCGCGAAGGCGGCCGCGGCCGACTGGCGCACGTCCTCCCTGTCCCGGCGTTCAGAGGTGCTCTTCGCCTTCCGCCAGCTCGTGCACGACCGCGCCGACGAGATCGCGGCGGTGGTGACCGCCGAGCACGGCAAGGTGCACGCGGACGCCCTCGGCGAGGTCTCCCGCGGGCTGGAGAACGTCGAGTTCGCGTGCGGTGTGCCGCAGCTCCTCAAGGGCGGCTTCTCCGAGCACGCGGCGACCGGGGTGGACGTCTACAGCGTCCGCCAGGCGCTCGGGGTGGTCGCCGGCATCACCCCGTTCAACTTCCCGGTGATGGTGCCGCTGTGGATGTGCGCCAACGCGATCGCCTGCGGCAACGCGTTCGTGCTCAAGCCGAGCGAGAAGGACCCCTCCGCCTCGCTGCTGCTGGCGGAGATGTGGCAACAGGCCGGCCTTCCCGACGGTGTCTTCACCGTCCTCCAGGGGGACCGCGAGGCGGTCGACGCGCTGCTGGACCACGAGGACGTGGCGGCGGTCAGCTTCGTCGGCTCGACACCAGTCGCCCAGTACATCTACGAGCGTGGGACCGCCCGCGGGAAGCGCGTTCAGGCCCTCGGTGGCGCCAAGAACCACGCCCTGGTGCTGCCGGACGCCGACCTCGACATGGCCGCCGACGCGCTGGTCTCCGCCGCGTACGGCGCCGCCGGCGAGCGCTGCATGGCCCTGTCGGTGGCCGTGGCGGTCGGTGACGTCGGGGACCCGCTGGTCGAGGCGCTGGCCGTCCGGCTGCCCAAGCTGGTCGTCGGCGACGGCTCCGCCGAGGGGGTCGACATGGGCCCGCTGATCACCGGCGAGCACCGCGACCGGGTGGCCGGCTACGTCGACGCCGGCGCGCAGGCGGGAGCGGAGGTCGTGGTCGACGGCCGCGAGGGCGACGTCCCGGCCGACGGGTTCTTCCTCGGTGCGACGCTGCTGGACAAGGTCACCCCCGACATGACCGTCTACCGCGACGAGATCTTCGGCCCGGTGCTCGGCGTCGTACGGGTGGAGACCTTCGAGGAGGGCCTCGCCCTCATCAACGCCAACCGGTACGCCAACGGCACCGCGATCTTCACCCGCGACGGTGGCGCCGCCCGCACCTTCCAGAGCGAGGTGGAGGTGGGCATGGTCGGGATCAACGTGCCGATCCCGGTGCCCGTCGCCTACTACTCCTTCGGTGGCTGGAAGGACTCGCTGTTCGGCGACACGCACATGTACGGGCCCGAGGGCATCAACTTCTACACCCGCGGCAAGGTCGTGACATCACGCTGGCCCGACCCCGCCTCGTCCGCTATCGACCTCGGCTTCCCGCGCAACCGGTAGGAGAGGTGACCGACATGACCGCCGTGACCGACTCCGCGCTGCTTCCGTCGTACGACGAGGCGCGGGTACGCGAGCTCGACCGGGCGCACGTGCTGCACTCGTGGTCGGCCCAGGCACACATCGACCCGATGCCGATCGCCCGGGCCGAGGGCAGCTGCTTCTGGGACTACTCGGGCAAGCGCTACCTCGACTTCTCCTCGCAATTGGTGAACGTCAACATCGGCTACCAGCACCCCGCCGTCGTGGCCGCGATCCGGGAGCAGGCGGAGCGGCTCGTCACGGTCTCGCCCGTGTTCGCCAACGACGTCCGCTCCGAGGCGGCGCGGCTGGTCAGCGAGGTCGGCCCGCAGGGGCTGTCGAAGGTGTTCTTCACCAACGGCGGGGCCGAGGCCAACGAGAACGCGGTCCGGATGGCGCGGCTGCACACCGGCCGGCAGAAGGTGCTGGCCGCCTACCGCAGCTACCACGGCGCCACCGCGGGAGCGATCGCGCTCACCGGTGACCCGCGGCGCTGGGCATCAGAGCCGGCGATGCCGGGGGTGGTGCACTTCTGGGGCCCCTACCCCTACCGCTCGGCGTTCCCCGCCACCACCGAGGAGGAGGAGTGCCAGCGCGCGCTGGCCCACCTCCGCGACACCGTCATGGTGGAGGGGCCGCACACGGTCGCGGCGATCGTCCTCGAGACGGTGGTCGGCACCAACGGGATCCTGGTGCCACCGGACGGCTACCTGTCCGGGGTCCGGACGTTGTGCGACGAGCACGGCATCGTCCTGGTCGCCGACGAGGTGATGACCGGGTTCGCGCGGTGCGGCGAGTGGTTCGCCGTCGACCACTGGGGCGTGGTGCCGGACCTGATCACCTTCGCCAAGGGTGTGAACTCCGGCTACGTGCCGCTCGGCGGGGTGCTGATCTCCGACCAGATCGCGGCAACCTTCGACGACCGTCCCTACCCCGGAGGGCTCACCTACTCCGGCCACCCGCTGGCCTGTGCCTCCGCGGTCGCCTCGATCAACGCGATGCGCGACGAGGGCGTCCTCGAGCACGCCCGGGCGCTGGGCGAGGACGTCATCGGGCCGGGCCTGCGGTCCCTCGCGGATCGCCACCCGTCGATCGGCGACGTGCGCGGCCTCGGCGTGTTCTGGGCGATCGAGCTCGTCAACGACCGCGGGACCCGTGAGCCGCTGGTGCCGTTCAACGCCTCGGGCCCGGCAGCGGCGCCGATGACCGAGCTGGTGGCTGCCTGCAAGGAACGCGGGCTGTGGCCGTTCACGCACTTCAACCGGCTACACGTCGTACCTCCCTGCACGACCAGCGCCGAGGAGGTGCGGGAGGGCCTCGCCATCCTCGACGAGGTGCTCTCGATCGCCGACCGGCACGCGCAGAACTGAGCCCTTCTGACGGCGAGGTGCCCCGGATGCTCTCGCGGCGTGACCACGAATGGGTCCTCAGGGCTGTCCGAGGCGTCCGGAGCAGCCCTGAGGACCCATTCATCATCCGGCTCGACCATAGACTCACGACATGTCGATGCCCCTGTTCGCCGCCGTGTTCTTCATCGGTGCGATCGCCCTGTTCGTCTGGTGGCTGGTGATGCTCGTCGAGGCGGTGCGGATTCCCGCGGCCCGGTGGCAGGAGAAGGGCCACAACCAGGTCGTGTACATCATCCTGATGGTGTTCCTGGGTGTCATCGGCACACTCATCTACTACTTCGTGCCGAGGCCGGAGCTGCGCTGAGGTGACCACCCTGGTGCTCCGCAACGGACACGTCTTCACCAGCGACGCAGCCGGCTCGGGCGCGACCGCCGTGGCGGTCCGTGACGGCGTCATCGTCGCCGTCGGCGGTGACGCCGAGGTGGCGCCGTACCTCCGGGACGTCGACGACGTGGTGGACCTCCGCGGCCGGATGCTCCTGCCGGGCTTCGTCGACGCCCACGTCCATCCGGTCATGGCCGGCCTCGAGCGCAACCGTTGCGACCTCAGCGAGCTCACCGACCTGTCCGGCTACCGGGCCGCAGTGAGTGCCTTCGTCGAGGATCACCCCGACGCCGAGTGGATCCGCGGGGGTGGCTGGTCGATGGAGGCGTTCGCGCACGGACTCCCCCATCGTGACCAGCTCGACGACGTGTCGGGTGGTCGGCCGGCGTACTTCCCCAACCGCGACCACCACAGCGGCTGGGCCAACAGCGCGGCGCTCGCCCGCGCCCGCATCGACCGGTCGACACCGGACCCTGCCGACGGCCGCATCGAGCGCGACGCCGACGGGGAGCCGACCGGCGCCCTGCACGAGGGGGCGATGCACCTGGTCGAGCGGGTGCTGCCGCCCGAGACGCAGCAGGAGTTCGACGACGCGCTCCGCACCGCGCTCGCCTACCTGCATGCCCGGGGCATCACCGGCTGGCAGGACGCGTGGGTCGAGACCGACCTCGGTCGTCCCGGAGTGCATGCCGCCTACCTGCGCGCGGCTGCCGGCGGCTGGCTCACTGCCCGGGTCTCCACCGCCCTGTGGTGGGAACGGTCCACCCCGGTGGACCGGGTGGAGCAGGAGGTACGACGCCTGGCCCGGATCCGTGACGACACGAACGCCCTCGGCCTCGACCGCTACGACGTGCACAGCGTCAAGATCATGCAGGACGGGGTCGCCGAGACGTTCACCGCCGCAATGCTCGAGCCCTACCTCGACGCCTGCGGGTGCCCCACCGACAACTCCGGCATCGCCTTCCTTCCGCCCGAGCTGCTCACCCGCGTGGTCGGCGCCCTCGACGCCGCCGGCTTCCAGGTGCACGTGCACGCCCTCGGCGACCGGGCTGTCCGGGACGCGCTCGACGCGATCGAGCACGCCCGCACCACCAACGGCACGGCCGACCGCCGACACCAGCTGGCCCACCTGCAGGTGGTAGACCCGGCCGACGTCCCGCGGTTCGCCGCGCTGGGGGTGACCGCGAACCTGCAGGCGCTCTGGGCGTGCCACGAGCCGCAGATGGACGAGCTGACCATCCCGTTCCTCGGGGAGTCGCGCGCCTCGCTGCAGTACCCGTTCGCGGACCTGTTCCGGTCCGGCGCCACCTTGGCGATGGGCAGCGACTGGCCGGTGAGCTCACCGCACCCGATGCAGGCGATCCATGTCGCGGTCAACCGGTTCGAGCCGGGCCGCCCGGCCGGCTCCCCACCGCTCGTCGACGGCCAGCAGCTGGCGCTCGCCACGGCCCTGCGCTCCTACACCGCCGGGTCCGCCTGGGTGAACCGTCGGGAGCAGCGCACCGGCACCCTGCGGGTCGGAGCCGACGCGGACCTCGTCGTGCTGGACCGGGATCCGTTCTCCGTGCCGGCGCACGAGATCGGTGACGTCGGCGTCGACCGCACCTACGTCGGTGGTGAGCTCGTGCACGCCGCTGACGAGTGACCATCGAATCCGTCGCCGAACCCTTACCTTTTCTGCTGGATCCGCTCTAGAGTGGCGCCATGACCGAGGATTCCGCCATGCCGACTGCCCTGCCCCAAGAGCGTCGGCTGGTCACCGAGATCCCCGGACCGGGCTCGCGGGAGCGGTTCGAGCGGCGCAACACGCTGGTCGCGGCCGGTGTCGGTACGACGCTGCCCGTGTTCGTCGAACGTGCCGGAGGCGGGGTGCTCGTCGACGTCGACGGCAACTCGCTCATCGACCTCGCCAGCGGCATCGCGGTCACCACCGTCGGCAACGCCGCCCCCGAGGTGGTCGAGCGGGTCCGCGAGCAGGTGGCCGCCTTCACGCACACCTGCTTCATGGTCACCCCCTACGACGGCTACGTCGACGTCTGTGCCGGGCTGGCGGAGCTGACGCCCGGCGACCACGACAAGAAGTCCGTGCTGCTCAACTCCGGCGCCGAGGCCGTCGAGAACGCCGTGAAGATCGCCCGCCACGCCACCGGCCGGTCCGGAGTGGCCGTCTTCGAGCACGCCTACCACGGCCGGACCAACCTGACGATGGCGATGACCGCCAAGAACATGCCCTACAAGCAGGGCTTCGGCCCCTTCGCGAGCGACGTGCACCGGGCCCCGATCTCCTACCCGTTCCGCGACGGCCTGTCCGGCGAGGAGGCCGGCCGGCGGGCGATCGAGCTGCTCGACAAGCAGGCCGGAGCGGAAAACCTCGCCTGCATCGTGGTGGAGCCGATCCTCGGGGAGGGTGGCTTCATAGCCCCGGCGCCCGGCTTCCTGCCCGCCCTGGCGGAGTGGGCCAGCCAGCACGGCATCGTGTTCGTCGCCGACGAGATCCAGTCCGGGTTCTGCCGCACCGGTGACTGGTTCGCGTGCGACCACGAGGGCGTCGTACCCGACCTGCTCACCACCGCCAAGGGCATCGCCGGAGGCCTGCCGCTGGCG
>DASSOK010000098.1:0-20058 GCA_035700665.1 Marmoricola sp.
GCCGTGGGTCCACCGCCGGCTCACCGGACGCTCGTCGGGCGACTCCGTGGAGCCGAAGTACCCGTCCCTTGCCCGGCTCGCCGCTCCCGTCGTACCCCGCGTGGTGTCCCCCGGCGGCGACTGACCCCCGGGTCGGCTAGCATGTGCGCCGAGCCGTTCGCCCGCGAGCGGCCCGTGCGGATGTAGCTCAGTTGGTAGAGCGCGACCTTCCCAAGGTCGATGTCGCGAGTTCGAGTCTCGTCATCCGCTCCACATGTCAGTTGACGCACCCGCCACCCAGTTCACCGGATTCACCGAGCAGGCGCTCGACTTCTACGACGACCTCGAGATGGACAACACCCGGTCCTTCTGGGAGGCGCACAAGGACGTCTACGACGAGCAGGTCCGGGCTCCGATGACGGCGCTGGCCGCCGCCCTGGCCGAGGAGTTCGGCGCCGCGAAGGTGTTCCGGCCCTACCGTGACGTGCGGTTCGCCAAGGACAAGACGCCCTACAAGACGCATCAGGGCGCCTTCGTCGCGCTCGGCCCCGCGACGGGCTGGTACGTCGAGATCTCGGCCCGTGGCGTCCGCACGGCGGCGGGTTTCTACCACGCGGAGTCGGCCGACCTGGCCCGGATCCGGACGGCGATCGACAACGACGCGAGCGGTCGGCAGCTCGAGCGGATCCTCGCGAAGATCGAGAAGGCCGGCTACGAGCGAGGCGGCGACCGGCTCAAGACCTCGCCCCGAGGCTGGCCCGCCGACCATCCGCGCATCGACCTGCTGCGCCACCGGTCCCTGACGATGAGCCGTGACTACGGCTTCGACGAGCTGATCCACTCCGCCGCGCTGCTCGACGCCGTCCGCCGCGACTGGCGCACCACCCGTCCCCTCGTCGAGTGGGTCGCCGACCGGGTCGACGTACTGCCCGGATAGGACGTCCTGCCCGGATAGTCCGACGCGAATTGCCGCACCCGGGCGAGCCGAGAGGCGGCAATTCGCGTCGTACTATCCGTTTGCGTCCGGCTTCCGGAGCGTGGCCATGGTGCGCTCGGGCTCCCAGTGGGCGCGCATGGAGAGGATCTTGCCCTCGTCGGTGATGACGTAGGTGGCGATCAGGTCGGTGTCGGCGAGGGTGCCGTCCTCGAGCACGGTGCTGAACGTGCCGACGTTGGCGCAGGCGTTGCCGTTCGCGAACGAGTCCCGGATGGTGAAGCGGAACTCCCGGATCGGGGCGATCGCCATGTCCCAGAAGGCGCTGATGCCTTCCCTACCGCGGTGGCCCTTCCCTTCAGGGTCGAAGAACGACGGGCCTACGGGGTCCTCGAGGACAGCGGCCTCGTCGAAGAGCTCGAGCCACTCCTCCTTGGCCTTGCGCGACACGGCGTCATAGGAGCGCTGCGTCGCGCGCCGGGCGGGATGGTCGCCGTCCGGCGCCTCCCAGGTGATGAACTCGGACTCGATCATGGGGTGAGACTACGACGGAACAAGAACATGTTCTAGTGCCGTCGTGCCGCTCAGTGTGCCTTCCACGCCTCGTCGTCGGCCGTCCGCGACGTCACCGCGTTCGGCAGGTCCTCGTCGACCAGGCTGCGGATCGTCACGTGCTCGAGCACGTCGCGCAAGGAGGTCCGGGCAGCGACCCAGACCTCCTGCAGCCGCTCGGCCGCGGCGTTGTACTGCACGGACTCCGGACGCACGCCGTAGACGGACACGAGCGGACCGTCGACGGCGCGGATCACGTCGGCGACGGTCACCTCGCCCGCGGGCCGGGCGAACCTCCACCCACCGGACTGGCCCCGCTGCGAGAGCAGGATGCCGGCCTTGCGCAGGTCCGCGAGGATCGCCTGCAGGAACCCCTTGGGGATGTCCTGCAGCTGCCCGATCTCCTCCGCGCGCACGGGCTGGTCGTCGCTGTGCCGCGCGATCTCGATCAGCGCCCGCAAGGCGTAGTCGGACTTGGCGGAGACGCGCATGCGCCGAGTGTTTCATGCGCGCTCCCGTTGGCCGCTGACGCCGCTCAGGCCGCCACCGGTGCCTCCTGGCGCTCCGGCGAGCAGGCAGTACGACGCTCCTGGCGCACCGCCCAGACGATGCCGGCAACCCAGAGCACCGCGATGGCGGCCGCAGCGAGGGCGACCAGGCGGCCGTCGGCACCGAGCGCCTCGAGCACGGTGCGGGCGTTGGTCAGCACGATCAGGCCACCGGCTGCCACGCCGAGCACCCGCGCGGGCAGGTGCCGCACCAGCCAGGCGGCCACCGGTGCGGCCACCACGCCGCCGGCGAGCAGGGCCAGGGCGTAGGACCAGGCAATGCCCTGCGAGCCGAGGGCGAGGAGGAAGCCGAGCGAGCCGCCGACGGCGACGACGAACTCCGAGGTGTCGATCGAGCCGACCACCTTGCGCGGCTCCAGGCGACCGGAGGAGAGCAGCGAGGTGGTGCCGACCGGTCCCCAGCCACCGCCGCCGACCGCGTCCATCGCGCCCGCCACCAGGCCCATCGGCGCGAGGAACACCGCGGACGGCCGCTGCTTGAACTGCGGTCGACGGCCACCCAGTGCGAGGAACCGCCAGATGACGTAGCCGCCGAGGGCAAGCAGGAGGCCGGCGACCCAGGGCTTCGCCTGGTCGCCCGGCAGGCTGGACAACCAGGTCGCTCCCGCGAAGGCGCCGACGAAGCCCGGGACGGCGAGGATCCCGACGGTGCGCCAGTCGACGTTGCCCAACTTGGTGTGCGCGGCGCCCGAGACCAGTGAGGTGCCGATCTCGGAGAAGTGCACCGCGGCCGATGCGGCGGCGGGCGCCACCCCGACCGCCAGCAGGAGCGTGGACGAGGTGACGCCGTACGCCATCCCGAGGGAGCCGTCGACGAGCTGGGCCAGCAGGCCCACGAAGCCGAGGACGAGGAGCTTGCGCATGGGGAAGCCTTTCGGTGCCGGTTGACGTCTTTGTCTAGTGAATTAGTTTGCTTAGTGTCTAAGTAGACTTTCCCGCTCCGGAGTTGTCAAGCCGCCGGCACGCCGTTCGTCGGGTCACAGTCCGGTGGCAGTGCTTGCGAGGGGCCCCGAACCGACGCATAATGGAAGTTACTGATCAGTAGCATCGCGGTCGACCGAACCCCGGCGGCCCGCCCCGAGTCTGGAAAAGGTGGATCAGTGAGCCACTACAAGAGCAACATCCGCGACATCGAGTTCAACCTCTTCGAGGTGCTCGGCCGGGACGAGGTCCTCGGCACCGGCCCGTTCGCCGAGGTGGACGTCGAGACGGCGAAGTCGATCCTCGCCGAGGTCGACCGGCTCGCCCGGGAGGACCTCGCCGAGTCGTTCGTCGACGCAGACCGCAACCCGCCGGTCTTCGACCCCCAGACCAACACCGCGCCGCTCCCGGAGTCGTTCAAGAAGAGCTACCGGGCCTGGATGGACGCCGAGTACTGGCGCCTCGGCACCATGGCCGAGCTCGGCGGCACCCCCGCCCCCTCGAGCCTCAACTGGGCGCTCGGCGAGCTGGTCCTGGGCGCCAACCCCGCGATCTGGATGTACGGCGCGGGCCCGAACTTCGCCGGCATCGTCTACCGCAACGGCAACGACCGCGACAAGCGGATCGCCCAGCACATCGTGGACCGCGACTGGAACACCACGATGGTGCTCACCGAGCCCGACGCCGGCTCCGACGTGGGCGCGGGCCGCACCAAGGCCACCCCGAACGACGACGGCACCTGGAACATCGAGGGCGTCAAGCGGTTCATCACCTCAGCGACCAGCGACCTGAGCGAGAACGTCATCCACCTCGTCCTGGCGCGCCCGGTCGGCGTCGAGGGCGTCGGTGGGCCCGGCACCAAGGGGCTGAGCCTGTTCATCGTGCCCGAGCACCACTTCGACCTCGAGACCGGTGAGCTGACCGGAGAGCGCAACGGCGCCTATGTCACCAACGTCGAGCACAAGATGGGCATCAAGGTGTCCAACACCTGCGAGCTGACCTTCGGCGACAGCGCCGTCGGCGGCGGCGAGCCGGCCAGGGGTTGGCTGCTCGGTGAGGTGCACGACGGCATCGCGCAGATGTTCCAGGTCATCGAGAACGCACGCATGATGGTCGGCTCCAAGGCGATCGCCACGCTGTCCACCGGTTACCTCAACGCGCTCGACTACGCCAAGGAACGCGTCCAGGGTGCCGACCTGACCCAGGCGGCCGACAAGACCGCCCCGCGCGTGACGATCACCCACCACCCCGACGTGCGTCGCTCGCTGATGACCCAGAAGGCCTTCGCCGAGGCGATGCGGGCGCTGGTGCTCTACACCGCGTCCTGGCAGGACCGGGTCCAGATCGCCGAGCACAACGGCGAGACCGACGAGCTGGCCATGCGGGTCAACGACCTGCTGCTGCCCATCGTGAAGGGCTACGGCTCGGAGCGCTCGTGGGTGCTGCTGGGCACCGAGTCGCTGCAGACCTTCGGCGGCTCCGGCTTCCTGCAGGAGTACCCCGTCGAGCAGTACGTGCGCGACGCCAAGATCGACACGCTCTACGAGGGCACCACGGCGATCCAGGGCCAGGACTTCTTCTTCCGCAAGATCGTCAAGGACCAGGCCAAGGCACTGGGCCACCTGGCCGGCGAGATCGAGGCCTTCATCACGTCCGAGGCCGGGAACGGCCGCCTCAAGGTCGAGCGCGAGCTGCTCGCCAAGGCGCTCGAGGACGGCCAGGCCCTGGTCGGCGACATGATCAACACGCTCATGAGCGCCGACGAGTCCGCCGAGGGCGGCGACGTCCGCAACATCTACAAGGTCGGACTGAACACCACCCGCCTGCTGATGGTGCTCGGCGACATCGTCTGCGCGTGGCTGCTGCTGCGCCAGGCGGAGATCGCGCTCGCGAAGCTCGACGAGGGCACCGCGTCGGCCGAGGACAAGGCGTTCTACGAGGGCAAGGTCGCCGCGGCGTCGTTCTTCGCGCACACCAACCTGCCGAGGATCACCGCCGAGCTCGCGATCGCGCAGAGCACCGACCTGTCGCTGATGGAGCTCGACGAAGCCGCCTTCTGACGATTCGGACCAGCAGCTCGGGATGCCGGGTTTGCCGACGGGTACGTCGTACCGTGTAAGTCCACTCCGGAAAGGGAGGACCGTCATGGGAATCGGACTCGGCATCCTGCTGCTGCTCATCGGCCTGATCCTGAAGTTCGACGTGATCAACGTCGGCAGCGACTTCGTCGACGAGGGCCCGCTCGGGTGGATCCTGATCGTCATCGGGATCCTGGCCATCGTCCTGGCGCTCGTCATGAACGCCCAGCGACAGCGCACCGTCCACCGCGTCGAGGACGACCGGACTCCACCTCCGGCCGTCTGACCCCGGCGCTCACGAGGCCGTCCCGCTCCGGCGGGGCGGCCTCTACGCTCTCCCCATGACCGACACCCCGGAAGCCGGCACGCTGTGGCGCTACGTCGAGACCTGGCACCGGGCGTGCAGTGACTTCGTCGCGCTGGCCCGCGGCATCGGCGAGGACGACGCCGACCGGGCCACCGACCTGGCCGGCTGGAGCGTCCGGGACAACGTCGCCCACACCGCCCACCTCGAGGCGGTGCTGGCCGGGGCGCCGGAGGAGACCATCGAGGTTCCCGACGCCCCGCACGTCCGCGGGCTGATGAACGTCTACACCGAGCAGGGCGTCCTGGCCCGCCGCGGCCGCACTGTCGCCGAGCTCGCCGACGAGCTGGAGGACGCAGTCGCCCGGCGGTACGCCGCCCTCCAGGAGGCGCCGCCCACCGATCCCGCGGGCAGGCCGCCGGTCGCCTTCGCCGGGATGCCGTGGAACAACGAGACGCTGCTGGGCAACCGGCCGCTCGACGTCTGGATGCACGAGCAGGACATCCGCCGGGCCCTCGACCTGCCCGGCGGCTACGACTCCCCGGCCGCGCTGCACACCGTCGACCGGCTCTCCGCCGGGCTCCCCATGGTCCTCGGCAAGCGCGTCGCCGCGGAGCCCGGCTCGACGGTCAGGCTGGCCGTCCCGCAGCTCCAGCGGCAGTGGACCGTGACCGTGGGCGAGGACGGCCGGGCCAGCTTCGACGACACCGCCGACCCGGACGTCCGGATCGCGCTGGAGCCACAGGACTTCGTGGTGCTGGCCGGTGGTCGTCGTACGGTCGAGGCGACCGACCCGCAGCTCGAGGGAGATGCCGACCTGGGACGCCGGTTCCTCGGGGCGATGGCGATCACGCCCTGACGCCGCTCCAGCGCGTCAGCCGCCGAGCGGCAGCACCAGCCGGTCGATTCCCTCGTCGCTGAGCCGCACCGGGATGCCCCAGTCCTGCTGGTGCATGTGGCAGGCGGCGCCCTCGCCCATGTCGGCGTCGCAGGACGCGGCCCGGGCGGCGACGTGCAGCACGCCGTCGCCCACCGCCGGGTCGAGGACGAGCTCCCGCAGCATCGCGGAATCGACGCCGTCTCCCTCGCGGAGGAGCGACGGCGGCGTGGCGGTCACGTGCAGCTGGGTCGCCGGGCCGAAGCGGTCGTCGACCTTCTGGCCGGGCGGCGGGGCGAAGGTCACCTCGAGGGTCAGCCGGCCGGGGCGTACGGCGGTCGGTGGGCGCTGTGTGCGCCGGACCGGTCCCTCGACACGCTCCAGCGCGCCGACACGCACACCGGTGAGCCGGTGAGCGGCCGACTCCACGACCAGCACCACGTCGTCGTCCACGAGCAGTCCGCTCGGCTCGGCCAGACCGGTCGCGACGGTGCCCAGCTCGCCAGACGCCGGGTCGTAGCGTCGCACCGCGCCGTTGTAGGTGTCCGCCACCAGGACGGTCCCGTCGGTTCCCACCGCCACGCCGAGCGGGTGCTGCATCCGCGCCTCCGAGCGGTCACCGTCGTGGAACCCGAAGTCGAACAGCCCCTCGCCCACCACCGTCCGGACGGCGCCCTCCTCGAGGCAACGCAGCGACGACGTCTCGCTGTCCACCAGCCAGAGTCGCTCCCCGTCAGGTGCCAGCCCGGACGTCTGGGCGAACCACGCCTCGGTGAGCGGCCCGTCGAGGAGGCCCTCGTTGGCGGTCCCGGCCGCCACGTCGACGGCACCGGTGCGCGGGTCGAACGTCCACAGCTGGTGGATGCCGGCCATCGCGATCCACACCCGGTCCTGCCACCAGGCGACGTCCCACGGGCTCGACAGCGCAGTCGTGTCGTCGCCGTGCACCCACTGGCGACCGTTTCCGGCGAGGACCCTCGTGGCACCCGTGTCCAGCTCGACGCCGTGCAGCCGGTGCCCGACCGTGTCGGCCACGACCACGCCGTACCCGACCTCCGCGGCCACGTCGTCGGGCAGGAGGCAGAGACCGTTGGGCTCGCGGAAGGCGCCCTCGCCCAGGACGCGGCGCACCGTCGCGCCGTCGGGGTCCAGCTCCACCAGGCGGTCGCTCCCGGCGTCGGCGACGAGGACCCCGCCGTCGGGCAGCCGGACCGCCTTCGCGGGGAAGCGCAGGTCGCTGGGCTCCGGCTCCGGTGCGACGTACGGCGAGTCCCCTGGCTGCAACGTCCCCCGCTCGCGGTGCTCCTCGACCAGCTGGGCGAGGAGCGCGTCGATGGCGTGCGCATGCCCCTCGCCGGCGTACTGGGCGACCACGTAGCCCTCTGGATCGACGAGCACCAGCGTCGGCCAGGCCCGCGCGGCGTACGCCTGCCACATGGCCAGTTCCGGGTCGTCGAGCACCGGGTGGTGCACGTCGTAGCGCTCGACCGCGGCGGCGAGGGCCACCGGGTCCGCCTCGTGGGTGAACTTCGGGCTGTGCACGCCCACCACGACCAGCTCGTCGGCGTACTTCTCCTCCACCGGCCGCAGCTCGTCCAGCACGTGCAGGCAGTTGATGCAGCAGAAGGTCCAGAAGTCCAGGAGGACGAAGCGACCCCGCAGGTCGCCGATGTCGTACGACGATCCGCCGGTGTTGAGCCAGCCACGACCACGGAGCTCGGGCGCACGGACGCGGGGGATGCGGGCCATGCCGCCATCCTCCCGCACCCTAGGCTGAGCGCCATGGACGACCGGACCGGCTGGACGCTCGCCGACATCCCGGACCTCTCCGGCCGGCGTGCCCTGGTGACGGGGGTGACCAGCGGGATCGGGGAGAAGACGGCGCTCGAGCTGGCCCGGCACGGCGCCGAGGTGATCCTGGCCGCGCGCTCGGAGGACAAGCTCGACGTCACCGAGGCACACCTCCGCCGCGAGCTGCCCGACGCCGTGCTGCGACGGGTTCGCCTGGACCTGGCCGACCTCTCGTCGGTGCGTCGCGCCGCCGCGGAGGCCAGCCAGCACGGGCCGCTGCACCTGCTGGTCAACAACGCCGGGGTGATGGCCACGCCCTACCAGCGCACCATCGACGGCTTCGAGCTGCAGCTGGCCACCAACCACCTCGGCCCGTTCCTGCTGACCGGGCTGCTGTGGCCGCGGCTCGTGGAGTCCGGCGACGGCCGGGTGGTCTCCATCTCCTCGCAGGCACACCGGCTCACCCGGCGGCCCGGGCTGGAGGACCCGCGGCTCGAGCGCGGCCGGCACTCGCGGTGGCTCGCCTACAGCCGCTCCAAGCTGGCCAACCTGCTCTTCACCTTCGAGCTGGACCGGCGCTGCCGCAACGAGCGGCTCCCGGTGAGGGCACTGGCGGCGCACCCGGGATTCTCGGCGACGGGGCTGATGGCTGCCCGCGGCGGCACCGGCGCGGTCAGCCGGGTCCTCGAGGCGGCCTTCTCCGTCGCAGGCCAGCCGGCCGCCCTGGGCGCCCTGCCGACCCTGATGGCCGCCACCGCGGACCTGCCCGGCTCGACCTACGTGGGGCCGGGCAACCTGTTCCAGATGCGCGGGCTGCCTCGTGTCGTCGCGGCCCGGCGGCTCGCCCACGACCCGGAGGCGCAGCGCGCCCTGTGGGAGCTCAGCGAGCAGGCCACGGGGGTGCGCTACCCGTGAGCGCGCTCCGGCCGATCACCGCCGCCGACCACGAGTTCGTCCTCGCCCTCAACGAGGAGCACGTCGAGCTGCTCGCGCCGATGGACGAGGACCGCCTGGGCCAGCTTCTCGGGTGGACCGACCTCGCGTCGGTGATCCAGCTCGACGGGACGCCCGCGGGCTTCGTCCTCACGATGGCGTCCGGATCGTCGTACGACTCGCCCAACTACCGGTGGTTCGCCGCGCGCTGCCCGTCGTTCTACTACCTGGACCGGGTCGTGCTGACGGAGCGGACGCGTCGTACCGGCCTGGGCACCCGCGCCTACGACGAGATCGAGGCACGAGCCGCGGAGCTGGCGCCGGCGCTGTGCCTGGAGGTCAACCTCGAGCCGCCGAACCAGCCCTCGCTGGCGTTCCACGCGGGCCGCGGCTACCGCGAGGTCGGCCGCGCGGAGTCGAACGGTCACCTGGTGAGCCTGCTGGTCAAGGACCTCCCCGCGACGTGACCGGTCGGTAGCATCCGCGGGGTGGGCCTGTCTGCGCGCGACCTCATCGACCTGGTCCTCGACGACGGCTCCTGGTCGTCCTGGGACGAGCCTCCGGACCGCGCGGGTGTCGGCGAGGAATACGCCGCCGCGCTGGCCCGCGCGGAGGAGAGGTCCGGCGTCGACGAGTCCGTGATCACCGGGGAGGGCACCATGCACGGGCGCCGCGTGGCGGTGGTGGCGTGCGAGTTCGGCTTCCTGGCCGGCTCGATCGGCGCGGCCGCCGCGACCCGGTTGGTCGCCGGTGTCGAGCGCGCGACCGCCGAGGGGGTGCCGCTGCTGGCGGCCCCGGTGAGTGGCGGCACCCGGATGCAGGAGGGCACGCCCGCCTTCGTGCACATGGTGCGGATCGCCGACGCGGTGACGCGGCACAAGGCGGCCGGTCTCCCCTACCTCGTCTACCTCCGACACCCGACGACCGGTGGGGTGATGGCGTCGTGGGGGTCGCTGGGCCACATCACCGTCGCCGAGCCAGGAGCCCTCGTCGGCTTCCTCGGGCCGCGGGTCTTCGAGGCGCTCTACGGTGAGCCGTTCCCCGAGGGGGTGCAGACCTCGGAGAACCTCTACGCGCACGGCATCATCGACGCCGTCGTCCCGCCCGAGGAGATCAGCGGCATCCTCGATCGGGCGCTGGCGATCCTCCAGGCCCGACCCACCGCCGGCCCCGAGCCGGCTGACGAGGACATCCCCGAGGTGGACGCCTGGGACGCGATCGTCCGGTCGCGACGCCCCGAGCGGCCGGGTGTACGACGGCTGCTGAGGTACGCCGCCAGCGACGTGATCCCGCTCAACGGCACCGGCCAGGGCGAGGCCGACCCGGGGCTGCTGATCGCGCTCGTGCGTTTCGGCGACGCGCCCTGCGTGTTCCTGGGCCAGGACCGCCGCGGCCAGACCACCGACTCGCCGATGGGTCCCGGCGCCCTGCGCGAGGCTCGCCGGGGGATGCGGCTCGCCGAGGAGCTCGGGCTGCCGCTGATGACCGTCATCGACACCCCCGGCGCCGCGCTGTCCGCCGAGGCGGAGGAAGGCGGCCTCGCCGGGGAGATCGCCCGCTGCCTGGCCGACCTGGTCTCCCTCGACGCCCCGACCCTGTGCCTGATGCTGGGCGAGGGCAACGGCGGCGGCGCGCTGGCCCTGCTCCCGGCCGACCGGGTGATCGCCGCGCAGCACGCCTGGCTGTCGCCGCTGCCCCCCGAGGGCGCCAGCGCGATCGTGCACCGCGACACCGACCACGCCCCGGAGATGGCCCGCGCCCAGAAGGTTCGCGCCCTCGACCTGCGCGCCGCCGGCATCGTCGACCGGATCGTCGCCGAGCATCCCGACGCCGCCGACGAGCCCGAGTCCTTCTGCCGCCGGGTCGGTGACGTCCTCGCCTGGGAGCTCGCCATCCTGCACGGCACCGACCCCGCCTCCCTGAAGCAGACCCGCGCCCTCCGCTTCGGGTCGGCCGGATCCGTTGAGTAGTCATCTTTTTCTCGTTGATTGGTCAGTTTTTTCACCTCGAGTGGTCACCTCTTTCGCGTCGTACGCAGAAGAAGTGACCACTCAACGGTGAACAACTGACCAATCAACGGATCATCGAGACCACCGGTCGACAGTAGAACCTGTTCTCGTCTTGAATGGCGGCATGGGGACCTACGTGATCAGCGGGGCGGCGTCGGGCATCGGTGCGGCGACGAAGGGAAGGCTCGAGGCAGAGGGGCACCGGGTCATCGGCGTCGACCTGCGCGGGGCCGACATCGAGGCAGATCTCGCCACCGCGGCCGGCCGGTCCGAGGCAGTACGACGCATCACCGAGCTCGCTCCGGAGGGGATCGACGGGCTGGTGCCGTGCGCGGGGATCGCCGGGCTGACCGGCACGGACGCCGCACTGCTGGTGTCGGTGAACTACTTCGGCGCGATCGCCCTCGTCGAGGGACTGCGGCCACTGCTCGCGAAGTCCGACCGGGCGAGCGTCGTACTCCTTGCCTCCAACTCGATCACCTGCCAGCCGGGCTGGAACGCCGACGTGACGGTGGCGTGCCTGGCGGACGACGAGGACGCGGCCCGGGCAGCCACGGAGGGTGTCGATGCGGTGATGGTCTACCCGTCGACGAAGGCGGCGCTCGCCTACTGGGCCCGCCGCGAGGGCGTCAAGGCGGAGTGGGCCGGCGCCGGCATCCGGGTGAACGCGATCGCGCCCGGCCTGATCGCCACCGCCATGACCGAGCAGCTGCGCAGCGACCCGCAGCTCGGGGTGTTCGCCGACGCCTACCCCAGCGCGCTCGGCCGCCCCGGACGGCCCGAGGAGGTCGCCGAGCTGATCGCCTTCCTGCTCTCCCCCGCCTCGAGCCTGATGGTCGGCACCGTCGTCTTCGTCGACGGCGGCACCGACGCGCTGCTGCACCCCCTGAAGCCGGAGGGCATGGACGTCCCCAAGATCGTGCTGGGCGTGATGGACAAGGTCAGCGGCGCCGTCACGAAGCTGAAGGCGCTGCGCAGCAAGTAGCCGCGTGACCCGGCGCACATCCCGCTCGTTGGGCGCGAATGTGAAACGTGTTCTCGTCCTGCTGGTCTCCGTCCTGCTCGCCTTCCCCGCCTTCGCGCTGCGGACCGACGCCGCGACCCTGCCGATCCCGCCGCTGCCCACCGACCTGCTCGACGAGCCCTTCTCCGGAGCGCCGGTGGCCGCGGCGCCGCTCCCGCACCAGACGCCGCCGCAGAACCCGACCCTCGCGCCGGACGGCCGCAACTCCATGCACAACGACGCCTACGCCTCCGACGCCTACGAGGTCAGCGGGCCACTCGGCCGCGACCTTGAGGTTCGCACGGCGTCGTACGGCGTCTCCGAGTGCGCGACCGTCGCCTTCGACTCGCGCGACCGGATCGTGGGGCTGTGCGGCGGCCTCGAGGGCTTCGCCCTGCGGCTGATCGACCCGGACGACCTGCACCAGATCGCCACGCTCACCACCGGCACGCGCGACCTGCTCGCGCTGCAGAACCCCTTCACCGATCTCTGCGGAGGCACCTACTTCTACCTCGACCCCGACGACAACGCCTTCGTGCTGACTCCCGACAAGGAGATCTGGAAGGTGCACGTCGGAGAGACCGGCTTCGAGCACACCGGCACCTACGAGCTCGCCGACGCCGTGCCCGGTGACGACTGCGTGATCGCCACCCTGCCCGATTGGCACGGCAACGTCTTCTTCGCCACCGAGCAGGGGCGCGTCGGTGTCATCGACCCGGCCACCGGGGCGATCAGGACGATGCAGTTCGCGGGAGAGCGCATCGTCAACTCCATGGCGGGCGACGAGACCGGTGCGATCTACGTGCTCACCGACCACCGGCTCGCTGCGGTGGAGGCCGACGCCTCCGGCGCCCCGGTGGTGCGCTGGGCCTCGTCGTACGACCGCGGGACGCGACAGAAGCCCGGGATGCTGTCCCAGGGCTCCGGTACGACGCCCACCCTGATCGGCGACGACCTCGTGGCGATCGCCGACAACGCAGAACCGCGCATGCACGTGCAGTTCTACCAACGCTCGGGGCCCAGGGCCGGGCGCCTGATCTGCCAGGCGCCGGTCTTCGGGTCCGGGACATCCGCGACCGAGAACAGCCTCGTCGCCGGCGACGGCAACTCCGTGATGGTCGAGAACAACTACGGCTACGAAGGCGTGAACACCACCACCCTCGGGCGCACGTCGTCCCCCGGGATCGCCAAGGTGGTGCTGCGCCCCAACCACACGTGTGACGTGGCCTGGACGAGCGCCGTCACCGCGCCGACCTCCGTGCCGAAGGTGAGCTGGGGCAACGGGCTGCTCTACGTCTACGCCAAGCCGGCGTCGAACCCGCTCGACGACAGCTGGTACTTCACCGCCATCGACGTGCGCACCGGCCGCACCGCCTGGCAGCAGAAGACCGGCAACGGCATCCAGTGGAACAACCACTACGCCTCGGTCTACCTCGGCCCCGACGGTGCGGCGTACATGCCGGTGCTCTCCGGACTCATCCGGCTCGCCGATCGCGGTTGAGTCCTCCCGGCCGCGTGGTTGTCACAGCAGCGTCGTGCCAACGGCGTCCTGACGACGCCTGTGTGTCAATCGATGCGCAGGGGCGGCGGGTCGACCGCGATCATCCAGCCGCGCGGCCGGTCCTGGGCTCGTCGTACGGCGGCGTGCATCTTGGCCACCACCCGTGCCCGATCGTGCCGCTCGGCGCCGACGACGACGAACGACTCCAGCCCTGCATCGCGGAACCGCTCGAGCCGGTCGGCATCGACGGCACGCCGGCTCCCGAACCGGTGCTCGCCACCGTCGTACTCACCGACCACCCCGAGCTCGACGCTCAGGAGGTCGGGCATCCCGAGGCTGGTGCCGGCCAGGTCGGAGACCGGCCAGTTGCACCGTGGACGGGGCAGGCCGGCATCGATCTCCCAGACCAGGCGCAGGTCGGACTCCTCGGGAGAGAGGCTCCGGGCATCACACCAGCGGAGCGCCTCGCGCGCCTGGCTGCATCCGCTCATCTTCCTGCGGCCGGTGAAGTAGGTCGTGAGGTTCTCCAGCGTGGCAAGGCGGGCGACGAGCACCATGTCGAGGACGACCACCGCGGCGCGCAGATCGGTCGCCCGCCGCGCCTCGTCGTAGGCGGCGCGAACGGGGTGCGCACAAGGCATCCCCTGCAGCGTCACGATCTCTGCCCGGACCACCTTCTCACGCACGACCTGGCAGCCCGGCAGCCGGCGCAAGCTGCGTCCAGGCGGCACGATCAGTGGCACGTCGAGCGGTGTGCGCCCATCGCGCGCGAGGCCGTCGAAGAAGCCGCCTCCGGCCAAGCGGAGCGCGGCCCAGCCACCGACGACTCCGCCCTCGGGCAGCCGGGACGCCTGCTCGAGGATCCGCTGCTCCACCAGCTCGGCGTCCGTGGTGGCCGGCACGTAGAGCCCCGGTGACGTACGGCGCCAGCGCGGCCCACGCGCCTGGGCCGGAGTCGGCCCCTCCTTGCCCTGCTGGTCGACGGGGACGGGGCGAACCAGGGAGGTCGGAGCGGCGCAGCGCGGCTTGAAGGGCATTCCCGCACCCTCACGGAGGGTCCGGCTCGCGTGCCAGCCCCCGTCATCGAGGCTGTGCACCGTTGGTTGTCACACCAGGGCTGTGGACGCTATGCGGTCAGCGCCCTGGTGTGACAACCACGCGTCAGAAGAGCAGCGCGCTGGCCGGGTCCTCCATGATCCCCGCGACGTCGGCGAGGAAGCGGGACCCCTTCTCCCCGTCGATGTGCCGGTGGTCGAAGGACAGGGCGAGCGTGCAGACGTCGCGGACCTCGATCCGCTCGTCTGCGCCGGTGCCCACGACCCACGGCTGCCGCTTCGCCGCACCGAAGCACAGGATCGCGGACTCGCCGGGGTTGATGATCGGGGTGCCGGAGTCGACGCCGAACACGCCCACATTGGTGATCGTGAAGGTGCCGCCGCTCATCTCGGCCGGCTGCGTCTTGCCCTCGCGCGCGGTCGCGGTGAGCTCTCCCAGCGCGTGGGCGAGCTCGAGCAGGGACAGGCCATCGGCGTCCTTGACGTTGGGCACCACCAGCCCGCGCGGCGTCGCCGCGGCGATACCGAGGTGGACGTAGCCCTTGTAGACGACCTCCTGCGCCGCCTCGTCCCACCACGAGTTGATCTCGGGAGTACGACGCATCGCCAGGATGCAGGCCCTCGCCAGCACGAGCAGCGGTGAGACCTTCACCTCGCGGAACTCGCGACGTGCCTTCAGCCGCTCCACCAGCTCCATGGTCCGGGTGACGTCGACGGTGACCCACTCGGTGACGTGCGGGGCGCTGAACGCCGAGTCCGTCATCGCCTGGGCCATCATCTTGCGGACACCCTTGACCGGCTCCCGGGTCTCCCGCGCTCCGCCCATCGGGTGCACGCCGGGCCGGCCGAGGTCGGCGTACTCCGAGGGCATGCCGCCGCCGTCAGCGGCGCCGTGGACGTCCTCGCGGGTCACCGTCCCGTTGGGCCCGGACGGCGTGAGCGAGCGCAGGTCGACCCCGAGGTCCTTGGCCAACTTGCGAACAGGCGGCTTGGCCAGCACCCGCACGTCGCCGGACGGCTCGTCGGCACGCGCGGACGCGGCCGGCACCGCCGGCTCGTCGGACTCCACCACGTCACCGGACTGGGCGCCGCCGGGGGCGAACGCTCCCTGCACCTGCATCTGGGTCGACGCGGCGGAGGCCGAGGCGGGCGAGGCGGTGCCGCGCCGAGCGCGCCGGAGCGGGCCGCGGTCGGCCTTGTTGCGACCGACGAGGCTCTCGCCCTCGCCGCCACCGCTGGCGGCGGGGTTGGACAGGTCGATCTCGGCCGGCAGCGACTTCTCGGCCCCCGCCTTCTCGGCCATCCCGAGATACGGGTCCGACTCGGTCTGGGGCGTGGCCGACGCCTCGGCGGCATCCCCGATCGTGATGATCGGCGTGCCCACCGGGACGGTCTCCCCCTCGGGGACCAGCAGCGCGGACACCGTGCCGGCGAACGGCGACGGCAGCTCGACCAGGGACTTGGCCGTCTCGATCTCCACGACGATGTCGTTGATCGCCACCTCGTCGCCGACCTTCACCTTCCAGGTGACGATCTCCGCCTCGGTGAGCCCCTCGCCCACGTCGGGCAGTTTGTAGTCAGGCACGCGTGCTCCTCACCAGTCCAGGGAACGGTCGACGGCATCGAGGATCCGGTCGAGGTCGGGCAGGTAGTCCTCCTCGATCCGCGACGCCGGGTAGGGCGTGTCGAAGCCGCCGACGCGCAGCACCGGCGCCTCCAGGGAGTAGAAGCAGCGCTCCTGGATGCGCGAGGCGACCTCGGAGCCCATGCCGAGGTTCACATGGGCCTCGTGGGTGACGATCGCCCGGCCGGTACGACGGACCGAGTCGTAGACCGGACCCATGTCGAGCGGCGAGAGCGTGCGCAGGTCGATGACCTCGAGCGACTTGCCCTCCGTCGACGCGGCCTCGGCTGCCTGCATCGCCACCTTCACCTGCGGCCCGTAGGCCAGCACGGTCGCGTCGGTGCCCTGACGGACGACGCGCGAGGTGAAGAGGGGGTCCGGCGTGACCGTCTCGTCGAGCTCGGCCTTGTCGGCGTGGTATTGCCGCTTGGGCTCGAGGAAGATCACCGGGTCGTCCGAGGCGATCGCCTGCTGGATCATCCAGTAGCCGTCGACCGGGTTCGAGCAGGCGACCACCTTCAGGCCCGGGGTGTGCGCGAACTGCGCCTCCGGGGACTCCGAGTGGTGCTCGACCGCGCCGATGCCGCCGCCGAAGGGGATCCGGATGACGATCGGCAGGGGCGACCGGCCCTTCGAGCGGTAGTGCATCTTGGCGACCTGGCAGACGATCTGGTCGTAGGCCGGGTAGACGAAGCCGTCGAACTGGATCTCGACGACCGGGCGGTAGCCGCGCAAGGCCAGCCCGACCGCCGTACCGACGATGCCGGACTCCGCGAGGGGCGAGTCGATGACCCGGTCCTCGCCGAAGTCCTTCTGCAGGCCGTCGGTGATCCGGAAGACGCCGCCGAGCTTGCCGACGTCCTCGCCCATGAGCAGGACCTTGTCGTCGTCCTCCATCGCCTTGCGCAGCCCCATGTTGAGGCCCTTGGCGAGGGTGATCTTCTGCGTGCTCATGAGTGCGCCCCCTCGAAGGTCTCCAGGTAGGCCGCGAAGCCGTCCCGCTGCTCCTGCAGCTCCGGCGGGATCTCGGCGTACACGTGGTCGAACATGTCCAGCGGCTTCGGGTCCGGCAGCGCCTTGCATCCCTCGCGCAGGTGGTGACCGAGCTCGTCGGCCTCGTCCTGGACCCCGTTGAAGAACTCCTCGTCGGCCAGGCCGTTGCGGGAGAGGTAGACCTTCACGCGCTCGATCGGGTCCTTGAGCTTCCAGTGCTCGAGGTCGGAGTTGAGCCGGTACCGAGTGGGGTCGTCGGTGGTCGTGTGCGCGCCCATCCGGTAGGTGTAGGCCTCCACGAGCGTGGGCCCGCTGCCCTCGCGGGCGCGCTGGAGGGCCGCCTGTACGACGGTGTAGCAGGCGAGTACGTCGTTGCCGTCCACCCGCACACCGGGGAAGCCGAAGCCGAGCGCCCGCTGGTAGAGCGGGATCCGGCTCTGCCGCTCGATCGGCTCGGAGATCGCCCACTGGTTGTTCTGGCAGAAGAACACCACGGGTGCGTTGTAGGAGGCCGCGAAGATGAACGCCTCGTTGACGTCACCCTGCGAGGAGGCGCCGTCGCCGAAGTGCGCGATCACCGCCGTGTCGCGGTCCGGGTCGCCGGTGCCGACCGCGCCGTCGCGCTGGACGCCCATCGCGTAGCCGGTCGCGTGCAACGCCTGCGCGCCGATCACGATCGTGTAGAGGCCGAAGTTGAAGTCGTGAGGGTCCCACGAGCCGTGGTCGACGCCCCGGAAGAGGCCGAGCAGCTTGAGCGGGTCGATGCCCTTGCAGTAGGCCACGCCGTGCTCGCGGTAGGTCGGGAACACGTAGTCCTGCGGCCGCAGCGCACGCCCGGCGCCGATCTGCGCGGCCTCCTGGCCGAGCAGCTGCGCCCAGATGCCGAGCTCGCCGTGGCGCTGCAGCGCCGTCGCCTCGGTGTCGATGCGGCGGGTGAGCACCATGTCGCGGTAGAAGCCGCGCAGCTCCTCGGCGGAGAAGTCTCGGTCGAACTCGCCGTGGTGCACCCGCTCGCCCTCGGGCGTGAGCAGCTGCACCAGGTCGGGGCCGCCGTCGGCCTGCGAGGGTCCGAAGACCTCCACCAGGTCGGGGCCGAAGCCGTTGTCGGGAGTCATTCCAGGGGTCTCCTGTTCTCCTGGCGACGAGGCGGGGTCACCGCTGTCGCGTGGCCTGTCCGGAGCGTCCCTCCCGCGGGGGTGGTGCGGGGTGGGGTCGTCCCGGTCTTGGTTCCGGTTTTCGTCTGCTGGGGCGTGTGACGGGCGACACATCGCCTTGCCCTCAAGGTAGCCCACCAGCCCGCGTTCTCCCCAATCCACCGGGCATCGACCGCCCTGCCACGGGGTACCCCACACCCATGTCACCCGTGCGCACCGCCTTCCGCTTCCTGGCCCGGTCCCGCCACGCACCGGCGTTCCACCCGACGGGCACCCTGTACGACGGAGAGGCGGTCATCGACGGCACCGGACCCCTGCCCGCGGGCACCTGGCCGGCGCTGATCCGGTTCTCCAAGGGCATCGGGACCCCAGCTGGTCTTCCCGACTTCATCGGGATCGCGGTCCGGCTCGACCACCCCGACGGCCCGGTGGACGTGCTGTGCACCTCGGCGCTCGGGACGACGGGCTGGCGGCGGTTCGCACTCTTCCCCTCGCCCACGTGGGGCGACGCCTCGCTCTCGAGCCTGATGACGCTGGAGCGGGCGGGCGAACGGGTCACCGTGGGGGTGGAGCTCGCCGACCCGCGGCTCGTGTCCGCCGACCCCGACGCATTCGCCGACGTGCTCCCGGTGCGGCTGGCCCTCTCGGTGGTCGACTCCACGGGCACGGCGCGGCAACGCGGCGATCTCACGGTCACGTCGGTGTCGGGGCGCAGCGAGGACGAGGCGGCCTTCGACCCGGACCTGCACGCCCCGACCGGCTGGTCGCTCGGCCCGCGCTGGCTGGCCCGGATCCGCGAGGCGGCGTACGTCGGCAGCCGCCGCGGCCGGCACGCACACGACGCGACAGTGCAGCGCTGACGGTCTGGCTCGCCCGCCGGTATTTCCCTCGCCGCCCGCCGGCCCGCACCACCACAATGCGTCCGTGCCACCTTCGTCCGCCCGTGCCGCGACCCCGGGCCTGGTGGCCATCGCGCTGCTGACCGTCTACGTCGTCTGGGGCTCGACCTACCTCGGTATCCGGGTCGTGGTGGCCGAGGCACCGCCGCTCCTCGCGATGGGCACCCGGTTCGCCATGGCCGGCGTGCTGCTCGGGCTGCTGCTGATGCTGCGAGGCGGCTGGCGCAGGCTCCTGGTGACGCGCCGGCAGCTGCTCAGCTGCGCCTTCCTGGGCCTGATGCTGCCGCTCTTGGGCAACGGCGTGGTCTCGATCGCCGAGCAGGACGTGCCCAGCGGCATCGCGGCGCTGCTGGTGGCCACGACGCCGCTGACGATCACGGTGTTCCGGGCCCTGGCCCGCGACCGGCCCAGCCGCTGGACCGTGCTGGGCGTGCTGGTCGGCTTCGCAGGGGTGGGATTCCTGGTGCTTGCCGGCCGCGGGTCCACCGACGCAGAGATCCCGCTGGGCCCGACCCTGCTGGTGCTGGTCGCGGCGACGTGCTGGGGCTTCGGCTCGTGGATGCAGCCACGCCTGGAGCTGCCGGAGGACCCGTTCGTGATGACGTCGTGGGAGATGCTCGCCGGTGGCCTGATGACCGTGGCGACCGGGGCCGTTCTCGGCGAGCGGCTGGACCTGGCGTCGTACTCCACGAAGGCGTGGGTGGCGTGGGCCTACTTGATCGTGTTCGGCTCGATGGTCGCCTTCACCGCCTATGTCTGGGTGCTCGGCCGGGCACCGATCTCGCTGGTCGCCACCTACGCCTACGTGAACCCCGTCGTGGCGGTCTTCCTCGGCGCGCTCCTTCTGGACGAGCCGGTCACCGTGGCGATCCTGGTGGGCGG
>DASSOK010000099.1:0-3604 GCA_035700665.1 Marmoricola sp.
ACTGACGCGCGAGCAGCGGCTCGCGCTGCGATGCCGTGCGCAGGCGAGGCCACCGTCGCCGCCTGCGCATCGCATCACAGCGGGTCGAGTGCGCTGCTCCGACGCGGCCGAGACCAGCGGCTCACTCCGCTGACGCAGACCTGGTCCGCTCGTCGTCGCCGGTGCCGGTCGCCTCGTCGGGGTACTCCTGGCCGACCGGGTGCGCTCCACTGTCCGGCGATCCCTGGGTCGGGTCGTAGTCGCCCTCGGCGGCTGGGCCCTCGGTCGTCGACGACGGCTCGGCGGCCTCCTCGGCTTCGTCGACCTCGCCCAGCTGCTCGTGGTTGTCGTTGCCCATGGCGCCTCCTCGGAAGTGACCTGCGCGGACGCCGGCACGTACCCGTCGCCTCCGAGGTGCATGCCGGGCAACCCGGCAGCGCCGCCCGTGCCACCGAAGCCCGGCTGTCGGTGCTCGCAATTACGGTCGCGACCGGAGGTTGAATGATGCGAATACTGGTGGCGACGAACAAGACGAACGGCTCGGCGCCCGGGGACTACGACTTCTGCGTCGAGGGCGAGCTCGTGTACATGCAAGATCCGTGCGGTGCCGACCGGATAGATCCGGATGGCGGCGGGTGCGGCTGCGGCCGCGGCTTCGCCGGGACGAACTCGCACCGCGCGACGACGACTGCGCAGGTGGTCGACAGCCAGCTGAGCTCCGCGCAGGTCCGGGAGGCGCTGCGGTCGAGCCTCGAGGCGGGAGGTTGGATCGCTCCCGACCTCGTCCCACCCGACGAGGCGGAGGCGGCCGTCGAGGAGCTCATGGACGACATGGTCCGTGTCGCCCGGCACTTCCCCGTCGGCAGCGTTGTCCGGCGCCGCCTGTCGCAGTTCTACGTGCTGTAGCTCGCGCGAGCCGCGTCGTCGGCGCGTGATCGGTGTCGCTCAGCGCCAGCCGAGCTCCGGGGCGACGTAGCGCAGCACGCTCTCGAGGACGTGTGCGTTGTAGTCGACGCCGAGCTGGTTGGGCACGGTGAGCAGCAGCGTGTCGGCGGCCGCGATGGCCTCGTCCTCGGCCAGCGCCTTCACCAGGTCGTCGGGCTCTCCCGCGTAGGACTTGCCGAACCGGGCCAGCCCGCCCTCGAGGTGGCCGACCTGGTCCTGGCTGTCGGCGTCATGGCCGAAGTAGGCGCGGTCCAGGTCGCTGACGAGCGGGAAGATGCTCCGGCTCACCGACACCCGCGGCTCCCGATCGTGCCCGGCCGCGGTCCAGGCGTCCCGGAAGCGCTGGATCTGCTCGGCCTGGAGCTGGTGGAAGGGCACCCCCGTGTCCTCGGTGAGCAGGGTGGAGCTCATCAGGTTCATCCCCTGCTCCGCCGCCCACTCCGCGGTGGCGCGGGAGCCGGCGCCCCACCAGACCCGCTCCCGCAGGCCCGGTGACTGCGGCTCGATGCGCAGCAGTCCGGGAGGGTTGGGGAACATCGGCCGGGGGTTGGGCTCCGCGAAGGGCACCCCCTCGATCATCTGCAGGAACACTGCCGTGTGCTGCCGGGCCATGGCAGCGTGGTCCTCGCCCTCGGCGGGCTGGTAGCCGAAGTACCGGAAGCCGTCGACCACCTGCTCCGGTGAGCCGCGGCTGATCCCGAGCTGCAGGCGGCCGCCGGCGATCAGGTCGGCGGCGCCGGCGTCCTCCGCCATGTAGAGCGGGTTCTCGTAGCGCATGTCGATCACGCCGGTGCCGATCTCGATCCGGCTGGTGCGGGCACCGATGGCGGCGAGCAGCGGAAACGGAGAGGCCAGCTGGCGAGCGAAGTGGTGCACCCGGAAGTACGCGCCGTCGGCACCGAGCTCCTCGGCCGCCACGGCGAGGTCGATCGACTGCAACAACGCGTCGGAGGCGGACTGCGTCCGTGACTGGGGCGAGGGCGTCCAGTGGCCGAAGGACAAGAACCCGATCTTCTTCATGTTCGCTCCAACACTGATGAGGGACGCAGCCTTCCCGCGACGCGCCGCGCTGGCAGGATGGGTGCATGGCTGCCCCCGCCGTACCCCTCTCCCGGCATCTGCTGCGGGTGCGCGACCTGATCGACCGGGCGTACGCCGAGCCGCTCGACCTGGACCGCCTCGCCGCGAGCGCCCACGTGTCCGAGGGCTACTTCAGCCGTTCGTTCAAGGCCACGTTCGGCGAGACGCCGCACCAGTACCTGATGAGCCGCCGGATGGAGCGCGCGCAGCGGCTGCTCCGCGACACCGGCCTCTCCGTGACCGACATCTGCGTCGCGGTGGGCTTCACCAGCCTGGGCTCCTTCAGCACCCAGTTCCGCCGCTTCGTCGGGATGAGCCCCACGGGGTACCGCGAGCAGCCCCGGACCGACGTGCTGCAGCGGCTGCCGCACTGCATCGTCAAGGCCCACTCCCGCCCGCGCGCCTGACCCGGGACCCGGGAGTACGACGCCGGGCAGCTGGTCAGTTCTCGAGAAGCGGCACGCCGCGGACTTCCCTACCGTGGTGCCGACACCACCCACCGGACCGAGGGAGCCACCATGTGCCACGGCATTCCGGCCTCGGCCCTGCTGCGAAGGAGAGCGCCCGTGATCACCGGATTCGGACTCGTCTGCCTCAACGTCCACGACCTCGACGTGGCGAAGGGCTTCTACGTCGACACCCTCGGCTTCGACGTTGCGATGGACTCCACCGCCGACGGCTTCCGCTGGCTGGTCCTGACGATCCCGGGCCAGCCGGAGACCCCGCTGATGCTGGTGGTCCCCGGCCCGCCGAACATCGACGAGCAGACCGGCAAGGAGATGCTCGAGCTGGTCGCCCGTGGGCACCTCGGCCTCGGAGCGCTGCGCACCGACGACTGCCGGGCGACGTACGAGGAGCTGAAGGTCAAGGGCGTCGAGTTCACCGAGGAGCCGGAGGAGCGGTTCTACGGCATCGACGCATCCTTCCGCGACCCGTCCGGCAACTTCTGGCGGCTCACCCAGCCGAAGGCGCTCGACGAGATGGTCGCCCCGGGCTCCTGAGCGGAGCCAGGGGGTCGATCACCCAGCGGGCGATGGACTGGTGCTCGACGTCGGCGACGCTGTCGGCGCAGCGGGGGAGCTGGTGGGTGCACCGGTCGGCGTGGGCGCCGGCCCGGCGGTCGACGGCGACGGCGTGGGCGACGGAACCGGGGAAGGGCTCGGTGTCGTGCTCGGCTCCGGCTGGGGTCGCGGGGACGGCGACACGGCACGCGTGGGTGCGGGCCGATCCGGTCCGGGCGACGGCGCGTAGGCCTGGTCCGGCACGGGCTCCGGGCGGACGAGCACGTAGAGCACGAGGACCAGCACGAAGCCCACAGCCATCAGTACCGTGGACAGGCGTGGCCGCCCCCAAGCGAGCTCACTCATCCTCGACCGCCGTGGGGGTGCTGGTGCTCAGGGTGGGTGGCACCGTGATGCCTTCGGCGCGGAAGGCGGCCGCGATCCGCACCCGCAGCGCTCGGCCGACCTCGAACTGCCGGCCCGGCAGGGTCCGGGCGACCAGCCGGATCTTGAGCTCCTCGACGTCGATGGACTCCACGCCCATCACGGCAGGGGCGTCGAGGAGCAGTGGCCGCAGCGACTCGTCCTCGTAGGCCTCC
>DASSOK010000100.1:0-5293 GCA_035700665.1 Marmoricola sp.
CAGCTGGCCGGAGTTCTTCGCCACCCGCCGGATCCTGCCCTACCTCAAGCTGGCCCGCGACCGCGGCACCATCACCGAGGCCGACGCGGCGGACGTGGAGAAGGTGGTGCGCCGGATCGTCGACCTGGCCGGGCCGGAGGAGCCACCGGCGCGGCTGCACGGAGACCTGTGGGCCGGGAACGTGCTCTGGGGCGCCGACGGTCGGGCCTTCGTGGTCGACCCCGCGGCGTACGGCGGGCACCGGGAGACCGACCTTGCGATGCTCGCGCTGTTCGGGCTGTCGCAGCTGCAGCGCGCGCTGGGCGCCTACCACGAGGCGTTCCCCCTCGCCGACGGTTGGCAGGACCGGGTGCCGCTGCACCAGCTGTTCCCGCTGCTGGTGCACGCCTGCCTGTTCGGCGGCGGGTACGGCAGCCGGGCCGGCGAGGCGGCGCGCTCCCTGCTGTAGCCGCGAGCATCGGTGCGCGGTCCGGGCGGCCGCAGACTCAGCGAGAATTCAGGAGCGTCAGCCGGATTTCAGGTCGAGATGGCACCCTTGGAGGGTGGCCGGAACCATGGACCAGGGGCAGCACGTGCTCGTCGTCGACGACGACCGTGCGGTGCGCGAGTCGCTGCGCCGGTCGCTGGAGTTCAACGGCTACAAGGTGAGCCTGGCCGGTGACGGCGCGGAGGCGCTCGCCAGCATCGCGGGGAGCGCTCCGGACGTTCTGGTCATCGACGTGATGATGCCGCGCCTGGACGGCATCGAGACCACCCGGGCGCTGCGCACGGCCGGCAACGACGTGCCCATCCTCGTGCTCACCGCGAAGGACTCCGTCGGTGACCGGGTGGAGGGACTCGACGCGGGCGCCGACGACTACCTGACCAAGCCGTTCGCGCTCGACGAGCTGCTCGCCCGCCTGCGGGCGCTGCTGCGCCGCGCCAGCCCGGAGGAGCGCGAGGCGGACGAGAGGCTGGCCTTCGCCGACCTGACCATGGACCTGGCCTCGCGCGAGGTGTTCCGCGGCGACCGCCCGATCACCCTGACCCGCACCGAGTTCACGCTGCTCGAGCTGTTCCTCCGGCGCCCGAAGCGGGTCCTGGAGCGGTCGTTCATCCTGGAAGAGGTGTGGGGCTTCGACTTCCCCACCACCGCCAACAGCCTCGAGGTCTATGTCGGCTACCTGCGTCGCAAGACCGAGGCCGACGGGGAGTCGCGGCTGATCCACACCGTCCGGGGCGTCGGCTACGTGCTCCGGGAGGACTCCACGTGACCGAGCCCGCACCCGGGCGCACCGACGCTGAACCGGCCACGAGCAACGTCTGGGCCGGCCTGCACTACCGGAGCTCCCTGGCCAGCCGGGTCACCCTGCTCACCACGCTCGCGGTGGGCTTCGCCGTGTCGATCGTCGCGTTCGCGGCCTACGCGACCGTGCGCGCCCAGACGATGAGCGCCCTCGACGACTCCCTGCGCGCCCGGGCCAGCGCGGCCGCCCGCACGCCGTTCCTCCCCGCCCTCGCACAGGAGGAGGTGCCGTCGTGGGCCCTGGGCGCAGCGGACGTGAAGATCATCTTCGTCAACGCGCTCACCGACCCTCCGGCGGTGCGCAGCGTCGACACCACCGACAGCTTCGGCATCGGCCAGCTCGAGCTGGCGGTGGCCCGCGGACAGAGTGCGTCGTCCGCACGGACCGCGGTCTACCAGGGCGAGCGCTGGCGGGTCGTCGCCGTCCCAGCAGGACGAGGCCAGGCGCTCGTGCTCGCCCAGTCGCTGGCGCCCACCGATCGCATGCTCGACCGGCTCGGGCTGGTGATGCTGCTCGTCGGCATCGTCGGCATGGTGGTTGCCGGGTTCGCGGGCTGGGCGGTCGCCCGCAACGGCCTGCGACCCGTGCGCCGGCTGACCACCGCGGTCGAGGACATCGCCCGCACCCAGCGCCTCGACCCGATCCGCATCGAGGGCACCGACGAGGTCGCCCGGCTGGCGGCATCCTTCAACGAGATGCTCCGCGCCCTGTCCGCCTCGCAGCACCGGCAGCGCCAGCTGGTGGCGGACGCCGGGCACGAGCTGCGCACCCCGCTCACGTCGCTGCGCACCAACCTCGACCTGCTCGCCCAGGCCGGCTCGTCCACCGACCTGTCCCCGGAGAGCCGCCGCGAGCTGCTCGACGACGTCCGCGCCCAGATCGGCGAGATGACCACGCTGATCGGGGACCTCGTCGAGCTGGCTCGCGAGGAGCCGGTCTCGCGAACGGTCGAGCCGGTCGACCTCGCCGCCCTCGTCGACCACGCCGTCGCGCGGGTACGACGCCGGGCCCCGGCCGTCGGGTTCGACGTGAGCACCGCACCCTGGTGGGTCACCGGGGAGGCCGGCGCACTCGAGCGGGCCGTCACCAACCTGCTGGACAACGCCGCCAAGTGGAGTCCTCCGCAGGGGCGCGTCACCGTGGAGCTCCACCAGGGCACCCTGATGGTCGCCGACCAGGGCCCGGGCATCGCGCCGGCAGACCTCCCGCATGTCTTCGAGCGGTTCTACCGTTCCGCGGAGTCCCGCGGCATGCCCGGCTCGGGGCTGGGCCTCTCGATCGTGCGCAGCATCGCCGAGCGCCACGGCGGCGCGGTGCGCGCAGGCAGCGGCCCGGACGGTGGCGCGGCACTGTGGTTCTCCGTCCCCGGCGCCCCGCAACCGCCCGACTGAGCCCGAGCCGACGCCCCCGGCGACTGCCCACTGGTCCGGACAGCTCTTGGCACAGTTGAAGCCAGTGCCTAGGGAATCCTCAGGTTCAGTCGCGACACTGGATGACATGAACGACCAGTACCGACCCGAACCTGACGACACCAACCCCATCGCCGGCACCGGCTCCGACTCCGGCTCCCGTCCCGAGGGCGAGGCGCCGCGCTGGTCGTCCGAGCAGCCGGCCCAGAATTCCACGCAGAATCCCACGCAGACTCCGACGCCGGCCGAGCCCACCCGCACACTGCCGCCGATGACGGCCGGCCCGACGGCGCCCGCACCCGTCCGTCGGGCCCGCGGCCTCTCGGCGGCAGTGCTCGCGGGCGCCCTCGTCCTCGGGGGCGCGGCCGGCGTCGGTGGAGCCGCCTGGTACGACGCCTGGCAGGGCGACGAGGCCGCCGTCAGCGCGACCACCGGGTCGACCAACAGCACGGTCGCTGCGAGCAACGCGGCGGCTCCGGCCCAGTCCGTGCAGGCAGTCGCGGCGAAGGTGCTCCCCTCCGTGGTGAAGATCAACGTCACCGGCCAGAACGGCGCCGGCTCCGGTTCCGGCATCATCCTGAGCGACGACGGCGCGATCCTGACCAACAACCACGTCGTCTCCATGGCCGCCGACGGCGGCACCATCACCGTCAACTTCAACGACGGCAGCACCCTGCCGGCGAAGGTCGTGGGCACCGACCCCGTCACCGACATCGCGGTGATCAAGGCCGAGGGCGCCAAGGGCCTCACCGCGGCGGCCATCGGCAGCTCGGACGACCTCGCCGTCGGCCAGCCCGTGGTGGCCGTCGGGTCGCCGTACGGTCTCAACGCCACGGTGACCTCGGGCATCGTCTCCGCCCTGAACCGTCCGGTCTCCGTGACGCAGGAGACGCCGGAGCAGCCGGACAACCCGTTCGGCTTCGGCTTCCCGCAGCAGGAGCAGCAGGGCCTGAGCACGACGTACCCGGCCATCCAGACCGACGCGGCGATCAACCCGGGCAACTCCGGCGGCCCGTTGGTGAACATGTCCGGTCAGGTCGTCGGCATCAACTCGTCCATCCGCACGGCGAACGGCGGCGCGTCGGGATCGATCGGCCTGGGCTTCGCGATCCCGATCGACGAGGTGCTCCCGATCGTCGAGCAGATCCGCAACGGCGAGGCTCCCACCCACGCCCGGATGGCGGTGACCGTCTCGACGGCACAGGGCAACCGGCTCGCGCAGGGTGCGGTCGTGCGCACGGTCGAGCAGGGCGGCCCCGCGGACCAGGCCGGCCTGAAGTCCGGTGACGTGATCACGAAGGTCGACGGCGCCGTGATCGACGGCTCGGAGTCCCTGGTCGCGACCATCCGCGGCCACCGCCCCGGTGACGAGGTCGAGATCACCTACCTGCGCGGCAAGGACACCAAGACCGTCACGGTCACCCTCGGCAGCGACGAGAAGACCACCGCCTCCTGACCGCCGAGACGTCACTTCCTCCAGCTCCCAGCCCGCCGAGACGGCGCCTGGTGTGGCCCCCAGCCCGCCGAGACGGCGCTTCCTGCCTCCGCCGGGGCACCGAGACGTCACTCGGTGAGGGCCGCGGCCACCCGCCCGGCCTTCCACCGCGTCTCGGCCCACTCCTCGGAGACGTCGGAGCGCACCGTGATCCCGCCTCCGGTGCCGAGCCGCCACGGCCCGGCACCGGAGCGGAACAGCGAGCGGATCACCACCCCCAGGTCCGCGCGGCCGTCGCCAGAGACCCACCCGAAGGCGCCGGCGTAGACGCCCCGCGGTGATGCCTCCACGTCCTCGATGATCTCCATGGTGCGCCGCTTCGGCGCACCGGTCATCGAGCCGGCCGGGAAGATCGTCCGCAGCGCCTCGACCGTCCCTACACCGCCACGCAACCGACCCCGCACGGTGGAGACGAGCTGGTGCACGCTCGCATAGGACTCGACCGCCATCAGCGACGGCACGGAGACGGTGCCGGGCTCGCAGACCATCGACAGGTCGTTGCGGAGCAGGTCGACGATCATCAGGTTCTCCGCGCGGAACTTGCGGTCCGTCGAGAGCCGCGCCCGCAGCTCCTCGTCCTGCTCCGGCGACCCGCCTCGCGCGGTGGTGCCCTTGATGGGCCGGGCCTCCAGCCAGCCGTGCCGGTCGATGGTGGCGAACCGCTCCGGCGACGCGGACAGCAGCCAGGTGTCGTCGCCGTCGGTGCGGTGGTGCATCACACCGGCGTACGGCGCGGGATTGGTCGCGCGCAGCTGGGCATAGATGGCCAGCGGCGCTGCGGTGGCCGGATGCTCCTCGCGACAGGTCAGGTTCACCTCGTAGGAGTTGCCGGCGTGCAGCTCCTCCTGCACGCGGGCGAACGCGTCGACGTACCACTCCGGCACCGCTTCGTCGGCGATCTCGGGGGGCGTCACGGGCAGTGGCCCGGCGGGTCGGTGCTCCACCACGCGGACGTCCCGGCAGCGCATCCACACCGCGTCCGGAACGCCGGCCATCGGCGACGCAGGCAGGTCCGGCCGCGCCGCGTAGCCGAAGTAGCCGACCCAGTGCGTCTGCGGGTCGCCGTCCAGCTGCTCCTGCAGTACGACGAACACGTCGTCGCC
>DASSOK010000101.1:0-2501 GCA_035700665.1 Marmoricola sp.
GGAAAGAATGGACGTGATTGCCGCCTACCGAGATGTAGGCACCTACCGGGGAGCGGCCGCGATGTGCGGCACGACCCACAAGACCGTGCGGCGGATCATCGAGGCGCACGAGGCCGCGACCACCGGCGTGGTGCCGGCGGCGCCGGCACGAGTCCGTAACTACGACGAGGTCAGTGATCTCGTCGCGGAGAAGGTCGCCAAGACCGCGGGGAAGATCAGCGCGAAGCGGCTACTGCCGGTGGCACGTGCAGCGGGCTATGAGGGGTCGGACCGCAACTTCCGCCGTCTGGTCGCTGACGCGAAGGCCGCGTGGCGGGCCGGTCAGGCGCGGGCCGGCGGTCGGCGTCCGGCGGTCTGGTCACCGGGCGAGGTGCTGGCGATCGACTGGGGCACCGAGGTCGTCGCCGGCCGGAAGGTGCACGTGTTCTGCGCCGTGCTGGCCTGGTCGCGGTTCCGGTTCGTCCGCTTCGCCGCCGACGAGCAGCAGGCCACCACGCTGGCCATGCTCGCGGAATGTTTCGAGGTCCTCGGCGGCGTCCCGAAGGTCGTGCTCGCGGACCGGATGGCCTGCCTGAAGGGCGGAGTGGTCGCGAACGTGGTGGTGCCGGCCCCGGACTACGTCCGGTTCGCGACCCACTACCGGTTCCGGCCGGACTTCTGTCACGCGGCCGATCCCGAGTCCAAGGGGATCGTGGAGAACCTCGTCGGCTACGCCAAGGACGACCTGCTGATCCCGCTCGAGCTCGACGACGACCCCTTGACCGACGGCCTGGCCGGGCTCAACACCCGCGCCGGCGCCTGGTGCGCCGAGGTCAACGCACGGGTCCACTCGGAGATCCACGCGGTCCCCGAACAGCGGCTGGCCACCGAACGCGAGCTGCTCGGCCAGCTGCCGTCGCTGCGTCTGGACGTCGGCCCGAAGCCGTTCACCCGGCGGGTCGACAAGCTCTCCTGCATCCGGTTCGGTTCGGCCCGTTACTCGGTGCCGAACCGGCTGATCGGCACCACGGTGACGGTGCTGGTCGACGACCGCGACCGGCTGCTGCGGGTGCTCGAGCCAGTGACCGGCGAGATCCACGCCGAGCACGGGCTGGTCGCGCCGGGCGAGGTGAGCATCATCGACGCCCACTACGACCGGCCGCGTCCCACCACCCCCCGGCGAGGAGCCCGGCCCAGGACACCGGTCGAGCGGGAGTTCCTCGCCCTGGGACCGGTCGCCGAGCAGTTCCTGGTCGGCGCCGCCACCGCGGGGGTGACCAAGCTCGGCAGCGAGATCGCCGAGATCCTCACCCTGGGTGCCGCGCACGGCCCCGAGCCGCTGCTGGCCGCACTCGAACGCGCCGTGACCTTCGGGCGCTGGCGCGCCGCGGACATCCGGTCGATCCTGGCCACCAACGGCCACGCACCACGACCCACCGCAGCCGGCCAGGCACTGGTGTTGACGCTGCCGTCGGTGCCGACCAGGTCGCTGGACGCCTACCGGATCCATCCCGGCGTGGACGGGGGTGAGGTGTCGTGACCGCCACGACTCCGCCGCCACTGCCGACGGACCTGAACGAGGGGCTGAAGCGGCTGAAGATGGCCGCGATGCGCCGGCTGGCACCCGAGCTGCTGGTCACCGCCAAGACCCAGCGGTGGAAACCCGAGGAGTTCCTGCGCACGCTCGTCGAGGCCGAGATCGCCGCCCGCGACGAGTCGAACGTGCGCACCCGGATGCGGCAAGCCACGTTCCCCGTCACCAAGACGCTGGCCGAGTTCGACGTCGCCGCGTCCTCGATCCCACCGGCCACATTCGACTACCTGTCGTCGCTGGAGTGGGTCCGTGCGGCCGAGAACGTGTGCATGATCGGCCCCGCCGGCACCGGCAAGTCCCACACCCTGATCGCCCTAGGTATCGCCGCGGTCGAGCACGGCCACCGGGTGCGGTACTTCACCGCCGCCGACCTCGTCGAGACCCTCTACCGAGGGCTGGCCGACAACTCGGTCGGGAAGGTCATCGACACCCTGCTGCGCCACGACCTCGTACTCGTCGACGAGCTCGGCTTCGCACCGCTGGACGACACCGGCGCACAGCTGCTGTTCCGGTTCGTCGCGGCCGCCTACGAACGCAGGTCACTCGGGATCGCCTCCCACTGGCCGTTCGAGTCCTGGGGCAGGTTCCTGCCCGAGCACACCACCGCCGTCAGCATGCTCGACCGGCTCCTGCACCACTGCCACACCGTCGTCACCGACGGTGACTCCTACCGGATGAAACAAGCCCGAGCGAACGGAGGAACCCGACTCAAGACCAGCTGAAACCGACGCGCAGGGTGGGGACTTTCAGTTGGCCACCAGTGGGGACCGCAACCTGGCCATTGACACACCGCCACTCCTCAAGTGGTTCGCTGCTCTTGCCGTCGTGGGTCTGGTGACAGGGCTTGCCGTCGCCAACACGCTGCCGAGAGGCTCAAGCGAAGGCAGGGCGCTGGCGCTTCCCTGAGCCGTTGATCGACGCCCGCCCG
>DASSOK010000102.1:0-9904 GCA_035700665.1 Marmoricola sp.
CACACCGTGCAGCCCGACGTCGTGCAGCAGACCGGCGCGGTAGACGAGCCGGGCCTCCGCGGCCGGCAACCGCAGCGCCCGGGCCGCCCCGAGTGCGAGGTCCGCGACGGCCCGTGAGTGGCCGGCACGGAACACCGAGCGCAGATCGGTGAAGTCGGCCAGGGCCACGAGGGCGGCATCCAGCCCATCGTCGCTGAGCCGTCCGGCGAGGCCGGGCTCGCGGGCGAACAGCTCGTGGGCGTCGTGCTCGGCCCCCGCGCTGGGCAGCACCTCGACCGCAGCCGAGCAGAAGGCGTCGACCAGACGGGGGTCGAACTGGGTGCCCGAGCGCGCCCGAGCCACCGCCACGGCAGCGGCCACTCCACCGTTGCGGTGGTGCACCTCCACGATGTCGGCGACATGGAACAGCCGGACGACGACGTCGATCTGCTCACCGCGGACGCCGCGCGGCACGCCCTGGCCGTCCCACCGGGCGAAGAACTGCCGGACCGCCTCGGAGGTCTCGGCCGGCAGCCCGAGCTCGTCGGAGAGCGTCGAGGTGACCAGGCAGTGCCCCTGGATGCCGCGCATCATCCGCGAGCCACCGGTGGCCGCGAGCGTCGCGGCCGCACGCACGCGCCGCGGGAGCGGCTGGCCCCGACCGGCACGAGCAAGGAAGAACGCCATCCCGGACAGTCCGCCGAGGTCGGCGTCGTAGCTGTCGGCACGGAACGCGATGTCGTCGCCGAAGCTTGCGGTCACCTCCGGGGCGTCCGCCACGCAACCCACCCACGACAGCATCGCCACGTGGAACAACGCCGGTTGCTGTTCCTCGGGAAGGCCGACGTGACGCCCGAGACGCGACGCGATCTGCCAGCTGCGCAGGAGGTGCTCCATCGGCTGGCCCAGGCCGAGGTCGGTGGCCAGCGAGAACGCAGCAAGGAGCTCGGCCAGGGTGACACCCGAGTCGCGCTCGTCCACCCGCCCAGACTAGTGACCGGACGCCCCTCGAGGGCAGCCTGCGTATGACGTCCGGTATACTCGAAGTATGACCACCACCATCAAGGTCTCGACCGAGGTGCGTGACCGGCTGAAGAGGCAGGCGAACGCGGCACACCGAACCCTCGGCGAGCACCTTGCGCACCTCGCCGAGCTGGGTGACCGGGCCCAGCGGTTCGAGGCGCTCCGACGAGCGCTCGACGCCACTCCCACTGAGGTGCTCACCAGCTATCAGGACGAGATCGCCGCCTGGGACGCGATCGAGCGTGCCTGACCGGCGCCTGGCGCCCGGGGACGTCGTCTGGGTCGCGCCGGAGATCGCCGTCGGCCGCGAGCAGGCCGGGCGGCGGCCGGCGCTCGTGGTCGCTGGAGCCGACTACCTCGACGTCGTCGACACGCTCGCGATCGTCGTACCCCTGACCACGGTGGACCGCGGCTGGCCGAACCACGTCCCGGTGGAGGGAAGTGCCTTGCCACTCGAGTCCTGGGCGATGACCGAGCAGGTGCGCACCGTGTCACGGGAGCGGGTGGTCGCTACCGCCGGCCGCGTCGACCCCCAGACGCTCGGGGCGGTCCGTGGCTGGATCCGCGACTTCCTCGAGCTGTGACGGACACCATCGCGGGCCCGGCTACCCCCTGAGCACCTTGTCCATCGCCTTGCCGCGGGCGAGCTCGTCGACGAGCTTGTCGAGATAGCGGATCTTCTGCATCAACGGGTCGTCGATGTCCTCAACGCGGATGCCGCAGACGACCCCGGTGATCAACGAGGTGTTGGGGTTCAGCTCGGCCTGGGCGAAGAAGTCCTCGAACGTCGTACCCGCCTTCAGGTGCCGCCGCAGCGTCACCTCGTCGAAGCCGGTCAGCCACGTGATCACCTGGTCGAGGTCGGCCTTGCTGCGACCCTTCCTCTCCAGCTTGGCCACGTAGTGCGGGTAGACCGAGGCGAAGGGGGCCGTGAAGATGCTGCTCACGCGGTGGATGCTGCCACGTCCGTGGTCGCCGTGGCACCGGCCGGTCGAGGCGCCGCCCGGATCGCCTACCTTGGCCCCATGACCGAGCCCACGCCGTTGACGACCTGGCACCGCATCGTCGAGAGCCGCGACCCGGCGCTGCTCGACGACTTCCTGGCCGAGGACGCGGTGTTCCGCTCCCCCGCCGTGCACACGCCGCAGGAGGGCAAGGCGCTGGTGACGGCGTACCTGTCCGCGGCCATGGTGGTGCTCGGTCCGACGCTGGCCTACCAGCACGAGTGGGTCGACGAATCCTCCGCGGTGCTCGAGTTCACCGCGGAGCTCGACGGCCTGCAGGTGCACGGCATCGACATGATCCGGTGGCGTGAGGACGGCAGGGTCACGGAGTTCACCGTGATGGTGCGGCCGTTCAAGGGGCTGACCAGGCTGATGGAGCTGATGGCGGCCCAGCTCGAGCACACCCGGAACCACTGAACCGACTCCCCCACTTCCCCATCGAAGGAGAACCCCATGCGCGTGAACGCCTATGCCGCCCCTGCCGCCGGAGAGCCGCTGGCCCCGACGACGATCGAGCGTCGCGACGTCGGCGCCAACGACGTCCTGATCGCCATCGAGTACGCCGGCATCTGCCACTCCGACATCCACACCGTCAACGGTGACTGGGGCCGGCAGCCCTTCCCGGTCGTCCCGGGCCACGAGATCGTCGGCACGGTCACCGAGGTCGGCAGCGACGTCACGGGGCACAAGGTCGGCGACCACGTCGGGGTCGGCTGCATGGTGAACTCCTGTGGCGAGTGCGCGAACTGCCGCAACGGCGACGAGCAGTACTGCCTCAAGGGCATGGTGCCCACCTACGCCGGCCGGGACCGCGACGGCACCATCACCCAGGGCGGCTACTCGACCCACGTGGTGGTCGACGCCGACTTCGTGCTGTCGGTGCCCGATGGGCTCGACCCGGCCGCTGCCGCTCCCCTGCTGTGCGCCGGCATCACCACCTATGCACCGCTGAAGCACTGGGGCGCCGGCCCGGGCAAGAAGGTCGCCGTCGTCGGCCTCGGCGGGCTCGGCCACATGGCGGTCAAGATCGCCCACGCCATGGGCGCGGAGGTCACCGTGCTGTCCCAGTCGCTGAAGAAGCAGGAGGACGGCCTGCGCCTCGGCGCCGAGGCCTATCACGCCACCTCCGACCCTGGCACGTTCAAGGAGCTGGCCGGCCGGTTCGACCTGATCATCAACACGGTCAGCGCTCCGATCGACCTCGACTCCTACCTCGGCCTGCTCGCCGTCGACGGCACCCTGGTCAACGTCGGCGCACCGGCCGAGCCGGTGAGCCTGCACGTCGGGTCGCTCATCGGAGCGCGGCGCTCGTTCGCCGGCTCCATGATCGGCGGTATCGCGCTCACCCAGGAGATGCTCGACTTCTGCGCCGAGCACGGCATCGGCGCAGAGGTCGAGGTCATCTCCGCCGACCAGGTCAACGAGGCCTACGAGCGGGTGCTCGCCTCCGACGTGCGCTACCGGTTCGTGATCGACAGCTCGACGCTGGCCTGACGCATGACAGCATGCCATCAGATTCAATGATGCTATGCTGTCATCGTGCGCACCACAGTGACCCTCGACAGCGACACCGAACGACTCGTTCGTGATCGGATGCGCCGCGAGGGTGTCTCGTTCAAGCGGGCGCTCAATGACGCGATCCGGGACGGCGCGGCGGGTGCCCGCATCCAGCCGGCCGACTACGTGACCCAAGCCCTCCCTCTCGGCACACCGAGGATCGGTCTCGACCGGGCCAGCCAGGTGGCTGCGGACCTCGAGGACGAGGAGCTCGTCCGCCGGATGCAGGCCGGTTCGTGAACCTCGTCGACGCCAACGTGCTGGTCTACGCCTACAACCGTGACGCCGAGCGGCACGAGGAGGCGAGAGGCTGGCTCGATCAGGCGCTCTCGGGGGGCTCTCGGGTCGGCCTCGCGTGGGCCCCGCTGCTCGCCTTCGTCCGCCTGGTGACCCGCCGCGGACTCTTCCCGGCACCGGTCAGCCCCGACGTGGCGATGGCACAGGTGCAGGAGTGGTTGGCGCAGCCGGGAGCGGAGCTCGTGCAACCGACTCCGCGGCACCCGTTCGTGCTGGCCGAGCTCTTGCAGTCGGCCGGTCTGGGCGGCAACCTGGTCAATGACGCCCATCTCGCGGCGCTCGCGATCGAGCACCGCGCCGCCATCGTCAGCTATGACGACGACTTCGACCGGTTCCCGGTGCGCTGGTCCCGTCCCGCCGACCGTTGAAGGGCCTGACCCCGTCGTCGAGTTGCCATCTCAGTCCAGCAGGGAGAACAGATCGGGCTCGGGCCCCTCGACAGGCTCGGGGACCAGACGACGCTCGGGCCCCTCGACAGGCTCGGGGACCAGGATGCGCCCGGGGAAGCCGGGGCCGGCCTGGCAGGCGGTCCGGTCGCGGAACGAGGTCGCTGCTGCGTTGGCCAGGCGGTCGGCCGCCTCGTTGAGGGGGTGGCCGGCATGGCCCTTGACCCACTCGAAGCGGACGGTCCGGCCCACCAGCGCGACGTCCAGACCCTGCATCAGGTCGACGTTGAGCACCGGCTTGCCATCGCCCTTGCGCCAGCCCTTCCGCTTCCAGCCGGGCAGCCACTTGGTGACCGAGTTGATCACGTAGAGGCTGTCGCAGTAGACGTGCAGGTCTTCCTCGACATGGGCGGTCTGTCGCAGCAGGTCCAGGACGCCCATCAGCTCGCCCATGTTGTTGGTGCCGTGCGCCCAGCCGCCGGAGGCCCAGCGGTCGTCGTCGACGTACCACGCCCAGCCGGCCGGGCCGGGGTTCCCGAGCGCTGAGCCGTCGGCCGCCGCGAAGATCGTCACCACCCCATCATCGCAGTAGGAGCGGTTTGCCAGACTGCGGTCATGTTCCAGGCCATCCAGGTGCTCGGCTCGTTGATGATCCTCGGCGCCTTCACTGCCGCGCAGCGCGGGTGGGTCGATCCCCGGGCGTGGTCGTACCTCTGGCTCAACCTGGTCGGCTCGAGCATCCTCGGCGTCCAGGCCGCGATGACGCAGCAGTGGGGCTTCCTGCTGCTCGAGGGCGTGTGGGCCCTGGTCTCGGCGATCAGCCTCGTCGGCCGGGTGCGCCGGCCCGCCTGAAGCTCACTCGTCCTCACCGTGCCAGTGTCTCGCGGTCACTGACGCGCAGTCGTCCGGACAGGCAGAACGGGAAGCCGACGATGGTCGACTTCCCGATGTCCCAGCCAGTTCCACGGCAGGAGAGCCGGGCGGCCCGCTGAACGCGTAGTGAGCGTCGCCGCCCGGCAGCCTCCTGGCCGATGGACTAACTGAAGATGGAAACGCCGCCCGGGCCGACCAGCAGGCCGACGATGATCAGGACGATGCCAGCCACGATCGCGCCCCTCACCAGCGAGACGATGCCGGCGATGACCAGGATTGCGGCGATGATCCACAGAAGTGTGTGCATGGGACTTCTTCCTCCCTGTTGGGTTCGGCAGGTCAGTACCCAGCCCCCACCACGACACACCTGAACTGCTTCAGGAAACCGCACATGCTTTCGAACTTCCCGGGTTCCGGAAATGGCGACTCAGCGCGCGGACAGGAGCGCCCCGAGGGCCGAGGCGGTGAGGCCGCCGAGCACCAGCCAGCGGAACCGCTCCGCCGGCACCCGGCGGAACATCCGGTCCCCCACCGCCCAGCCGAGCGGCAGCCCGACGAGCCCGGCAGCGGCCAGCGCCACGGCGTCGGCCGAGAGGTGGCCGAGGGCGACGAAGCCGACCACCGCGGCTGCGTCCTGCAGGCAGAAGGTCGCCTGCAGGGTGCCGCGGAACCGGCGAGGCTCCAGGTCGTGCAGCGCGATCACCAGCGGCGGACCGTTCATCCCGGTGGAGGTGAGCAGCGCACCGCTGACGAGGCCGGCGGTCGCCTGGGCCGGCCCGGCGGTGGGCAGCCGCGCCCCCGCCGCCAGGAGTACGACGAGCAGCAGCACCGTGCTCGCGATGAACAGGGTCAGCGTGCGCTCGGGGAGAACGGCGAGCAGCAACAGGCCGAGCGGCATCCCGATCAGGCCGGTGACCGCGAACAACCGCACCCGGGGGCGGTCGGCGTACTCCCGCTCGCGCCGCCACGCCCCGGCGGTGAGCAGCAGCCCGGCCAGGGTCGCCGCGACGACGGCGTCGACCGGGCCGACCACGACGGCGAGCAGCGGCACCGACACCAGCGCGGAGCCGAACCCGGTGACCGCCTGCGCGATCGCCGCCAGCAGGAACGCCAGCACCCCCACGAGGACCAGCACCGGCACCAGGGAAGCCACCTGGGCACTGTAGGTGAGCAATCGCACGAGAAGGTGTGCGGCTCCCGGACGCCGGTTACGGAGCGTGCATGAGCACTATCGAGCAGACCATCGAAGTCAACGTCCCGGTGCGGACGGCCTACGACCAGTGGACCCAGTTCGAGTCGTTCCCGAAGTTCATGGACGGCGTCGAGTCGGTCCAGCAGCTCGACGACAAGCGGCTGCACTGGAAGGCCAGGATCGCCGGCGTCGAGCGCGAGTGGGACGCCGAGATCTTCCACCAGGACCCCGACCAGCGGATCGGCTGGCGCGCGATCGACGGGACCACCAACGAGGGCACCGTCTCCTTCGCCCCGGCCGGCGGCGCCGACAGCACCCGGGTCACGATGCGCCTGGAGTTCGAGCCCGAGGGCATCGTCGAGAAGACCGGTGACGTCCTCAACATCGTGGAGCACCGCGCGAAGGGCGACCTGGAGAACTTCAAGGAGTTCATCGAGGGTCGCGGCGTCGAGACCGGTGAGTGGCGCGGCGAGGTCAAGCCGAGCGACGTCGACTCCTGACGCCGCGCCAGCACGGCACGCCAGTCCCCGTCAGCCCCCGCGCGGGCTGACGGGGACCTGCACGTCCACGACCGGGTTGTCGAACTCGGAAGTCCGCACGCTGACCCTGAGCAGCCAGTCGCCCTCGGTCGGGAGCACCACCTGGCCGGCATAGGTGCCGTCGCCGAGGTCCTCCAGCGCGATCGTCCCCAGCTGCAGGTCCGCCTCCGGCAGGCTGACCCGCACCCTCGGGGCGGCGTAGGGCTCCAGCGGCTGCCCGTCCTCGTCCTGCAGGTGCAGATAGACGGTGTTGCGTCCCACGGACGCCGGGTCCACGTGGGCGGCCACGCGCACCCCGCCCGCCTCGCCACTGAACGGGCCGGTGTCGGCGACCTGCTGGGCTGCCGTGGCGGCGCTCGGCTCCGGGCTGCGGTCGACCAGCACCCCGGTGGCTGCGAGGACGCCGACCAGCAGCACCGCCTCCAGGCGCGCCGCCTGCCGGACCCGCTGCGCCGCCGAGCGCTGGGCCGCGAAGCCCTGGGCCGCGGCCAGGGCGGGGAGCAGCCGCAATCGGTTGACCGTCGCGACCGCGACCACCAGGCCGAAGACGCCGAGCTTCACCAGCAGAGTGCGCCCGGACGCGGTGTCGAAGAAGCCCGACCACGAGCCGAGGATCCGCCAGGCCAGCACGCTGCCGGCGACCACCACCACGCCGAGGAACCAGGCCGCCGCGCTGGAGAACCTGCTCAGCACCGACGCGGCGAGCGCGGGCCGCTCGGCCAGCCGGCGCAGGCTGACGACGAGGCCGATCAGGCCACCGAACCAGACCGAACCGGCCGCCACGTGGGCCAGGTCGGCCGCGACCACCAGGCTGGTCGGCTGGGCGCTCCGGGTGTGCCCCACCAGCGCGAACGAGACGAGGCCGAGCACCGCGCCGGCGGCCATCAGGGAGCCGAGCCCGCGGCGCCGGCCGGCCACGACCCCTGCCAGGCCAGCAACGAGCAGCCCGGCGGCGAGACCATCGGTGCGCGTCAACGGGTCGACCAGCACCGAGCTGTCGAGGAGCCGCGCCCACCCGGCCGCCTGTTGCTCCAGCGCCGCCAGCGGGAGGAGCAGTACGGCGGCCACGGCGCCGACCACCGCTGCGATCTCCAGCACCCGTCCCAGCCGGTCCTGGACCTGCTCCACCGGCAGGGAGTCCCGTGGGAGCAGCACCAGCAGGAAGAACGCCAGCCCGATCGCCGCGAAGGCGCCGAGGTAGCGCAGGCACTGCACCACCGCCTGCGCGACCGTCACGCTGGTCGGCGCCGCGGTCGCTGCCGTCGGCGCGCTGACGACGCTGGCGCTCGGGCTGCCGACGGAGAAGGTGAGGGAGCCCGCGACCGGGTGCCCGTCGGCCGAGACGACCCGCCAGGAGACGACGTAGCTGCCGTCGGGCAGCGCGTCGGGCAGGTCGACGACCAGGGTCGCGTCCGTCGTCCGCGCCGAGGACTCGAGCAGCTGCCCGGCGGCGTCGAAGACCTGCACGCCGCCGCTCCGCAGCTGCACCGGCTCGTCGAAGGTGAACGTCGCCTGCTCCGGTGCCGCCTGGACGACCTCGCCCTCCGCCGGGGTGCTCGAGACCAGGCTGGCGTGCGCAGACGCGGGCAGTGCGGACAGCACGATCCCGGCCGCGACCAGCAGGAACGCCAGCAGCCCGCGCCCCAGTGCTCGGCCCAATGCTCGGCCCAGTGCTCGACCCAGTGCTCGCTCCGGTGCTCGCCCGCGCCGGCCGGCCATCAGGTCCGCCGGCTCCGGGCCAGCGCCGTGCCGCCGGCGACCAGGCCGAGGGCGCCGAGCACCAGGCCGGCCCAGCCGAGGGCCGGGGAGCCGGAGTCCACGGCGTCGTCGGCATCCGGAGCGGCCGCGGCATCGGGGACATCCGTGGCGTCCGCGCCGTCGCGCTCGGCCGGGGCCGTCACGGCGATCGTCGGCGCCGGGTGCTCCAGCGACTCGGGGTCCTGCCCGTCGGACGCGACCTCGGTCCACGCGGTCTGGCCCTTCTCGCAGGTCTGGATGGTCGGGAACACCAGCGTCTCGCCCGGTGTGTCCGGCACCTGGAAGGACAGCTCGAAGGCGTCGCGGTAGCCGTCGGGCAGGGGCGTCCTCGCCGTGTAGACGACCTGGCCGACGCGCTCGGTCACCGTGTTGCCGTGGGCGTCCTGGATCGGCTCGTCCAGCGCGACGATCAACTTGTCGACGTCGTACAGCGGGTTGCGCGTCGGGGTCACCGACAGGATCTGCTCGGGGATCTGCACGGCCACCCTGGTGGTCGCCGAGCCGTCGCAGCCGTGCGGCACGCTGATCGTGGCGATGGTGAAGGCACCGGCGGTCGCCGTGTCGGGCGAGACGGTGACGTGGGCCTGGGCGGGTCCGGCGACGAGCACGCCGGCTCCGAGGGCGGCCGCGCACGCAGCTGCCGCGCGGACGTGCCCGGTGCTGGCCATGCCCGTCAGCGTAGTGCCGGGCGGCTGACCCGGGACCCGTGACGAGGCCCGTGATCGGCATCGGCCCCGCTCTGACAGGATCGGACCATGTCGCGTCGAGCACTGTGGGGTTTGGTCGCCGGGTGCCTCGTCGCCTGGCTGCTCGCCGCCGGCGTGTCCGGCCCGATGGCCGGGAAGCTGAGCTCGGTGCAGACCAACGACAGCGCCAGCTTCCTGCCGCAGAGCGCCGAGTCGACCGAGGTTGCTGCGCTGCAGGAGAGGTTCCGCAGCGCCGACGTCGTCCCAGCCTTGGTGGTGCTCGCCCGGGGCGACGGCCTGACCGCGGCCGACCGGACCTGGGCGGGCCAGCTGGTCGCGGGCCTCCCGGAGCGTGCGGTGGGGCCGATCCCGTCCAAGGACGGGGAGGCACTTCAGGTCGTCGTACCCCTGCAGGAGTCCGGTGCCGACGGCGTCGCGGCAGAGGTGGAACGGCTCCGCGACGCGCTCGCGCAGGGGCGGCCCGAGGGACTTTCCGCGCACGTCACCGGGCCGGCCGGGTTCGCCGCAGACCTCGGCAACGCCTTCGCCGGCATCGACGGGGTGCTGCTGCTGGTCGCGCTCGTGGTGGTGCTGGTGATTCTGGTCAGCG
>DASSOK010000103.1:0-2652 GCA_035700665.1 Marmoricola sp.
GCAGATCCCCGTGGTCAGCTCGACGGTGTTGCGGAGCAGCTCCTTGTGCAGTCGCGGCTCGTCACCGTGCTTCTCGTGGACCAGGTCGAACAGCTCCGACGCAGCGTTCACCAGGTCGCGAGTGACCCCGTCCACGAGCGCGAACTCCCACTCGACCCCGAGCGTCGGCCGAGGCGAGCCGGCGAAGTCGATGGCCACCGGTCGATCGTTCCACATGGCGGGCGTCGTACCCATTGCCCGGCAGCGCAACGGCGCGGCGACCGCACTGCGAAAGTCATGGCTGAGGCGATCGGGTCGCCCCAACAGTCACGGCAGTTACATTTGCAGGGCGTACGACGGGTCGTCGGTCTCGTCCACGTCGTCGGAGCGCCCGGCCACGACCGGCACCAGCCCGAGGAAGGCGATCGCCAGGAGCAGGCTGGAGGCATACATCGCGTACTCACTGAGGTTGCTGCCGACGAACTCCACGACGAGGAACGCCCACAGCACCGGACCGACCCACACCGGGCCGGTGCGAGAGCGGAAGAGTCCGATGCTGAGCACCAGGAAGCCCAGCACGGTGCCGAGCAGGCCGGCCGCCGCGAACGCCATCACCGGCGAGGACTCGGCGCGCTCGATCAAGGCGACATGGGTCGAGCGCCCGGTTTCCGAGCGGGCCATCAGCAGCTCGAGCATGCTCATCCCGCCGAAGACGGCGTGCCCGAAGCAGCCCACCACCGCAAGGGCGGTGCCCCACGCGGACAGCTTCGGAGCGCGCTCGACCAGGAGCAGGCCGATCGCGAGGAACGCGACCAGCAGCGGCAGCTGGCCGACCAGGAAGGTGACCGACGAGACGGCCGCGCTGGTCGAGCCGGCCGCATCGAGCCGGTCACCAGCCGAGTCGCCGAGGTCCGGCTGGGTGATCGCGGAGACGATGAACAGGGCCGGCGCGGCGACGAGTCCGGCCTGGGCGGCCAGTCGTCGGGACGGGGTGACAGGAAGCATGACTCCTCCTCAGGGGGCGGACCGGTCGGTCCGTCGCCAGCACATCGCGGCTGGCTGCCTCACGCATCGCCGGGAAGTCGTCACCTGTCACAACTTTCGATGACTGCACGCATCGACTCGGAGAGCTCTAGCCTGCTGCCGTGGAGAGACGGCACGAGCAATCGGGGCGCGTCCGGGGGTGGCCCGGGCCGGTGGAGCTGCTGCTCTTCGCGCTGTGCGCCGGACTGGGCACCGCCGAGGTGCTGGTGCCGTTCACCTCGCGCGAGGGCCACGGCAGCGAGCCGCTCGCCGTGGCAGCCGTGCTAATGGTCGCCGGATGCCTGCTGTGGTGTCGCCGGGTGCCGCTGCTGCCGGTGGTCGCGATGCCGCTCGTGTGGGGGCCGGTCGCGCTGGGCGGAACGTTCGTGCTCTTCTACGGCCAGATGGTGCCGCTGCAGGTGGCCACGTTCATGGTCGCCCGCTTCGGTCGCGGTCGGGCTCCGCTGTACGGCGCCGCCGTGGTCGCCGCCGAGCTGCTGACCATCGACCTGTTGGTGCCCTACTTGCAGGAGCCCGGGGAGATCCTCTTCCACTGGACCGTCACTGCTCTGGTGTGGAGCGCCGGCTTCGGCCTGCGCACCATGGCCGCGCGAGCGCACGAGTCCACGCGTCGCGCCATCGAGGCGGAGGTCAACGCTGCCGAGCGGGCCCTGCAGGCGGTGGTGGACGAACGCACCCGAATCGCGCGCGAGCTGCACGACATCGTCGGGCACGCAGTCAGCTCGATGGTGGTGCAGGCAGGCGCCGCGGAGCAGGCCGCTGACGATCCCGCGTTCGTCGAGCAGGCCCTGGGCGACATCCGCCGCACCGGCAGCGACGCGCTGGCCGAGATGCGGCGCCTGGTCTCCATGCTGCGCACCCAGGACGAGACGCTGTTCAGCCCACAGCCGCGACTCGAGGCGCTGCCCACGCTGGTGGAGAGCGCCGGCGGCCCCGCCGTACGACTGGTCGTCACCGGAGAGCCGCGAGCGCTGCCCAGCGGGCTCGACCTCACCGTCTACCGGATCGTCCAGGAGGCGCTCACCAACGTCCGCCGGCACTCGGGCGCCACGACCTGCCAGGTCACCCTGGACTACGGCGGCGACTGCGTCAGCGTGGCGGTGGTCGACGACGGGCGCAGCGGCGGGGCGATGGACCGCAGCGGCGGTCACGGCCTGGTCGGGATGCGCGAGCGCGCCGCCCTGTACGGCGGTCAGCTGGCCGTGGGCCCCGAGCCGGGGGGCGGGTTCGCCGTGCGGGCCAGGCTCCCGGTGGCGCCCGGAGTCGTCGGGTGAACGCCCAGGCGGCGCCCACCGGCCTGAGGGTGCTGGTCGTCGACGACCAGGAGCTGGTCCGGGCGGGCTTCCGGATGATCCTGGAGCGGGGCGGCCACGAGGTGGTCGCGGAGGCCGGGGACGGCGTTGAGGCCGTGTCGCTGGCCGCCGCGTACCGTCCCGACGTGGTCCTCATGGACGTGCGGATGCCTCGCATGGACGGCATCGACGCTACCCGCAAGGTCCTCGCCGACTGCCCCGAGACCCGGGTCGTCGCGCTGACCACCTTCGACCTCGACGAGTATGTCTACGCCGCAGTCCGGGCAGGGGCGAGCGGCTTCCTGCTCAAGGACATCTCGCCGACCGACCTGGTGCA
>DASSOK010000104.1:0-12952 GCA_035700665.1 Marmoricola sp.
CGTGACGTCAAGGAGCTGCAGTTCAAGGTCTCGCCGGAGGAGGACGACCTGCTGGTGTGGCGCACCGCGAGGGCGCTCTCGTGAGCGCTGTCCCGACCGCTGCTGATGGGCGAGCGGGTCGTCAGTCGGGGAGCGTGAAGACGTAGCGGCTCGTGGGCACCAGGTCCAGGTCGCGGTCGGCGCCGAACCGGGCCACGCTGTCCAGCATCCGGCCGAGGCGCCGCTGCAACTCCGCGTCGTCACCTCCGCTGCCGTAGAAGGCGTGCAGGTCCCCGAGCGCCGCCATGGGAAACAGCTCCTCGACGATGCCCGCGACCGCTGGAGCGTCGGCAGTGACCGCCTCGAGCACCGGGTTCTGGACGTAGCCGAACGTCCCCTGCGTCTCGATGGCGATGGTCGTGTGCTCGTCGAGCCAGTACGCCGTCCAGTCGGCCGGCGGCATTCCATCCGGGCGACGCAGGAACGCCACGTTGGCCAGGACGTCGGCGCGGTCGCCGTCCGGGACGTCCGGCGGCGGCAACGGGCTCCGCTCCTCGACCAGCCAGCCGTCGGCGGTGGGGTCGATCCCAAGGACGGCATCGGCGATCGGGCCGACCTCGCCGTCGCTCCAGACGGACACGACCGCCGTGATCGTCGTACCCGTCGACAGGCGGAGCTGGGCGGCAGCGACGGCCTCGTCGTCGAGATTCAGCTGTAGCCGGCGTGCGCCCGCGGCGCGGAGGCGGTGCCGAAGCTCGGGTGACCGCAAGGCGTCGTCGTTGACGTGGTGCAGGGCGAAGACCAGTTTCACGGTGCTGAATCTAGGGCTGGATGCCGGGTCGGCGTGGACCGGTTCCCGACGGGCGGCCGTCGTCCTACGCTGAGTCGTGACCTTCGACGTCGCGGCCGATTCCTACGGCCGGTTCATGGGCCGCTACTCCGAGCAGCTGGCGGCGCAGTTCGTCGACCGGGCCGGGATCATCGCCGGCCAGCAGGCCCTCGACGTCGGCTGCGGTCCGGGCGCGGTGACGGCGGTCCTGGTCGAGCGGCTGGGAGCGGATCGGGTCTGTGCGGTCGAGCCCTCGGCGCCGTTCCTCGATGCGGTGCGGGCGCGGCTGCCGCAGGTGGAGGTCCGGCAGTCGTCCGCGAAGCACCTCCCGTACGACGACGACCGGTTCGACGCCGCCGTGGCGCAGCTGGTCGTCCACTTCATGACCGACCCCGTCGCCGGGCTCCGCGAGATGGCGCGCGTCACCAGGCCGGGTGGGGTGGTGACGGCCTGCGTCTGGGACTACGCGGGCGAACGGAGTCCCCTGTCGGCGTTCTGGCAGGTCGTCCGAGCGCTCGATCCGGACGCTCCCACCGAGGCGCACCTCGCCGGTGCCCGTGCCGGCCATCTCGAGGAGCTGTTCGAGGCGGCCGGCCTGAAAGAGGTACGAGGCGGTGAGCTCGAGGTCAGGGTGCGTTACGAGAGCTTCGAGGAGTGGTGGGCGCCGTACCTGCTGGGCGTCGGGCCCGCGGGCGACCACGTGCAGGCACTCGACGAGACGGCTCGGGAGCACCTCCGCGAAGGATGCCGGGCGGCCCTGCCCGAGCCGCCCTTCGACGTCCACGCCACGGCCTGGTGCGCGACCGGCGTGGTGCCCTGACCACCACGCACTTCTCGGCGGACCGCGGGGCGCAACTCGGCAGACCGCGGGGCGCAACTCGGCGGACCGCGGGGCGCAACTCGGCGGGCGTGTCGAGGCGTTGTGGTTTGTTGGATCCCATGACCGCGCGCTGCTTCCCGGAGGACCCGACGTTCCAGACCGCCTCGGAGGCCGAGGTCTGGGAGCTGCTGCGCGACACCCTCCCGGCCGGGTCGATCCTGCTGTCGAACCTGCGGATCACCGACGCGCAGAAGGACCACGAGGCCGACATCGTGGCGCTGGTGCCGGGTGTCGGGGCGGTGGTCGTGGAGGTCAAGGGGGGCTCCGTCTGGTACGACGACGCCTGGCACGTCTCGACCCGCAGCCGGGTCCGCGAGATCCACCCGGTCGACCAGGCCCGGCAGACGAAGTACGCGCTGCGCAGCTATGTCGAGCAGGATCCCCGCTGGAGCCGCGGACGGCTCATCTGGGCGCACGCCGTCGTGACGCCGTACTCCGACTTCCCCAGCGACTTCGCCACGCCGGACTGCCCGCGGTGGGCGCTGCACGACAGGGCCGACCTGGCCGTCCTCGCCGGGCGGCTGGAGCGGAACGCCGAGCAACAGGCGCACGGAGCGGCCCGGCCGACGGTCGACGACCTCGAGCTGGTCAGCGAGATCCTGCACGGCCGCGGGTTCACCCAGCACGACCTCAACGCCGACGCCGCCGAGCGGCAGGCGGAGGCTGACCGGCTCACCCGCGAGCAGGCAGCGTTGCTGCAGGTGACCCGGCTGCTCAACCGGGTCGAGATCCGCGGTGGCGCCGGCAGTGGCAAGACGGTGCTCGCCCTGGCGCAGGCCCGCCAGCTCAGCGCCGGGCGGGACGGGGTGCCGCCGCAACGGGTCGGCCTGCTGTGCTACTCGATCGGGCTGGCCGAGTACCTCAAGCGCGAGGTGGCCGGATGGCCGCGGCACCAGCGCCCCGCCTACGTCGGGACCTACGAGGACCTGGGCCGCTCCTGGGGCGCACCGACCGGCACCCGCGAGCAGAGCGACTTCTGGGAGCGCGAGCTGCCGGAGCGGATGGCCGAGCTGGCGGGTGGGCTGGAGGACGTCGACCGGTTCGACGCGTTCATCGTCGACGAGGCGCAGGACTTCGCGCAGTCCTGGTGGACGCCGCTGCTGCGCGCGCTCCGCGACGAGGAGGACGGCGGCCTCTACGTGTACTCCGACGAGAACCAGCGGATCTTCGCGCGGTTCGGCCGGCCGCCGGTGCCGCTGGTCCCGCTCGTCCTCGACCACAACCTGCGCAACACCCGGCAGATCCACGAGGCGTTCGGTCCGCTCGCGCCGACCCGGATGACCGCACTCGGTGGCGACGGGGTGGCCGTGCACTTCCTCCCCAGCGACGAGCCGGTCAGCACCGCCGACAGCGCCATCGAGATCCTCCTCGAGGCAGGCTGGCACCCGGGCAACATCGCGCTGCTGACCACCGGCTCCCGGCACCCGGTGCAGATCGAGCTGACCGAGACCGAGGGCCAGCTCGGCTACTGGCGCAGCTACTGGGACGACGAGGTGTTCTACGGCCACGTCCTCGGGTGCAAGGGCCTGGAGCGGCCCGCGGTGGTGCTCTGCGTCAACGAGTCGGCGGCCCGGGACCGCTCGAGGGAGAAGCTGTACGTCGGGATGTCGCGGGCGACCGACCAGCTGATCGTGGTGGGCGACCCGGCCGTCGTACGGGAGATCGGCGGGCCCACCGTCGCAGCCCGGCTCGGCATCTGAGGAGCCGGTTGTGTCGGTCCCTGCACCTAGATTGGCGGCAGACGAAGGGGGATGGCATGACGGACATCGACGTCGACGAGGCCATGGCGATGGCCTGGAGCACGTTCCACGACAGGCTCGTGGAGGGTGTGGGCCGGATGCGCCGGGGTGACCGGATCCGGCTGGAGGTGCCGGTCGCCGGCGAGGTGCTGGAGGGCGACCGGCCCTACGTCGGTCTGGTGGCCGGGGACGATGCGCGCATGGTGGCGTGGCTGCCGGCCAACGAGACCCTCGACCCGACCTGCGCGATGGACCCCGCGGCGGAGCGCTTCCTGGCCTCCATGGGCTGGGAGCGTCAGGGGGACGGGCCGTTCGAGGTGTCCTTCGGCCGCGACGAGGCGTCGCGCGGCGCCGCGCTGGTGATGCACGCGCTCCAGCAGGTGTTCGCCGTGGTGCACCCGGTCTTCCTGGAGCCGGACGCCGCGGCGATGGACGTGCTGCACCCGGGTTGGGACGAGGCGCCCGACGAGGAGGAGTGCGGTCACGACCTGGTGGCCGACGACCTCGAGCCGTGGGCCGAGGACGAGGAGCCGCTGGGGCTGGTCTGCGAGTCGCCGGCCGAGCTGCGCGATGCGGCCCGCCGGGCGCTGGTCGGGAGCCTCGGCTACGTGCCGGTGGTCGACGACGACGGCGACATCCCGGTCGCCGGCAACGGCGCGCTCCTCTGGGTGGAGGTCTGCGTCGACGAGCCCCGGCTGGTGCTGTTCTCCACGGTGGTGGCCGGCATCAAGCGGCGCGGTGCCGCCACCGTCGAGGTCGGCCTGCTCAACCGCGACCGCCCCTACCTGAAGTTCCGGCTCGTCGACGACCGCATCGTCGTCCGGGCCGAGCTGCCGGCGGTGCCGTTCTGCCCGGCACAGCTGCGCCTGCTCGTCGAGCGGATGCAGGAGGCCCTGTGCAGCACGCCGGGCGACCTGGTGGCCCGCTGCGGTGGCGAGCCGTGGGCGGTGTTCGGCTCCGCCTGACCAAGGGCGGGACGCGGGCGTCCCGCCGTGGGTCGTCCGCGCGGGGCACACTTGTCTCGTGAGCCGCCTCCGCCTGCCCTTCGTCGACACCGCCCTGACGGGCGCCACGCAGCTCACCACGGCACTGCTCGCCCCGGTCTCCGGCGCGACCAAGGGGGTGCACCGGTCGATGGGCGCCGGCCGACGGGCGGTACGACGGCACGGCATCGCCTCTCCGCGCTATGCCGACGGCATCTTCCACAACACCCTGCCGCTGCAGGTCACCGATGCGACGGACAACGCACCGCTGCTGCTCGACTGGCTGCGCCGCGACGACCGCGGCCGCCCTCCGGGCCCCGTCCCGGTGGAGCCGCCGACACTCCCGGAGACGGCCGCCCCGCTGGCCGCGACCTGGCTGGGCCACGCCACGGTGCTGCTCGAGGTCGACGGGCGCTGGGTCCTGACCGACCCGGTGTGGAGCGACCGGGTCTCGCCGTCGGCCAACGTCGGGCCGCGACGCAGCCACCCCGTGCCGATGCCGCTCGAGGAGCTGCCCCGGCTCTCGGCGGTGCTGATCTCCCACGACCACTACGACCACCTCGACACCGCGACGATCGATGCCCTGGTGCGGTTGCAGGACGTCGTGTTCGTCGTACCCCTGGGGATCGGCGCGCACCTACGCCGGTGGGGTGTGCCGAAGCACCGGTTCCACGAGCTCGACTGGGACGACCAGGTCGAGGTCGACGGGCTCACGTTCACCTGCACCGAGGCGCGACACTTCTCCGGCCGCGGCCTGAGCCGGAACAACACCCTGTGGGCGTCGTGGGTGGTGACAGGCCCGCACCATCGGGTGCTCTTCGGCGGGGACACCGGCTACACCCCGGCGTTCGGCGGCATCGGAGCGTCGTACGGGCCCTTCGACCTGACCCTGCTGCCCATCGGTGCCTACGACCCGCGGTGGCCCGACGTGCACCTCGACCCGGAGGAGGCCGTGCGGGTGCACCGCGAGGCCGGGGGAGCGGTGCTGCTGCCGATCCACTGGCTCACCTTCGACCTCGCCTTCCACGCCTGGGCGGAGCCGGTCGAGCGGCTCCTCACCGAGGCGTCCGTGCACGGCGTGCCGGTCGCGACGCCGCCTCCCGGTCGCCGGTTCGAGGTCGAGCCGGCTGCCTCCGACGGTCTGCCGCGCGACGACTGGTGGACCGCCGTACGACGTGCTGCCGGGAGTGTCCGCGACCGCACGTAGGGTTTCCCCGAGATGACCATGCAGTTTCCCATCCCCGGCGCCGTTCCCGAGCCACGGGCCGACGACGGCAGCGCCGCACCGAGCCGCCGACGGCCGAGCCGGGAGGACCTCCTCGCCGGTCTGAACGAGCCGCAGGCCGAGGCGGTGGTGCACGAGGGCACCCCGCTGCTCGTGGTGGCCGGAGCCGGCTCGGGCAAGACCCGCGTGCTGACCCGGCGGATCGCCTGGCTGATCTCGCAGCGCAACGCCCACCCGGGCTCGATCCTGGCGATCACCTTCACCAACAAGGCCGCCGCCGAGATGCGCGAGCGGGTCGAGGAGCTCGTCGGCGCGCGCGCGAAGATCATGTGGGTCTCCACGTTCCACTCCGCCTGCGTGCGGATCCTGCGGCGCGAGATCACCCACCTGGGCTACAAGTCCAACTTCACCATCTACGACGCCGCGGACTCGCGCCGGCTGATGACGATGGTGTGCCGGGACCTCGATCTGGACGTGAAGCGCTTCCCGCCGCGGGCGATCCTCAACTGGGTCTCGAACGCCAAGAACGAGCTGCAGGACGCCGACGAGGTGGCCGGCGACGCGCGGAACTTCCAGGAGGAGACCTACGCAAAGGCGTACGGCGTCTACCAGGAACGGCTGCGGCAGGCCAACGCCCTCGACTTCGACGACCTGCTGATGATGACGGTGCACCTGTTCCGGCAGCTCCCTGCCGTGCGCGAGAACTGGCGACGGCGGTTCCGGCACGTGCTGGTCGACGAGTACCAGGACACCAACCACGCCCAGTACGCGCTGATCCACGAGCTGTGTGCGCAGGCCATGGAGCAGCCGCTCGAGGACGTCGAGGACACCGCTCTGGCTGTCCCGTCCGAGGAGCGGGTGCCGCCTGCGGAGCTGATGGTGGTCGGGGACGCGGACCAGTCGATCTACGCGTTCCGCGGCGCGAACATCCGCAACATCCTCGACTTCGAGCAGGACTTCCCCGACGCCGAGACGATCCTCCTGGAGCAGAACTACCGGTCCACGCAGAACATCCTGACCGCGGCCAACGCGGTGATCACCAACAACGAGGGCCGCAAGCCAAAGAAGCTGTGGACCGACGCCGGGGCGGGGGAGAAGATCACCGGCTACGTCGGCGACGACGAGCGGGACGAGGCGCGGTTCGTCGCCGAGGAGATCGACAAGCTCACCGACGCAGCGGCGGCGCGGGCCGGCGACGTCGCGGTGTTCTACCGCACCAACGCGCAGTCGCGGGTCTTCGAAGAGGTCTTCATGCGGCTCGGGATGCCCTACAAGGTGGTCGGCGGGGTGCGGTTCTACGAGCGGCGCGAGGTCCGGGATGCCCTGGCCTACCTGCGGGTGCTGGTCAACCCGGCCGACCAGGTCTCCCTGCGCCGGATCCTCAACGTGCCCAAGCGCGGCATCGGTGACCGGGCCGAGGCCTGTGTCGAGGCGTTCGCCACCCGCGAGCGGATCACCTTCTGGGAGGCGCTGCAGCGTGCTGACGAGGCACCCGGCATGGCCAGTCGGTCGGTGAACGCCGTCAAGGGGTTCGTCGACGTCATCGAGCAGCTGCAGTCCATGGTCGAGGCAGGCGAGCGCGTCGACGTGGTGCTCGAGTCGGTGCTGACCCGCACCGGCTACCTCAAGGAGCTCGAGGACCGGATCGCCGAGAAGGTCGACCCCCAGGACGAGGCCCGCGTGGAGAACCTCGCCGAGCTCGTCGCCGTGGCGCGCGAGTTCGCCGACGACCCGGTGGTGGGTCCCTCCGCCGACCCGGCCGACCCGGACGCCGGTCCGCCCGGGCTCGCCGACTTCCTGGAGCGGGTCGCGCTGGTCGCCGACTCCGACGAGGTCCCCGACCCGCCGGAGGACAGCGACGAGGTCGTGGACCCTGGGGTGGTCACGCTGATGACCCTGCACACGGCGAAGGGCCTGGAGTTCCCGGTGGTGTTCCTGACCGGGCTCGAGGACGGCGTCTTCCCACACCAGCGCTCGCTCGGCGACCGTCAGGAGCTGGAGGAGGAGCGCCGGCTCGCCTACGTGGGGCTCACCCGGGCCCAGCAGCGGCTCTACGTCTCCCGTGCGGTGATGCGCTCCGCCTGGGGCGCTCCCCAGCACAATCCCGCGTCCCGGTTCCTCGACGAGCTGCCCGTCGACCTCGTCGACTGGCGGCGCACCGCGGCCGAGCAGACGTCCTGGGCGCGTCCCGACCTCAGCCGTACGGCGACCGGTGCCGGCCTGGGCCGGGCGACCCTGACCGACCGTGGTCGGGCACAGATGCAGTCACGGTTCGGCTCGGCGAACGCCCGCGCGGACGCCAGCCGGAAGGCCAAGGCCGGACACGCCGTGCCGAGCCTCGATCCCGGTGACCGGGTCACCCACGACACCTTCGGCCTGGGCACCGTGGTGGCGCTCGAGGGCGCCGGCGACAACGCGGTCGCGTCAGTGGACTTCGGGTCCGAGGGCGTCAAGCGGCTGCTGCTTCGCTACGCCCCCGTCGAAAAGCTCTGACGCAGCCCACGTGCGTGCAGGACGGTGCTAGGGGGTGACGCCGTGCTGGAGGAGAGCGAAGTACGGGTCGACCGGGTCGCCGCCACCGGGACGGACCTCGAGGTGCAGGTGCGGGCCGGTGGTGTTGCCGGTGTTGCCGAGCAGGCCGATGTGCTGTCCCTGCGTGACGCGCTCGCCCACGGAGACGGTGATCGCCTCCTGGTGGCAGTACCAGATCTCGGTGCCGTCATCGAGCGTCTCGACGGTCTTGTTGCCGTAGGCGCCGTCGTAGCCGGTCTCGGTGATAGTGCCGTTGCCGACGGCCATGATCGGGGCACCGACCGGGCCGGCGAAGTCCAGGCCGGTGTGGGTGTGCGCCCACAGGCCGCTGGAGTCCCCGAAGCGGGCGGTCAGGTGGTAGCCGGTGGTGGGCAGCGCCCACATGTGCGCGGCGATCTGGTCGGCGCGGTGCTCGGCGTCCTCGGCGAGGGAGGCCAGGGCAGCACTGCGCTGCTGCGACTGGGCCTCCGCCTCGGCCTTGAGGTTGGCCTCGGCGACGCTCGCGACCGCCTGGCGGCGTGAGTCGCGGCTGATCGCCTGGTCGCGGGCGCTGAGGTCGATGTTGACGTCGGTGCCGTTGAGCGAGGCCGCGCCTGCCGACAACGAGATGCCGGTCGACGCCGCGTAGTCGTGGCCCATCCCGAGGGCACCGCCAGCGGCGGTCACCAGGGCGGCTGCACCGATCAGCGTCGGCAGCGCGGGCAGCCGGGTCGTCCGTCCGCGGAAGGGGCCCAGAACCGGTCCGAGCGGGGAACGCCGCGCTGGAGTGGCCTTGCGTCGCCCGCCGGCAGGGCGACCGCTGTGCCGTGCCCGAAGTCGTTCTGGGTCGCTCGACGGGGTGGTCGTCGTACGCGCGCGGCGGTCAGCGCGATGGTTTCCCACGTGGTGGAGTCCTCAGTCTGGCTTGGTTGGCCTGCCTGCAGTTCGCCGTCCGGGTCCGGCGACACAAGCCGAAACAGTAACGGAAGCATCACAGCGGGCGAAACGCGGTCTACCCAATTGTGGACGAAGCATGACCCGGCCGCCCGGCGGACGACGTCGCTGTGACCCGACTCACCCCGGCCGGCGCGCAGCGGGACCGCCTCGGTTAGCCTTCGACCATGCTGCGAATCGTCGTCGCGAAGCCGGGCCTGGACGGGCACGACCGGGGTGCCAAGGTCGTCGCCCGAGCGCTGCGCGACGCCGGCCACGAGGTCATCTACACCGGCCTGCACCAGGCGCCGGAGCAGATCGTGGAGACCGCGATCCAGGAGGACGCCGACGCCATCGGGCTCTCGGTGCTCTCCGGGGCGCACATGACGCTCTTCCGCAAGATCGTCGAGCTGCTGCGCGAGCGCGACGCCGAGGACATCGTCGTCTTCGGTGGCGGGATCATCCCCGAGGAGGACTTCGGTCCGCTGCGCGAGCTCGGCGTGGCGAAGGTGTTCACGCCCGGCGCCACCACCACCGAGATCACCGACTGGGTCAGTCAGCACTTCGACGCCTGAGCGGCTCCTTGCCGAGCTGGGCCGGCGATCCGTCGTACCGGCTGTGACCTGCGTCTCGCCGACCTCCGTGTCGGTGCCGCTGGGTGAACCTGCGTCACTCGGCCCGTCGCGGCAGGTCTATCGTCGGGCGTGCGAACGCCTGCGTTCGCCGACCATACATACGCACCAGAGGAACGGGTGAGCCGTGGACCTGATGGAGTACCAGGCGAAGGAGCTCTTCGCCAAGCATGGCGTGGCGACCACTCTCGGGAAGGTCGTGCAGACCCCCGAGGATGCGAAGGCCGCTGCCGAGGAGATGGGTGGCGTGACCGTCATCAAGGCGCAGGTCAAAGCGGGCGGTCGCGGCAAGGCCGGCGGCGTCAAGATCGCCAAGACCCCTGACGAGGCATTCGAGCACGCCAGCAACATCCTTGGCATGGAGATCAAGGGCCTCACGGTGAACCGCGTGCTGGTGACTCCGGCGACCCCTCCTGAGGAGGAGTACTACTTCTCCTTCCTGCTCGACCGGTCCAACCGCACCTACCTCTGCATCGCGAGCGTCGAGGGCGGCGTGGAGATCGAGGAGGTCGCCAAGACCAACCCGGACGCCGTCAAGAAGATCCCGGTCAGCGCCGCGACCGGCGTGGACGCCGAGAAGGCGGCCGCGATCGTCGACGAGGCAGCCTTCCCCGCCGAGCTGCGGGACCAGGCGATCGAGATGGTGCAGGCGTTGTGGCAGGTCTTCGTCGAGGAGGACGCCACCCTGGTCGAGGTCAACCCCCTCGCGCGGCTCGAGGGCGACAAGCTCGAGGCGCTCGACGGCAAGGTGTCGCTGGACGACAACGCCGACTTCCGGCACGAGGACCACGCGCAGTTCGAGATCCGCGAGGAGGCCGACCCGCTCGAGGCGAAGGCCAAGGACAAGGGCCTGAACTACGTCAAGCTCGACGGCCAGGTCGGCATCATCGGCAACGGCGCCGGCCTGGTCATGTCCACGCTCGACGTCGTCGCCTACGCCGGCGAGAAGCACGGCGGCGTCAAGCCGGCCAACTTCCTCGACATCGGTGGCGGTGCGAACGCCCAGGTGATGGCCGACGGGCTCGACGTGATCCTCAACGACAGCCAGGTGAAGTCGGTCTTCGTGAACGTCTTCGGTGGCATCACCGCGTGTGACGAGGTGGCCAACGGCATCGTGGGTGCGCTCGACATCCTCGGCGACGAGGCGACCAAGCCGATCGTCGTACGCCTGGACGGCAACAACGTCGAGGAGGGCCGCCGGATCCTGCAGGAGGCCGACCACCGCCTCGTGACGATGGTCGAGACCATGGACGGTGCGGCCGACAAGGCCGCCGAGCTGGCCAACGCCTGACCCGGACGAGACGAAGAGAGACGAGAGAACAATGTCGATCTACCTGAACAAGGACTCCAAGATCATCGTCCAGGGCATGACGGGCGGGATGGGCTCCAAGCACACCACCCTCATGGTCGAGGCCGGCTCCAACATCGTCGGAGGCGTCAACGCGCGCAAGGCCGGCACCTCGGTCGAGCTCGGCGGCAAGGAGCTGCCGGTCTTCGGCACCGTCAAGGAGGCGATGGACGAGACCGGCGCGGACGTGTCGGTCGTCTTCGTGCCGCCGGCCTTCACGAAGGACGCCTGCATCGAGGCCATCGACGCCGGCATCGGACTGCTCGTGGTGATCACCGAGGGCGTGCCGGTGCAGGACACCGCCGAGGTGTTCGCCTACCTCGAGGGCAAGCAGACCCGCATGATCGGCCCGAACTGCCCGGGCATCATCACCCCGGAGGAGTCGCTGGCCGGGATCACGCCCGCCACGATCGCCGGCAAGGGTCCGGTCGGGCTGGTGTCGAAGTCCGGCACGCTGACCTACCAGATGATGTACGAGCTGCGCGACTACGGCTTCACCACCGCCATCGGCATCGGCGGCGACCCGGTGATCGGGACGACCCACATCGACGCGCTCGAGGCATTCGAGAACGACCCCGACACCTTGGCGATCGTGATGATCGGCGAGATCGGCGGCGACGCCGAGGAGCGGGCGGCTGACTACATCAAGGCCAACGTCACCAAGCCGGTCGTCGGCTACGTCGCGGGCTTCACCGCCCCCGAGGGCAAGACCATGGGCCACGCCGGCGCCATCGTCTCCGGCTCCTCGGGGACCGCCCAGGCGAAGAAGGAGGCCCTCGAGGCCGCCGGCGTCAAGGTCGGCAAGACGCCGTCCGAGACCGCCGAGCTGATGCGGGAGATCCTGAAGAACCTCTGATGCCCTGATCGCCGAGACGTCAGTTTCTGTGTGCTCCAGACCGCCGAGACGTCACTTGATGTGTGTCCCCGGCCGCCGAGACGTCACTTCCTCCGGTTCCCGTGCCGTTGGAAGTGACGTCTCGGCGTTGCTGTAGGCAGAGGAAGTGACGTCTCGGCGTTGCCGTGGGCGCAGGAGCTGACGTCTCGGCGGGTCAGGTGACCGCGTTCCGCCGGGAGTACGACGGATCGAGGTGCTCCTCCGCATCCAGCACGGCACAGAGGTGCTCGACGGCGTCGTACACGTCGACGTGGCGCAGGTAGAGCGGCGTGAAGCCGAACCTGGCGATCCCCGGGTTCTCGCCGTCGTCGCGGTAGTCCCCGACCACGCCCCGGGCGATCAGCGCCTGCACGAGGCCGTAGGCGTGGTCGTGCTGGAAGGACACCTGGCTGCCGCGGCGGTCGTGCTCGCGCGGCGTGATGACCTCGAGATGGGGGAGTCGCGCCTCGAGCAGCCGGAGGAAGAAGTCGGTCAGGGACAGCGACGCCCGGCGCAGGTCGGCCGGCTCGACGCCCTCGAAGGCGTCCAGCGCGGCGTCGAGTGCCGACAGCGCCAGGACCGGGTGGGTGCCCGACGCCCACTGCCGGATCCCTGGGGCAGGGACGTAGTCGCGGCTCATCGCGAAGGGGGTGGCGTGCCCCATCCAGCCGGTCACCGGCTGACGGAGCTCGCCCTGGAGCCGGGGAGCGACCCAGGTGAAGGCGGGGGAGCCGGGCCCGCCGTTGAGGTACTTGTAGGTGCAGCCGACCGCCAGGTCCGCCTCCGCAGCCGTCAGGTCGACCGGGACCGCGCCGACCGAGTGGCACAGGTCCCACTGCACCAGGGCCCCGGCGGCGTGCGCGGCCGCGGTGACGCCCGCCATGTCGAACATCGCGCCGGTGCGGAAGTCGACGTGGGTCAGCGTCAGCAGTGCGGTGTCGTCGTCGACGGCGGCTGCGGGATCGGCCGGGTCGCACCAGCGGATCTCCACGCCGAGCAGGTCCGCGACGCCCGCGGCG
>DASSOK010000105.1:0-27237 GCA_035700665.1 Marmoricola sp.
GTGGCCCTGCGAGACCTCGTCCGCGAGTCGCTCCGGATGAGACCGACTCGGCTCATCGTCGGCGAGGTCCGAGCCGCGGAGGCGCTCGACCTTCTCCTCGCGCTGAACTCCGGTCTGCCGGGCCTGGCGACCATCCACGCGAACAGTGCCCGCGAGGCGCTGATGAAGCTCTGCACGCTGCCGATGCTGGCGGGCGAGAACATCAGCAGCCGGTTCGTCGTGCCGACGGTTGCGGCCTCGGTCGACCTCGTCGTGCACCTGGGCATCGACCGGCATGGAGTTCGTCGGGTGAACGAGATCGTCGGTGTCCCCGGCCGGGCAGAGAACGACGTGATCGAGGTGGAGCCGCTCTTCACCCGGACAACCGCAGGGCTCACTCGCGCCGGTGGGCTGCCACCGAGGCTGGAGGCGTTCGAGCGTGCCGGTCTCGACGTCCTCGGCCTGCTGCAGGGCAACGGCTGATGGGTGCCGTCCTCGGGCTCGGCGTCGGCGTGGGCGTGCTGCTGGCGCTGTCGGCGTGGTTCGTCCCGGCGCGGTCCCGGCCACCGCGTGCCCGGGACGGCCGGGTCGCGGTGCTGCTTCGCGAGGCGGGCCTCGCCCAGGTGCGCGTCCAAGGCGTCGCCACCGTGGCCGGTGCGTCTGGGTTGTTCGCCTTCACGGCCGTGCTCGTCCTGTCGCACACGCTTCCGGTCGCCGTGGTGTTCGGCGTCATCGGCGCCTACCTGCCGTTCGCGGTGATCCGGGGCCGGGCCCGCAGACGACGCCGCGAGCTGGCCGAGGTCTGGCCAGAGGCGGTGGACAACCTCGCCTCGGCGGTCAGGGCAGGACTGAGCCTGCCCGAAGCGATCGCCGGCCTCGGCACGCGCGGACCGGAGCCGCTGCGACCAGCGTTCTCCGCCTTCGCGCTCGACTACCAGGTGAGCGGCCGGTTCTCGGAGTGCCTGGACGCACTCAAGGATCGCCTCGCCGACCCGGTGGGAGACCGTGTCGTCGAGGGGCTGCGTGTGGCCCGCGAGGTCGGCGGCGGTGACCTGGGCCGTCTGCTGCGCAGCCTCTCGGGCTTCCTGCGCGACGACGCGCGCACCCGCTCGGAGCTCGAGTCGCGGCAGGCGTGGACCGTGAATGCAGCCCGTCTTGCGGTCGCTGCGCCCTGGGTGGTGCTGCTGCTGATGTGCTTCCAGCCGGACGTGATCAGCAGGTACTCCACCGCAGCCGGTGTCGTGGTGCTCGCCGTGGGTGCGGGATTGTGCCTGACGGCCTACCGCTTGATGATGCGCATCGGCAGGCTGCCGGTCGAGAAGCGGGTGCTCAGTTGAGCCCCGGCCTGTGGGGAGCGCTCCTGGGCTGTGTCGCCGGAGTCGCGTTGTGGTCGGTGGTCGCCCGACTGCTCGCGTCGCGGCACACCGCCCTGGACGTACGGGTGCTCCCCTACCTGAGGGATCTCTCGCCAGCGGTGGTGAGGCAGTCCGCGGAGCGCCGGGGCGCGCCCGTCGGGCCACTACTCGGTCCGTGGATACGACGGGCAGCGGGCGTCGTGGAACGGGTCCTCGGTGGCGCCGCCTCGATCCAGCGCCGTCTGGACCGGGCGGGCCTGGAGATGACCGTGCACGACTTCCGCGTCGAGCAGGTGCTCTGGGGACTCGCGGCCTTCCTGGCTGCGGCGGTGCCCTCGGCCCTGCTCGCCGTACGCGACCCCGGACGAGCCGTGTCACTGTTCATCTTCTGCTGCTGTGCGCTTGCCGTCGGTGTCCTGGCTCGTGAGAACCGGCTCACCGCACAGGTTGCCCGACGCGAGCGGGAGATGCTGGCGGAGTTCCCCACCCTGGCCGAGCTGCTCGCCCTGGCAGTGGCCGCGGGGGAGAGCCCGGTCGCCGCCCTCGAGCGTGTGGCCGGCCGCTCGCACGGGGAGCTGTCCCTCGAGCTACGCCGGGTGCTGGCCGAGGTGCGCACCGGGACACCGGTGGCCGTCGCGTTCGACGCGCTGGCCGCTCGCTCCGGCCAGGCCGCGGTCGCGCGGTTCGCTGAGGGCATCGCGATCGCGGTGGAGCGCGGCACACCCTTGGCGGAGGTGCTGCACGCCCAGGCCGCGGACGTGCGCGAGGCCGAGCGTCGGGCGCTCATCGAGTCAGGCGCCCGACGCGAGGTGGCGATGATGGTGCCGGTCGTGTTTCTCGTGCTCCCCGTCGTCATCGTCTTCGCGTTCTGGCCCGGGCTGGTCGGACTGCGCCTCGTCGTCCCCTGAGTTGTTGCCGACACTGCACAAGGAGTGAGAGATGGACAAGCTGAACCGGATCTGGCGTGGCTGGGCGAGTCTGCGCGACGAGCGCGGTGACGTCCCCGGCTGGGTGTTGATCACCGTGATGACGGCCGGGCTCGTCACCGCCCTGTGGCAGCTGGCCGGCAGCGAGCTCACGGCCATGCTCCATGACGCGCTGTCCTCCGTCTCGGGCTGAGCTCGCTCGACGCGAGGCCGGTGCCGCGGTCGTCGACTTCGTGCTGGTCAGCATGGTGCTCGTGCCGCTGGTACTCGGCATCATCCAGGTCGCGCTCGTCGCGCACGTGCGCAACACGCTCGTCGCGGCGGCCACGGAGGGCGCCCGCTACGCGGCGACTGTCGACCGCGGACCGGACACCGCGGTGCCTCGGACGCGCGCGCAGATCGAGGGCGCGCTCGCGGCTCGCTTCGCCGGTGACGTGAGTGCCTCGACCGAGACCGTCGGAGGCGTCCCCACCGTGGTGGTCCGCGTCCGGGCTGCGGTGCCACCGCTCGGGCTGTGGGGGCCCGGTGTGCCGATCCAGGTAGAGGGTCACGCTGTCGAGGAACTGCTGCCATGAGCCGGTACCGGGACCAGCGCGGCACGGCCATCGTGGAGTTCGTCTGGCTCGCCATCCTGTTGCTCGTGCCGCTCCTCTACATCGTCGTGGCGGTGTTCGAGACACAGCGGGCCGCGTATGCCGCCTCCGCGGCCGCCCGCTCGGCCAGTCGCGCGTTCGTGACCTCACCCGACCAGGAGACGGGACGGATCCGTGCCGAGGCGGCGGCGTCGCTCGCGTTCCGCGACCAGGGGATCGACGCCCAGGACTTCGAGCTCAGACTCACCTGTCGACCCGAGCCGACGGCCTGCCTCAGCCCGGGTTCCGTGGTCATGGCCGAGATCCACTCTGCGGTGGCGCTGCCGCTGGTGCCCGCAGCGCTCGGCGGGAACACACCGTCCATCGGGGTCGACGCCGTCCACCAGTCGCCGTACGGCCAGTTCCGCGAGGCGCGCCCGTGAGCCGTCGGCACCGCGCGGAGCGGGGCTCGATCACCCCGCTGATCATCGGGTTCGTGCTGGTGATCGCCACCCTCGTCGCGGTCGTCATCGACGCGTCAGCGGCCTACCTCCGCCGTCAGGGCCTGAACTCGCTCTCCGACGCCGCAGCCCTGGCCGCGACGCAGGGGCTCCAGGGCGAGCAGGTGTACACCGCCGGCCTGGGGGAGCACGCGGCCATCGACGCCGCTTCCGCGGAGGCGCACGTGGCCGCCTACCTGCGCACCTCGGGTGCGCTCGCCGAGTATCCCGGACTGCGGTACGACGTGTCCGCGCGCGGGACCACCGTCGTCGTGAAGATGAGCACGCCCCTGGAGCTGCCGCTGCACGTGCCGGGCATCGGCCTGACGACGACGGTGTCGGGGTCGGCGGCGTCGGTCGTGGTCGTCTCGGAGTGACGACGGTCACGCCGCTGAGCCGCACTTTTGCACTGTTGTGGAGCTTGTGAGTCGCTCGCGTTGAAAAGCCGTGGATCGGACATTCCTAGCGTTAGGGGCATCAGTTGGAACATCCCCGAACGCAACAGGAGAAAGCCATGAGCACCACCACCAAGAACCGCCGCAAGGTTCTCGTCCCTCTCGCCACCATGGCGATCGCGGGCGCCGTCGCCGTCGGGTCGGGTGCGACCTTCACCTCCACCACGGCGCACTCGGTCGCGGTCACCTCCGGCACCCTGAGCCACAGCAACGACCAGAACGGTCTCACGCTGACGGTCGCCAACATCAAGCCCGGCGACACCAAGACCGGCACCGTGACCATCACGAACGACGGCACGCTCGACTCCACGTTGAGCCTCGAGGAGACCTCCGACTCCAGCAACTTCATCGCCGGCGCCCTCAAACTCAAGATCCAGGACGGGACCACCGTCGTCTACGACGGGAACTTCGGTGCGATGGCCAACGAGGTGCGCAACGAGCTCGGCAGCCTGCCGGTCGGTGCGAAGAAGACGCTCACCTTCACGGTGTCGATGACGGACACCGCGACGAACGACAACCAGGGGAAGCAGGCCTCAGCCTCCTACCGCTACGTCACGACGCAGGTCGGGGACAACAGCTCCGTCGGCTGGCTCAAGTGACCTCCGGCCGCTGACGCGGCCGTCGTCCGGGGATGGGACACCCGTCCGGCGCGCTTGGGAGGGAGCGCCGGACGGGCATCCCCCGGAAACCATCCCCTCCACCGCACCGGCAGCCGAGAAGGACCATCATGAAGAAGTCGAAGCGATCCACCGGGATCCTCGTCAACGCCCTGTGCGTGCTGGTCTCTCTCGCTGCCCTGGCGTTCATCGTGCCGGCGGCCTTCGGTCTCCAGCGCTACGTGATCGCCGGTGGGTCCATGACCGGCTCCATCTCCCTCGGCTCGGTCGCGTTCGAGGAGGTCGTCTCCGTCGATGAGCTTCGCGTGGGCGATGTGATCACCTACCTGCCGCCGGCCGACGCGGGCGTGGACAACCTGGTCACCCACCGCATCGTCTCCATCAAGGGCGACACCTTCCGCACCAAGGGGGACGCCAACGCCGGCCCCGATCCCTGGACCTTCCAGCTGGTCTCCGGCACCCAGCCGCGCGTCGTCTTCCACGTCCCGCTCGTCGGCTACCCGCTCCTGGCCCTGCAGGACCGCGACACCCGCATGCTGGCGCTGGGCGGCCCTGCCGCGGTCGTCTTCCTGCTCGCCCTGGCCGAGCTCCTCGGATTGCGGCGCCGTCGTCGGGTCGAGGCGCCCGTGCGGCCGGTAACCGCACCCTCCGCCCCCTCCGGCCCGGTCCGTCGCGTCCTCGTGCCGGCCCCGGTGCCGGCCCAGCCCGAGCCGGACGACGCCGGGCGTCCGCGCCGCCGGGCCCGTCGCCAGACCACCTCGTCACCGGTCACGGTCGTCCCCGAGGACGTCTCCCGGTGACCCTGCGGCGCGCCCTACTGGCCCTGACCGCCCTGGCCCTCCTGAGCCAGGCGGTCCTGGGCGTCGTCTCCTCCGGAGCGACCTACACCTCCGCCAGCACGAGCCGACTCGCCGTCTCCGCCTCCGCGGACTGGACACCTCCCGTCGTGGCTGTCGACAACCCCGGCACGGCCGTCAACGGCGTCGCAACGATCAGCGCGACCGCGACCGACGACCGCAGCGGGGTGGCGTCGGTGACGCTGGAGTACGCCGCCGCGGACTCCGGTGCCTGGCGCGTCCTGTGCACGACCAGCACCGCGCCGTACGCCTGCTCCTGGAACACCCTGACCGTGGCCGACGGCTCCTACGACCTTCGCGCCCGCGCCGTCGACGCTGCCGGCTACGCCGCCACGTCGTCCGTCGTCAGCACCCGGGTGGTCAACACCGCCGCGGTCGTGCTCGACGACGTCGTCGACCCCGCCCGTGGCCTGGTCACGCTGACCGGCCGCTACCTGAACGGCGGCACGACGACCGCCCAGATCTCCTTCCAGTACGTCGCGTCCGGCGCGACCAACTGGCGGGACGTCACGGGCTGCGGCGCCAACGGCGCCCCGGTCGGCAGCACCCGTGTCTGCACCTGGGACACCAGCGGCCTGACCGGCGACTACGACGTGCGGGCGGTGGCCGTGAACAGCCTGAAGGCCACCTACTACGACGTCCAGCCGGCGGTCGGCATCGACAACACCGCGCCGGCGATCAGCCTCGGCGCGCTGGCCTCCCCGCTCATCGGCACCGTCGTTCTCCGCGCCACCGGGACCGACGCCGACTCCGGCATGGCCTCGGTGTCCTTCCAGTACCGGCGCTCCGGCACGACCACGTGGAGCACCTGCGGCACCGACACCACCGACCCGTGGACCTGCTCGCTGAGCACCCCCGCCTTGGCCGACGGCAGCTATGACTTCCGCGCGATCGGCACCGACCTGGCCGGCAATCCCGCGACCACGGCCGTTCAGTCCGCCACCGTCAACAACACCGTGTCCTCGGTGAGCATCACCAGCCCGGCGGCGGACGAGGTGGTCCGCGGCGCGGTGGTGCTGACCGCCGACGCGAACTCCACCGCCGGAGTCACCAGCGTGGCTTTCCAGGCGCGCCCCAGCGGAGGCCCCTGGACCACGGCGTGCACGGACCCGAGCGCCCCCTACTCCTGCACTTGGGACACCAGCCCGATCCTCTCTGCGGGCTACGAGGTGCGCGCCGTCCTGACCGACGGCAACGGCGTGCAGACCATCTCCGCCGCGGTGCCGGTCCTGGTGGACAACCGGGTGCTCCGCGGACAGGACGTCCAGATCGCCAACGTGCGCACGATCGGGCTTCCGGCAGCTGGTGACCAGGTCGTGCTCACCTACTCCGGGATCGTCGACCTCGCCAGTATCCGTGCCGGCTGGACCGGGTCGGCCACGCCCCTCTCCCTGGTGTTCAACGACAAGAACGTCGCGGGTGGCCCGCTGACGGGCTACGACTGGCTGGCCTTCTCCGGGACCAACCTCGGCACGCTGAGCCTGGCGCAGAACTACGTGCGTTCGCGCGCATCGGTGACGATCGGCGCCACGATGGCGGCCACCACCCAGACGGTCAACGGTGTTGCGGTCACCGTGGTGACCGTGACTCTCGGCAGCTCCTCGAGCGCCACCGCCCTCCGGTCGGCCAGCCAGTCGGGGACCGAGCGCTGGTACCCCTCGGCGCTCGTCATGACGACGAGCGGTCTGAGCTCCTCCACGGTGCCGGTCGCCGAGTCCGGGGTCCTCGACAACGATTTCTGAGCCTCCCGTCGTCGTCATGCGGGGGACGTCGGGTCGTGCGGTCGCACCGCCTATGCTCCGGTGACATGAACCCCAGCGTTCTGGTTGTCGAGGACTATCGGGACATCGCGTTCCCCCTGTTGCGCACCCTGGAGCGCGAGGGTTACACCGTCACCTGGGTCGACAGCGGGCAGCAGGCACTGACGCACCTCCAGGAACAACCGACGGACGTGGTCATCCTCGACCTCGGTCTCCCGGACATCGACGGGCTCGAGGTCTGCCGGCGCGCACGTGAGCAGGGGTTCGAGGGCGGGATCATGATCTGCACCGCCCGTGGCGATGAGCTCGACAAGGTCGTCGGGCTCGACCACGGCGCCGACGACTACCTCCCCAAGCCGTTCGGCCTGGCCGAGCTGCACGCCCGGGTGCGCGCCCTGCTGCGCCGGTTCGCACGGGCGGCCCCGGACGAGCCGGGGAAGGACGCGCTCGGCGGGCTCAGCATCGACCGCCCGGCGCGCAGGGTCACCGCCGGGTCGAGCGAGCTGCCGCTCACCACCAAGGAGTACGACGTCCTGGCGATGCTCGCGCGGGAGCCGGACACCGTGTTCTCCCGCGAGCAGATCATGAGCGAGGTGTGGGACGAGAACTGGTTCGGCTCCACCAAGACCCTCGACGTCACCATCGGCCGGCTGCGGCAGAAGCTCGAGGAGGCCGGGGTGTCAGAACGCGTGGTCACCGTGCGTGGCGTCGGCTTCCGCCTCGAGTCGGGGAACGCCGCCACGCCGGGGTAACGTTTCGCCTCGTGGCAGCCCGCGACTTCGACTCCGAGATCAAGCAGCTCCAGGCGACGATGAAGACCATCGGGTCCGTCCTGGACCTCGACCGCATCCGCGCCGAGATCGCCGACCTCGGGCAGCAGGTCGCCGCCCCGGACCTCTGGGACGACCAGGCCAACGCCCAGCGCGTGACCGGGCAGCTCTCCCACCTGCAGGGCACCCTCGAGCGCTACGAGAGCCTGGCCGACCGCCTCGACGACGTCGCCGTGCTGGTCGAGCTGGCCCGCGAGGAGGCCGACGCCGACTCCATGGCGGAGGCCGAGCGCGAGCTGGACAAGCTGCACAAGTCCGTCGAGCAGCTGGAGGTCCGCACCCTCCTGTCCGGTGAGTACGACGCGAGGGAGGCGATCGTCAGCGTCCGGGCCGGGGCCGGTGGCGTCGACGCCGCGGACTTCGCCGAGATGCTGATGCGGATGTACACCCGCTGGGCGGAGCGCAACAAGTACCCCGTGGAGGTCTTCGACACCTCCTACGCCGAGGAGGCGGGGCTGAAGTCCGCCACGTTCGCGGTGCACGCGCCGTACGCCTACGGCACGCTCAGCGTCGAGGCGGGCACCCACCGCCTGGTGCGGATCAGCCCCTTCGACAACCAGGGCCGGCGCCAGACGAGCTTCGCTGCCGTCGAGGTCGTGCCGGTCCTCGAGCAGACCGACGAGATCGACATCCCGGACGAGGACATCCGCGTCGACGTCTACCGCTCCAGCGGACCCGGCGGCCAGTCGGTGAACACGACGGACTCCGCCGTCCGGCTGACCCACATCCCGACCGGCGTGGTGGTCTCCTGCCAGAACGAGAAGTCCCAGCTGCAGAACAAGGCCTCGGCGATGGTGATCCTCAAGGCCAAGCTGCTCGCGCTGAAGAAGGCCGAGGAGAAGGCCCAGCTCGACGAGCTCCGCGGCGACGTGCAGGCCAGCTGGGGTGACCAGATGCGCTCCTACGTGCTCAACCCCTACCAGATGGTCAAGGACCTCCGCACCGACTATGAGGTCGGCAACCCGCAGTCGGTGTTCGACGGCGAGATCGACGGCTTCCTCGAGGCCGGCATCCGCTGGCGCGTGGGCGCCGAGGCCGCGAACGCCTGAGCCGGGGTCAGCCCGCCGTGTCGAGGGCGTTGGCGACCTCGACGCACCACCTCTCCGCGCTGGACCGGAGCTCCGTCCGACCCGGGTCCCGGGCCTGCACCTCGCAGGCGAGCCAGCTGTTCCCGAACAGCCCGGCGTTGCGGACCCGGAGCACGTCACCGGGGAGCCGGCAGACCTGAAGCTCGGACGGTTGGCCGAAACCTGGCCCGGGCTCGGTCCGGCAGCCCCGTTGCGCGGCTGCGTCACGCACCACCCGGCGCGCGAACACCGCCGTCACCGGTCGGGAGAAGACCCACGCGCGCGCCGTCGTACCGGCTGTGCTCGTCCACGAGCACCCGAACTCGTCGGTGACATCACCCGTCGAGCCGGTCACCGGTCGGGCAGGGTCCCCGGTGCTCCACTCACGCGATCCGGACAGCTCACCGCCGAGCGCGTCCTCGACGGCCCGATCGGGCACGAGGTCGCAGAACGCGATTCGCGGGATCACCATGCGCGCGGTGTCGAGCTGCCCGATCGGGGTCGGCCGGGGCGGCTTCGGCGGCTCGGTCGAGGACTGGCTGCACGCACCGGCCAGGAGTACGACGATCACGACGGCTCCCGCCCGGAGCGCGGACGCTGACCGGGGTAGGCGCATGGCACGACCCTAGCCAGCCCGCCGCGAAACACCGACGGCCGGCGCAGCCACAGGTGCGCCTTGTCCCTCACCTAGACTCAATCCTTGGTCGGACGCCTCGCGGCGTGCACCCCCCTTTCCCCGACACCGGCCACCCACGCGCGTGATCAGATTCGAGAGCGTCTCGGCCACCTACCCCGGCCAGAACCACCCTGCCCTCGCCGACGTCTCCGTCGACGTGGAGAAGGGCGAGTTCGTCTTCCTCGTCGGCGCCTCGGGCTCCGGCAAGTCCACGTTCCTCCGGCTGGTCCTGCGCGAGGCGCGAGCCACGGAGGGCCGCGTCTACGTCGCCGGCAAGGAGATCAACCGGCTGGCCAGCTGGAAGGTGCCGGCGCTGCGCCGCAAGATCGGCACCGTCTTCCAGGACTTCCGGCTGTTGCCCAACAAGACGGTCAGCGAGAACGTCGCCTTCGCCCTGCAGGTCATCGGCCGGCCGCGCGCCCACATCAACCGCGTGGTGCCCGAGACCCTCGAGCTCGTCGGCCTCGACGGCAAGGGCAGCCGGATGCCCGACGAGCTCTCCGGCGGCGAGCAGCAGCGCGTCGCGATCGCCCGCGCCTTCGTCAACCGGCCGATGATCCTGATCGCCGACGAGCCGACCGGCAACCTGGACCCGACCACCTCGGTGGGCATCATGAAGCTGCTGGACCGGATCAACCGGACCGGCACCACCGTCCTGATGGCCACCCACGACGCGGGCATCGTCGACCAGATGCGCAAACGCGTCATCGAGCTCGAAGGTGGCCGCCTCGTGCGGGACCAGTCCCGCGGCGTCTACGGCTTCGCCAACTAGCTCCGACCGCCTGACCGCAGCGACCCCCGCCCGACCTCGCCAGACACCCCCGGAGACCCCCATGCAGCTCAGATACGTCTTCTCCGAGACCGGCAACGGCCTGCGCCGCAACCTCTCGATGACCGTCGCCCTGGTGGTCACCATCTTCATCTCCCTGACGCTGGCGGGCCTCGGCCTGCTCCTGCAGGCGCAGGCGCACAAGGCGGAGGAGTACTGGGGGAGCAAGCTCCAGATCACCGTCTTCATGTGCAACAAGAACATGCAGTCGCAGCAGAACTGCGCCTCCGGCGAGGTCACGCCTGCCCAGAAGGACGCCATCCGCCAGGTCCTCGACACCCACCCGGAGGTCAAGTCCTACGACCTGCAGACCAAGGCCGAGGCCTACAAGATCTGGAAGAAGGTCTACGTCGCCGACGAGTCGAGCCAGGAGGCCTACTCCACGGTGCGCGTCTCCGACATGCAGGAGTCCTACGAGGTGACGCTCAAGGACCCCCAGAAGTTCGAGGGGGTGAAGACGGCCGTGGAGGGCATGGACGGGGTCCAGCGCGTGCAGGACCTGCGCCAGGTGCTCAGTCCGATCTACCGCACCCTCAACATCATGCGGTGGGGCGCGTTCGGCTTCGCGGCGTTCCTGGTCGTCGCCGCCATCCTGATGGTCGCCAACACGATCCGGCTGGCCGCGCACGCCCGGCGTCGGGAGATCGGCATCATGAGGCTGGTCGGCGCGTCCAGCCTCTACATCCAGCTGCCGTTCCTGCTCGAGACGCTGGTGGCCGGGCTCATCGGGTTCGCCCTCGCCGTGGGGGTGCTGGCCGCGATGATGACCTTCGTCATCGACCGATGGCTGCGCCCGGAGGTGCACATCGTGCTCTGGGTGGACTGGGGTGACGCGTTGCGCACCGGCATCTGGATCGGCTTGCTGACCCTGGTGCTCACGGCGCTGCCGACACTCCTCATGACCCGGAAATACCTGAAAGTCTGAATTTCCTCGCGTACGGTCGAGCCGTTCACTTCCCCCGAGGAACAGGCTGACTGGTGGAGCGTCACTTGCCCCCGCACCCCCGTCCCACGCAGGCGCGCCGGGTCCCGCGAGCCCTTGCGTTGGCCTGCGCGCTCCTCGGGCTGCTCGGTACGGCGGTGGCGGTCCCCACCGCTCAGGCCGACGACCTGAAGGACCGGCAGCACAAGGTCCGCAAGCACATCAAGCGGGCCGAGGCGCACCTCGACGAGGCCAGCACGGCGCTGAGCAAGGCGATGGCCCGGCTCCGCGCCTCACAGGGAAGGCTCCGTGCCGCGGAGGGGAAGCTGCAGCGCACCCGTGCCGAGCTGCACGAGGCTCGCGCGGTCGACCGGGCGATGCGCGAGAAGCTCGCCGAGGCGCGTGCCGCACTGGTCGAGGCCCGGGCCCAGCTGGAGAAGGCGAAGCAGGCGGTCGCCGACCAGCGCACCGACATCGGGCTGCTCGCGGCGGCCAACTACCGCGAGGGCGACCCCCGGCTGATGCAGCTGGTCGTGATGCTCAACGGTGACGACCCGGCCGACGTGGTCACCCAGATGAACGTCGTCGACAACGTCATGGGTCGCGAGGAGCGGACGCTCGCGGGCCTGCAGACCCGGCGCGACCAGCTCGCCGACCGGGAGGAGCGGGTCGAGGCGGCCAAGGACAAGGTCGCCGAGCGCCGGGAGCAGACCAAGGCCGCGGTGCTGCACATGCAGACGCTCGAGGGTCGCGCCGAGTCGCAGCGCAACGACGTCCTGCGCCTGGTCCACAAGCGCCAGGCCGCCAGCGAGCACGCCCGCAAGATCCGCCAGCGCGACCTGGCCCGGCTGTCGAGGCTCAAGCGCCAGGAGCAGTCGATCCTGGACCGGATCCGCGCCCGCGCGGCGGCACGGGCCCGCTACCGCAACGCCGGCAACGGCTTCCTCTACCGCCCGGTGCCCGGCTACGTGACGTCGCCGTACGGCTGGCGCAAGCACCCGATCTACGGCTACTGGGGCCTGCACGACGGCACCGACTTCCACGCCCCGTGCGGCACCGCCCTCCGCGCGGGCAACGCCGGCGTCGTCGTGGCCAAGTACTACTCCAGCGTGTGGGGCAACCGGCTCTTCCTCGACGTCGGTGAGGTCAACGGCAGGCGGATGACGCTGATCTACAACCACATCTCCCGCTACTCCGCGAGTTCCGGCGAGCACGTCAGCCGCGGCGAGACGATCGCCTACTCCGGCACCACGGGTTGGTCGACGGCGTGTCACCTGCACTTCACCGTGATGCTGGGTGGCCAGCCGGTGAACCCGATGAACTACATGTGACCCGACCAGGTCGCGGGGCCCCGGGCCGGATGAACCCGGTTGCGGCCGCCTGAGAGGATGCCGCCATGCCCAGGGAACAGGGGCGCAAGCTCGTCGCGCAGAACCGCAAGGCACGCCACGACTACCAGATCGAGGACACCTACGAGGCCGGCATGGTCCTCACCGGCACCGAGGTCAAGTCGTTGCGGGCCGGTCGCGCCAACCTCACCGACGGCTTCGTAGACATCGACGCAGGGGAGGCGTGGCTGCACGGCGTCCACATCCCCGAGTACACCCAGGGCACCTGGACCAACCACGCCGCACGCCGCAAGCGCAAGCTCCTCCTGCACCGCGCGGAGATCGACAAGATCCAGCGGAAGACCTCCGAGAAGGGCTACACGCTGGTCCCGCTGGCGCTCTACTTCAAGGACGGCCGCGCCAAGGTGGAGATCGCGCTCGCCAAGGGCAAGAAGTCCTGGGACAAGCGGCAGGCCCTGCGCGAGCGCCAGGACGACCGGGAGAAGCAGCAGGCAGTGGGCCGCCGGCTCAAGGGCATGGACTGAGGCCGCGCGCGTGCACGACGCCGATGTCCCGACCTGGTGGCGCGCCCTGGGACTCCCGGGGCTCTTCGACGTGCACGTGCACTTCCTGCCGCAGAACATCCAGGACAAGGTCTGGGCCCAGTTCGACCAGGCCGGCCCCAAGATCGGCCGCGAGTGGCCGATCAGGTACCGCGGCAGCCACGAGGAGCGCGTCCAGCAGCTGCGCGCCCTGGGCGTACGACGCTTCCCGACGTTGCCCTACGCACACCGGCCCGGCATCGCGGCCTACCTCAACGACTGGTCGCGCGACTTCGCCGCCCAGGTCCCCGAGGTGCTGCGCTCCGCGACGTTCTACCCCGAGGAGGGCGTGGGGGAGTACGTCGGTGCGCTCGTCGACGACGGCGTGGAGGTGTTCAAGCTGCACGCGCAGGTCGGCGAGTTCGCGCTCGACGACCCCCAGCTCGCGCCGGCCTTCGGCGTCCTCGAGGACGCGGGCACGCCGATCGTCGTGCACATCGGCTCGGGACCGGTCGGGAACGCGTTCACCGGCCCGTCGTACCTCGAGGCACTGCTGCGCGCGCATCCGCGCCTGCGGGTGATCGTCGCGCACATGGGAGCACCGGAGTACGCCGAGTTCCTCGCCCTCGCCGAGCGGTACGACCACACGAACCTGGACACCACCATGGTGTTCACCGACTTCTTCGAGGCGGCTGGCGCCTATCCCCGCGAGCTGCTGTCGCGGCTGCTCGACCTGCAGGACAGGGTCCTCCTCGGCACCGACTTCCCGACGATCCCTTACCCCTACGCCCACCAGCTCGAGGCGCTCGAGCGCCTCGGCCTGGGCGACGACTGGCTGCGGTCGGTCTGCTGGCACAACGGCGCCCGGATCTTCGGTCTGCCGGAATAACGGCTACGCCCCGTCGGTTGGACTCTGTACGCTGCTGACAGCAGCACAACTCAAGAGGGGCTGATCGGTTTCGACTGGGGACGCTAGTCCCAGGAGAAGCGGGTCGAGAAGCCAGCGTCATCTCGTAAACGTTCGCTGGAAACCATAGTTGCCAACAACACGCGCAACGACTTCGCTCTCGCTGCCTGAGCAGTGATCGGAGGGTCAGACCGGGCATCTGCCTCCGTCCCGGATCCTGGCCTCATCAAGGAGGCTTGCTGATCAATCCCTGTCAGGAGGGTTGATCGGGACTTCTTCCTGACTGGGCCTGTCGGCGACGTGTTCGTGCGAGTGCCGGGGCCGAGAAACCGCCATCACGAACTGCACCCGGAGAAGACCTGGTTCGGCGCTCGAGGACGCGGGTTCGATTCCCGCCAGCTCCACAAGACTCTGACGACGTGTGCCTGCACTTGGTGCAGGCACACGTCGTCAGCGGGCAGCGGCGGCGATCTGCTCCACCAGCACGTCGATCGGCGGGGCGACGTCGAGCACCAGCCCCGGCTCGTCGGGACGCAGCAGCTCGAACGTGTCGAACTGCGAGCCCAACAGCGAGGACGGCATGAAGTGGCCCTTCCGGCCCGACTGGCGCGACGCGATCAGCTCCGGGTCGCCGGTCAGCTGGACGAACCACGTCCCTGCGCATCGTGACCGGATCAGGTCGCGGTAGGAGCGCTTGAGCGCCGAGCACGCCACCACGCCACCGTCCGGGTGCTCGCGGAGCCAGACCCCGGTCCGCTCCAGCCACGGCCACCGGTCGTCGTCGTCCAGGGGCGTTCCACTGGCCATCTTCTCCTTGGCCTCGTCGCTGTGCAGGTCATCACCGTCGATGAAGGACAGCCCGAGCAGCTCGGCCAGCCGTTCGCCGACGACCGTCTTTCCCGAACCGGAGACGCCGGTGACCGCGATGTGGGGGTGCCGCATGGCCACCACCCTAGGAGACGCACTCCACCAGACTTCGCACTAGCCTTCGGTCATGGCCTGCCTGTTCTGCGAGATCGCCGCCGGCACGGCCGAGGCGGACCGGGTGCTCCAGACCGACGACTTCGTCGGCTTCCTCGACATCCGGCCGGTGTTCAAGGGCCATGTGCTGCTGGTCCCTCGCGAGCACGTCGTCACGCTCCCGGACCTGCCCGCCCCGCTGCGGGACCCGTTCCTCGCCCTCGCCCAGGACCTCGCCGCCGCGATGGTGGCAGCGCTCGGCGCCCAGGGGTCGTTCGTGGCGGTCAACAACGTCGTGTCGCAGTCGGTGCCGCACCTGCACCTGCACGTCGTCCCTCGCACTAAGGGGGACGGATTGCGTGGCTTCTTCTGGCCGCGGACCAAGTACGACGATCCGGCCGAACGCGCCCGCTACGCCGAGGTGCTGGCCGAATCGCTGAAGTCCGCCTCGTGAGCCACCTCGGCAGGGGCCAGTCGCGGTCGCAGGCCGTCCAGGTTGCCGGTCGCCATCGCCGCCAGCCACACGCCTGCTGCCCCCAGTGCCATCCCGCCGAGGGTGTCGACGAAGAAGTGCCAGCCCAGGTAGACCGTCGCCAGCACGGTGAGCGCGAAGAACACCCACGCCAGGTTGCACAGCCAGCGACGCAGGTGCACCAGCTCCGCGATCAGGCAGATGGTCATCATCATGCCGACGTGCAGTGACGCGAACGCGGCGATCGTCTGCACCGCCTGTGTGGCCCACGGGTCGGCCAGCACGGCGATCCGTTCGTCGAGGAGCTGCGCCTCGATCGTGGTGACGTCGGTGTGGGCCAGGTGGGCGAAGTTCTCCGGTGCCGTGTAGATCGGGCCGAGCGTGGGGACCAGGTAGTAGACGGCCACGCCGAGCACCCAGTCGAAGGCGATCGCGGTGACGTACCACGCGCCCTTGATCGGGCTCCGCGTCCACACCAGGGCGATCGCCAGGCTGATCGGGATCAGCCCGATCCAGGCGATGTAGACGGCCGAGAAGAAGTGGGCGGCCACCCCGGTGCCGAAGACGGCGTGCAGGACCGTGGCCGGGTCGTGCCCCAGCCACAGGATCCGGTCGATCCTGGCGAGGGTGTCGTCCCAGATGTGGTGGTTGACGAAGGGGACGTAGCTCTTGAGGTTCCGGAAGGTGGCGTAGCAGACGTACCACGCCCCGAGCCCGCCAAGCATGAACAGGACGTGGGAACGGTCCCACCGGCGTCGTACCACGTCCTTGAACGCCGTGCCCAGCGTGCCGGGCCGGCCCCAGGCGGCCAGCACCGCGCGGGGGACCACGTCGAGCAGGAACGCGAGCAGGACGATGACGGGCAGGCGGACGTACGTCGGCACCACCACGCCGTCGGGGTCCCGGACGGGCAGGTCGTAGGCCCACGCCACGGCGAGGTTGGCGACGATGAGCAACAGCGCGATGGCACCGGCCACGCGGAAGTTCGCCTTCCCCACCCTGCCAGCGTAGTTGTCGCTGGCCCTAGAGTGGGCACCGCCTCGCGGCGGCGACCTCGCCGTGCCGGGGGCCCCAGCACCGCGGGCCCGGACGACCCGCGGACCTCACGACAAGGAGTTCGCCAGATGGGTCGTTTCGACGGTCGAGTCGCCATCGTCACCGGTGCCGCACAGGGCATCGGCGCCGGGACCGCCGCCCGCTTCGCCGACGAGGGCGCCGCCGTCGCGGTCCTCGACCTCGACGAGGGCAAGGCGCAGGCCACCGCGGAGGGCTTCGCCGGCCGGGCGATCGGTGTCGGCTGCAACGTGGCGGACGCCGCCTCGGTGGAGGCCGCCGTCGGCCGGGTCGTCGAGGAGCTCGGCGGGCTGCACATCCTGGTCAACAACGCCGGCATCACCCGCGACAACCTGCTCTTCAAGATGACCGAGGACGACTGGGACGCCGTGATGGGGGTGCACCTGAAGGGTGCGTTCCTGATGAGCAAGGCTGCCCAGAAGACCTTCGTGGAGCAGAAGTACGGCAAGATCCTCAACCTCTCGAGCGTCTCCGCCAACGGCAACGCCGGCCAGGCGAACTACTCGGCGGCGAAGGCAGGGGTCCAGGGCTTCACCCGCACGCTGGCCCTGGAGCTGGGCAAGTTCAACGTCAACGTCAACGCCATCGCTCCCGGCTTCATCGCCACGGACATGACCGACGCCACCGCCCGCCGGCTCGGCGTGGACATCGACGACTTCCGCAAGGCCGCGGCCGAGGCGAACCCGATCAAGCGAGTCGGCTCGCCCGCGGACATCGCGGCCGCGGCCACGTTCCTGTGCAGCGACGAGGCCTCCTACATCACCGGCCAGACGCTCTACGTCGACGGTGGCGCCAAGATCTGAGCGTCCGCAGCGTCTCGACACGGGCGGGCCTACCCGCAGGGGTAGGTCCGCTCCGTCATGCTTGAGGGCATGAACGTTTCGCTTCCCCCCACGTCCCCGGCCCGGGGAAGGCTGCGCGCCGCGGTCGCGCTGGCCCTGGCCGCATCCCTGGTCCTCGCCGGTTGCGGCGGTGACGACAAGTCCGAGGACAAGAACGCCGACCGTCCGCACTCCCAGCCGACGCAGGGCGGTACGACGCTCGCGGCGGTGTGGCCGCTGACCGGGCTACCGGCCCCGAGCCGGACGCCGGACCACCCCGTGATGGTCGTCAAGATCGACAACACCACGTCGAGCACCCCGCAGATCGGCGTCGGCCGGGCAGACCTCGTGGTCGAGGAGCTCGTGGAGGGCGGCATCACCCGCCTGGCGGCGATGTACTACTCGAAGATCCCGCCGGTCGTCGGCCCCGTGCGGTCGATGCGCGCCTCGGACATCGGCGTGGTCAAGGCGACCCACGCCGTGCTCGTTGCCAGCGGCGCCGCCCCGCCGACGTACCGCCGCCTCCAGCACGCCGACGTGCGCTACCGCGACGGTGGCGCCGGCTACTACCGCGAGGGCTCCCGCAGCGCGCCGTACAACCTGATGGTGCGGTTGCGCGAGCTGGTCAGGACCCTGGACGGCAAGGCGATCGTGCCGGCGAACTACCTGCCGTGGGGGGAGGAGTCCGACTACGCCGGCTCCGGCCGGGCGCACCATCTCTCGGTGCGGTTCAGCCCGGCGGTGACGACCGTCTTCGCCTACGACAAGAAGAGCGGCACCTACGCCAACACGAACTCGCACGCCGCGAAGGGCGACCGGTTCAAGGCCGACTCGGTGCTGGTGCTCCGCGTCCGCGAGGGCGATGCCGGCTACCTCGACCCGGGCGGCAACCGGGTGCCGGAGACGCTGTTCTACGGCACCGGCGACATGCTGCTCTTCCACGACGGCAAGGTGCTGCGCGGCAGCTGGCACAAGAAGGAGCGCTCCAGCCCGCTGGAGCTGCGCACCAAGGCGGGCAAGGTCAAGGTGCCGGCCGGTCACGTGTGGATCGAGCTGCTTCCCAACGACCGCAGCGGCGGCTCGGTCCGCTGGAGCAAGTGAGCTGACCTGGGCCGGGCGCAGCCCGGTCAGGGCTGGTTCGCGTCCCGGTCCAGCAGGTCGCCGGGGTCGGGCAGCTGCACGCCGCTGTCGGCGAGTGAGCGCAGGCCGCTGAGGATGAACGCGATCGCCGTCTCCACCTGGGCGACGGCCACGCGCGGGTGCTCGGCCTTGGTGATGCTCTCTCCGGCGGCGGACATGGCGCCGAAGAAGATCCGGCTGAAGGTCGCGACCATCTCGTCCTCGAGGTCGTAGGTCGACACGTCGAGGATCGAGCGCACCATCTCCTGCACCAGCCCGAAGGAGGAGCGTTCCTCCTGCTCGCGGAACCGCTCGTAGCCCAGCACGGCGGGGCCCTCCTGGATCACCACTCGCTGGTAGCCCGGGTCCTGGACGATCTCCAGGAAGGCCCGCAGGCCGAGCAGCGCCTTCTCCCAGGGATCACGCGAGCCCTTCAGCGCCTTGCGGATCCGCTGGGACGCCTCCGCCTCGATCTTCTCGAAGACCGCCTCGAAGAGCGCCTGCTTGCCGCTGAAGTGGTGGTAGAGGGCACCCTTGGTGACGCGGGCGTGGCTGACGACGTTGTCCAGGCTGGTGCCCGCATAGCCGAGCTCGACGAACAGCGCCTCCGCCTCCTCGACGAGGGCCCGCTTCGTCGAGGCGGAGTACTGCGCCCGGCGGGAGACGCTCGTCACCTTCCCGGTCACCTTGTCGGGCACCTTGGGCAGGCTCGAGCGGAGCTTCTCGGCGTGGGAGCGCGGGGACATCCTCGGAGTCTACGAAATACCGACGGTCGGTGTGCCCGACGTCACCCGCGTCGGAGTTGGGAACCGGGTTACCGGGGCGCATACTCAAAGTACGTACTCACAGTATGTAAAGGAAGGGAGTCGGCCATGACCTGGACCGCGTTCCACCGGCGGGGCGAGGTGTTGAGGACCGTCGTCGAGACGGTCGACGACCGCCGCGACGGGCTGCTTCCCCTCGACCTGCCCGGCGTCGCCGAGACGTTCCGGGACGAGCTGGACCTGATCGCCGCCCTGAGCCTGCGCTGGCACACCCGGCTCTCGGGCAACGTTGAGCGTGCGCTCGTGGACGAGCCACTGGACCTCGAGACCGCTGTCGCCGCGGCCTGGCAGCGCACCAACGCCGAGTTGCCCGGGATCCGCATGGTGCTCGACCACTACAGCGCCGAGCCTTCGGACCCGGAGATGGCAGCGGCGCTCACGAGGGCCCGCGAGAAGGAGTGGGCCGGACTCGCCGTGGCGGCCGGGCTCGCCAGCGACAGCGGTGCGGCCGCCGCACAGGCTGGTCGCCAGGTCGTCGAGCGCTCACGGGCGACTGCCCCCACTGACCAGGCGGTGACGCAGGGCGTCGCCGCCCCCGCCGACGAGCCGGACACTCCCTCCCTCGTCGACCGGATCAAGGCGGTCATCGCCGCCTGATCCATCCCGAGGGCGGCAGCCCCGGCGACTCCCTCCCTCCCTGCGCCGGGCTGTCGTCCTCGCGTGCCGTCATGCCCGTCGGCGCCTTGTCGGCCCCCACCGTCGTGTCACGATGAGGAGCATGGATCCCGCAGCGGGCCGGTTGCTCATCGCCACCCCGTCCCTGGCGGACCCCAACTTCGCCCGCAGCATCGTGCTGCTGCTCGACCACGGCGACGAGGGCGCGATCGGCGTGGTGCTGAACCGCCCGCTGCAGGTGGAGGTCGGCCGGGTCCTCGACGGCTGGGACCGCCTCGTCGACCAGCCGGAGGTGCTCTTCGGTGGCGGCCCGGTCCAGACGGAGGTGGCGCTGGCGATCGCGCGCGTCCCCGGGGACGAGGAGCCGATGGGCTGGCGCCGGCTCGCCGGGGAGCTCGGCCTGCTCGACCTGGACGCGCCGGTGGAGCTGCTGGAGCAGGCGCTGAGCTCGCTGCGGATCTTCGCGGGGTATGCCGGCTGGTCGACCGGCCAGCTCGAGGCAGAGATCGAGGAGGGGTCCTGGATCGTCGTACCGGCGGAGCCGGAGGACCCCTTCCTGGCCGACCCGGGGCGGCTCTGGAGCCAGGTGCTCCGCCGGCAGGGGGGTCGGCTGGCGATGCTCGCCACACAGCCGGAGGACCCGGCGCTCAACTGATCGTGCGCGTTAGGATGCGGCCGTGACTCAACAGACGCCTGGCTTCGGGACGGCAGTTGTCGAGAGCACCCACGTCGAGGAGAGCCTGCGCACCACGGACGACGGGGACCACGAGCGGTTCTCCCACTACGTCCCCAAGGACAAGCTCATGGAGGCGATGGTCAACGGCACGCCGGTGATCGCGCTGTGCGGCAAGGTCTGGGTGCCCAGCCGCGATCCCGAGAAGTACCCGACCTGCCCCGAGTGCAAGGAGATCTGGGAGAGCCTGCGTGAGGGCGGCGACCAGTGACCGACCTGACCGCGCCGACGTCGCGGGCCTGTAGCGCCGCGTGACCCAGGACCCCTCGACACCTCCGCGGCTCGAGCTGCCGCCCGCCTACCCGGCCCGTGCCGCGTGGGGCACTGCCCCGCGCCTGCGCGCGTGGCAGACCGAGGCGATGGCGCAGTACTTCGACAGCGAGCCGCGGGACTTCCTCGCCGTCGCGACGCCGGGAGCCGGCAAGACGACGTTCGCGCTCAGCATCGCCGCGGAGCTGTTGTCCCGGCGCATCGTCGACCGGATCACGGTGGTGGCACCGACGGAGCACCTCAAGGTCCAGTGGGCCAACGCCGCTGCTCGCGTCGGCATCCCGCTCGATCCGTCGTACTCCGGCGGCAAGGGCAGGACCAGCGGCGACTACGTCGGCGTCGCGGTCACCTACGCAGGCGTCGCGGTCAACCCGCTGGCCATGCGGATCCGCACCGAGCGCTTCAAGACCCTGGTGATCCTCGACGAGGTGCACCACGCAGGCGACGCGTTGTCGTGGGGCGAGGGCGTGCGGGAGGCGTTCGAGCCGGCCAAGCGGAGGCTGGCGCTGACCGGCACGCCGTTCCGATCCGACGTCAACCCGATCCCGTTCGTCACCTACGCGCCCGACCCGGAGTCCGGTCCGGGCGTGCTCAAGTCGGTCGCGGACTACACCTACGGCTACGGCCACGCCCTGCGCGACCACGTCGTGCGGCCGGTGCTGTTCTGGGCCTACAGCGGGGAGATGCAGTGGCGCACCCGCGCCGGTGACGAGGTCTCCGCGCGGCTCGGCGAGCCCCTCACCCGCGACCTCGCCGCGCAGGCGCTGCGCACCGCGCTCGACCCGGGCGGTGCCTGGATGCCCGCAGTGTTGCAGGCTGCCGACAAGCGGCTCACCGAGGTACGACGCCACTTCCCCGACGCCGGCGGTCTGGTCATCGCGAGCGACCAGGAGGCAGCGCGCGCCTATGCCCGGCTGCTCGCCGGGATCGCGGGGGAGAAGCCGGTCGTCGTGCTCTCCGACGAGAAGGCCGCGTCGAAGAAGATCGAGCAGTTCCAGGACGGCGACCAGCGCTGGATGGTCGCGGTGCGGATGGTGTCCGAGGGTGTCGACGTGCCGCGGCTCGCCGTCGGCGTGTATGCCACCACCACCGCCACCCCGTTGTTCTTCGCCCAGGCCGTCGGTCGCTTCGTCCGGGCCCGGGCCCGGGGCGAGACGGCCTCGGTGTTCCTGCCCTCCAGCCCGGCGCTGCTGACCTACGCCGCCGACCTGGAGACGGAGCGCGACCACGTGCTCGGCCGGACCGTCACCGACGAGGCCGACATCTTCGCGGCCGAGGACGCCCTGATGGCGCAGGCCCAGGCCGGTGAGGCGGCCTCCGCCGAGGAGCTCGGGCTGCCCTTCGAGGCCCTCGACTCGCAGGCTCGCTTCGCGCATGTGCTGTACGACGGTGCGGAGTTCGGCCACGAGGGCGAGGTGCAGGTCGGTTCCGAGGAGGAGATGGACTTCCTGGGCATCCCCGGCCTGCTCGAGCCCGACCAGGTCCGCCAGCTCCTGCAGACCCGACAGCGGCAGCAGTCGCGCCCGAAGCCGGGAGCACGTGAGCTCGAAGCAGAGCTGGAGCGCGACGTGACGACCCACGAGCAGCTGGCCGTCCTGCGCCGGGAGCTCAACGGGCTCGTCGCGGCCTGGCACCACCGCACGGGCACGCCGCACGGAGTGACACACGCGGAGCTGCGCAGGAAGGCCGGCGGGCCGGCTGCCGCGGTCGCGAGCGCCGACCAGCTCCGCAAGCGGATCGACCTGCTGCGGGAGATGGCGTCGCGCAAGAGCTCGTGAGCCCGGTTGGTTTCACATGTTCACCTGTGAAGTGCGCACCTCCCCGACGTTGCGACGCCAGCGCAGTGACCGGGTCACATGTTCGCCTGTGAAACCGTCCTCACCAGTGGCGCCACTCGGTAGGGCACCTGGGTCGCCAGGGCGATCACCGTCGTCGACCGCACGATCGCGGGGTCGCCGAGCACCAGGTCGATCACGCGCTGCAGGTCGCTGTTCGAGGCGGCGACGACGCGGCACCACATGTCCCCCGCGCCGGTGATCGTGAAGGCCTCTAGCACCTCCGGGATGGTGGCCAGGTGCTGTGCCACCTGCTCGTGGCCAGAGCCCTGGCGGATCTCGAGGGTCAGGAACCCGGTCACCGGGTAGCCCATCGCCGCGGGGTCGACCGAGGGACCCCACCCGGTGACCACGCCGGCCGCGACCAGCTTGTCGAGTCGCGCCTGCACCGTGCCCCGCGCCACGCCCAGCCGCCGCGACGCCTCGAGCACGCCGAGGCGCGGATGGGTGCTGAACAGATCGATCAGGTTGCCATCGAGATCGTCCATCGTGCCGGCTCCGGGTGTGCAGATTGTCCAGTGATTCCCCCAAGTGTTGCACAGCCTGTCGTGGCCCGACAGGCTGGACGCATGACGACTTCGAGCACCGACGTGGCCTCCTCGGGCGGCGCCCTCACTGCCGACGAGCTCAAGGCCGACCTGACCGTGGACCAGCTCCGCCAGCTGGTCGGCCTCGTGGAGTACGACGAGGACAGCGACGTCTTCCCGGTCACCGGCTGGGACGCGATCGTCTTCGTCTCCGGCAACGCCACCCAGTCGGCGCACTACTACCAGTCGGCGTGGGGGATGGAGCTGGTCGCCTACTCCGGTCCGGAGACGGGCAACCGCGACCACAAGTCGTTCGTGCTGAAGTCCGGCTCGATCAAGTTCGTGATCAACGGGGCGGTCGACCCCGACAGCCCGCTGGCCGATCACCACCGCCGCCACGGCGACGGCGTCGTGGACATCGCCCTGGAGGTGCCCGACGTCGACAAGTGCATCGACCAGGCTCGCAAGGCCGGCGCGACCGTCGTACGCGAGCCCGAGGACGTCACCGACGAGCACGGCACGGTGCGGATCGCCGCCATCGCGACCTACGGCGAGACCCGCCACACCCTGGTCGACCGCAGTGGCTACGACGGCCCCTACCTCCCCGGCTACGTCGAGCAGCAGGGCAGCTGGCAGAAGAAGGCCGACCAGCCCAAGCGACTCTTCCAGGCGCTGGACCATGTGGTCGGCAACGTCGAGCTGGGCCACATGGACGAGTGGGTCGCGTTCTACAACAGGGTGATGGGCTTCGTGAACATGGCGGAGTTCATCGGCGACGACATCGCCACCGACTACTCGGCGCTGATGAGCAAGGTCGTCGCGAACGGCAACCACCGGGTGAAGTTCCCGCTCAACGAGCCGGCCGTGGCGAAGAAGAAGTCGCAGATCGACGAGTACCTCGAGTTCTACCGCGGTGCCGGGGCCCAGCACCTCGCCCTCGCGACCGGGGACATCCTCGCCACCGTCGACGCACTGCGCGCCAACGGTGTCGAGTTCCTCGACACGCCGGACTCCTACTACGAGGACCCGGAGCTGCGCGCCCGGATCGGCGAGGTCCGGGTGCCGATCGAGGAGCTCCAGCGGCGCAAGATCCTGGTCGACCGCGACGAGGACGGCTACCTGTTGCAGATCTTCACCAAGCCTCTGGGTGACCGCCCGACGGTGTTCTTCGAGCTGATCGAGCGACACGGGTCGCTGGGCTTCGGCAAGGGCAACTTCAAGGCGCTCTTCGAGGCGATCGAGCGCGAGCAGGACAAGCGCGGGAACCTCTGATCCGAGCCAGTCGCGGCGGGCGACCGTCAGCGGACCAGCCCGGTCTGGAAGGCCAGCACGACTGCCTGCACGCGGTCGCGCAGCTCCAGCTTGTGCAGCACGCTGGCGACGTGGGACTTGACGGTTGTGCTGCTGAGCACAAGCCGCTCGGCGATCTCGGCGTTCGAGAGTCCTTGCGCCACCAGGCGCAGAACCTCCTTTTCCCGCCTGCTGAGTCGCTGGAGTCGTGGGTCCGCCTCGGCATCACGCGTCGGGGCATGATCGAGGAATTTGCCGATGAGGCGTCGGGTCACTGCGGGCGCCAGCAGGCTGTCACCCGTGGCGACCACCCGGACCGCGTTCACCAGCTGGTCGCGAGGCATGTCCTTGAGGACGAACCCGCTCGCTCCGGCCGCGAGGGCCTCGTAGACGTAGGCGTCGAGGTCGAACGTCGTCAGCATCAGCACGCGAGATGCGCCGTTGGTGCCGCCGACGATCGACCGCGTTGCCCCGATGCCGTCGAGACGGGGCATCCGGACGTCCATCAGGACCACGTCCGGTCGCAGCCGTCGGGCCTGCTCGACAGCCTCGACTCCATCCGCGGCCTCGCCGACGACCTGCAGGTCGGGCTCGTGGTCGAGGATGGTGCGCAAGCCCACCCGCACGAGGGACTGGTCGTCGGCGACGACCACGGTGAGCGCGTCGTGCCGCGTCTCGCCGCTCACCTCGACGTCACCGGAATCACCGCCTGCACGCGGAAGCCGCGGAGGTCCCGCGGACCCGCCTCGAAGCGGCCGCCGAGGACGGCGACGCGCTCGCGCAGGCCGACCAGCCCGTAGCCGCCGCGGCTCGTGCCGGTGCGTCCCGCGCCGTCGTCGCAGATCTCGACGACGAGCTCGTCGGGCCGGTAGGCAAGGGACACCGACACCGAGCAGGGACCGGCGTGCGCGACGACGTTCGTCAACGACTCCTGGACGACCCGGTAGGCCGTCACGTCCACCTCCCGCGGGAGCGGTCGGGGGGTGCCCTCGTTGTGCAGCACGACGGTCACGCCGGCCGCGACGAGCGGTGCGACGACCTGCTGGAGGTCCCCGAGGCTGCTCCGGGCGCTCGTCGGGTCCGGTTCGCTCTCACGCAGCACGCCGAGCAGTTGCCGAAGCTCCAGCAGCGTGGCCTTCGCGCCCGACTCGATCGCGCGCAGCGACTCCCGAGAGCGTTGCGGATCGGCGTCCATGAGAACCTCGGCCGCTCCGGCCTGGACGGCGATCATGCCCACGTTGTGGGAGACGACGTCGTGCAGCTCGCGCGCGAGCCGGAGCCGTTCCTGGGCGACAGCGTCGGCTGCGGCCTCCTGCTGTCGGCGCGCCTCTCCGAGCCGTGTTCGATGACGTAGCCAGAGGAGTCCGAGCAACCACGGGACCGCGACCGAGCTCAGCGCGATGGACAGGTAGTTGTTGACCGTCAAAGGGTCTGTGGCGGCAGCGGTCAGCACCATGAAGGCCGCCAGGGTGGTGGTGGAGACAGCTCTGCCCGACATCGCGCCGACGGCGAAGAAGGAAAGCAGGGCGGTGAGGACCGAGGTGGCGGAGAACGGTTCTCCGGCGTACGAGGCGCACAGGGCATCCATCGTCCAGACGGCGACCACCACGAGGACCGGCGCCCGGTTGCGCCACGCGAGTGCCAGGGCACTGGTGCCGAGGGTGACCGCGGCAACCGCGCCACCGCCGCCGGCGCCGTACCACCACACCTCCGTCTGGGACAGCATCAGCACGGCGAGAGCGATCACGAGGTCGCGACGGGACGGTAGCCACCGGGTGGGCGCCATCCTTCGAGCGTAGGGCCGCTGCGGCGTCCGCGGGATCGTTCTGCAGAACGACTCCGCGGACGCGGATCCTCCGTGCGGCCGAGGCGACGGTGCCGTCTCGTCCCTAGCGTCGAGAGTGACCCTCGCGGGACGAGGAGCACGAGATGAGGAGCAAGGCATGAGGAGCACGACATGAGCCTGTCGATGAAGTACCTGTTCACGGTGGCACTGCTGGCTGGGTTGTTCGAGGCCGTCAGTGTCTTCCTGATCGCCCAACCGTTGCTGGCGGGCGGCTTCGCGGCCGTATTCCTGGTGTGTGCCTGGGCACTGGCGACACGCCAGAGCCGGATCGCCACCGTCGTCGTCGGCCTGTTCCTGCTCGTGGATGTCGGAGGGGTGCCGTTCTACGCCCGCGACGGTCTGGGTGACCTCCTCGTCCAGCTCGCCTTCGCGCTGATCGGCATCGTCGGGATCGCCGCCTGTGTCGTGGTGCTGCGCGGCCACAGGGTCGCAACCGCGGCCGACGCGCCGCAGTGACGTCGATCTGTCCGGCCATGTCGTGCTTGTCCCCGACGGGCCAACCCGTTCGGGTGATGGGCGTGGGCGGTGACGGCGCGTAGCGTCGAGAGATCCCCTCCCACCCATCCCTCCGGACAGGAGCACGACATGAAGTACGTAGTGAGTTGGGAGCTGCGACCGGGGACGACCGAGGAGTCCGCGGCCAGGTCGCTGCAGGTGTTCTCCAAGTGGTCACCCACCAGGCCCGAGGCGTTCCGGGAGTTCCTCGGGCGCGTCGACGGCAACGGCGGG
>DASSOK010000106.1:0-41180 GCA_035700665.1 Marmoricola sp.
CCCCGCTCGGACTCTGGAACGCCCGCGCCGCCGGCCACGACGCCGAGCAGGTCGTCGACACGCTGCTGGAGTACTCCCGCTACTCCGTGCCGCACGCCTTGCTCGTCGACGTCGCCGAGACGATGGCCCGCTACGGGCGGCTGCGGCTGGACAAGCACCCCACGCACGGGCTGGTGCTCACCACCACCGACCGGCCGGTGCTGGAGGAGGTGCTGCGCGCCAAGAAGGTCAAGCCGATGCTGGGCGAGCGCCTCGACGACGAGACGGTCGCCGTGCACCCGTCCGAGCGGGGCAACCTCAAGCAGGCGCTGCTCAAGCTCGGCTGGCCGGCCGAGGACTTCGCCGGCTACGTCGACGGCGAGGCGCACCCGATCGAGCTGGCCGAGCACGGCTGGGTGCTGCGCCCCTACCAGGCCGAGGCGGTCGAGTCGTTCTGGCACGGCGGCTCCGGCGTGGTGGTGCTGCCCTGCGGCGCCGGCAAGACCATCGTCGGTGCGGCCGCGATGGCGCAGGCCAGGGCGACCACGCTGATCCTCGTGACGAACACCGTCTCCGCGCGTCAGTGGAAGGAAGAGCTGGTCCGCCGTACCTCCCTGACCGAGGACGAGATCGGCGAGTACTCCGGCACCAAGAAGGAGATCCGGCCGGTCACCATCGCCACCTACCAGGTGATGACCACGCGACGGAAGGGCGTCTACGCCCACCTCGAGCTGTTCGACGCCAAGGACTGGGGCCTGATCGTCTACGACGAGGTGCACCTGCTGCCCGCGCCGATCTTCCGGATGACCGCCGACCTGCAGGCCCGCCGCCGGATCGGCCTCACCGCGACCCTGGTGCGCGAGGACGGCCGCGAGGGCGACGTGTTCAGCCTGATCGGGCCCAAGCGGTACGACGCCCCGTGGAAGGACATCGAGGCCCAGGGCTGGATCGCCCCGGCCGACTGCGTGGAGGTGCGCGTCTCGCTGCCCGACGGGGAGCGGATGGTCTATGCGACGGCGGACGCCGACGAGCGCTACCGGCTGGCGGCGTGCACGTTCGCCAAGACCCGGGTCGCCGAGCAGCTCGTCGAGCGGCACCGCGGCGAGCCGACCCTGGTGATCGGCCAGTACATCGACCAGCTCGACGAGCTCGGCGAGCACCTCGGCGCCCCGGTGATCAAGGGCGAGACCAGCGTCAAGGAACGCGAGCGGCTCTTCGAGGCGTTCCGGTCCGGGGAGATCGACCTGCTGGTGGTGTCCAAGGTCGCGAACTTCTCGATCGACCTGCCCGAGGCGGCCGTCGCGATCCAGATCTCCGGCTCGTTCGGCTCCCGGCAGGAGGAGGCCCAGCGACTCGGCCGGCTGCTGCGGCCCAAGCGCGACGGGGGGACGGCGACGTTCTACACCATCGTCTCGCGCGACACCGTCGACGCCGACTTCGCGCAGAACCGCCAACGCTTCCTCGCCGAGCAGGGGTACGCCTACCGGATCGTGGATGCCGGCGACCTGACGGCCTGACGCCGGGGGCGGCCCCTCGTCAGGCTCGGGGCCAGGGCAGGCTCGGGGGCCAGGGCAGGCTCGGAGACCGGGGTCAGGGCATCGGGTGCTGGGCCTGGATCAGTCGTGCCCGGAGGGAGTCCGGCAGCCCGCGCGGGGGGCTCTCCGCGAACGGCTCCTCCGGAGCGAGGCCGGGGCAGGTCAGGTCGGCGCCCCGGACCGGTCGACGTGGCGGTGCGGTGCCGTCGCGCAGGTAGGCGGCGATCGCGTCGTCGACGCAGGCCACCCCACTCAACGACGACCCGTGCGTCGTACCGGTGCCCGCGATCAGCCGCGCCGTCGGGAACAGCTCGCGCACCCTCACCGCACCGGAGAACGGCGTCACCGCGTCGCGGGTCTCGTTGACGAGCAGGATGCTGTTGCCGATGCCCTCGTCGCGCACGCTGACCGGCACGTGCGACCGCGTCGGCCAGGCACGGCACGGGGCGTCGTACCAGGTGCCGGCCCAGAGCAGGTACGGCGCCTGCTGGTCGCCCGCCCGAGCGACGCGACGCTGGTGTGCCCACGACGGCCACGACGCGTCGGTGCACTCGACGGCGCTGTGCACCGCGTACCCGTTGTCGCCGCCGCGGCTGCTGCGGTACTCGCGCAGGAGGGCGCGGGCGTCGTCGTGGAGGACGAGGTCGGCGTAGGCGCGGCCCACGGACAGCCACTCGGTGGCGCTGCCACCAACCCTCAGCAACACGTCGGTGAGCTCGTCGACGCCGAGGCGACCCCCGGCGACCGGGTGCTCTGCCAAACGGTGCAGCAGCGCGTGGTGCCGGGCACGCAGCTCACGCCAGTCGCCGCCGAGACCGAAGGCGTCGCTGTGGTCGGCGAGGTAGCGGAACCAGAGCCCGAGGTTGCGCTGCAGGCCGCGCGCCCGGTCGCGGTGCGCGCGGTACCAGACCCGGCCGGGGTCGACCACGCCGTCGAGCACGAACCGGCCGACGCGCTGCGGGTAGCGGGTGGCGTAGACCTCGCCGAGGTAGCTGCCGTAGTCGTAGCCGTAGAAGTTCAGCCGGGAGCCGGCCCCGGGCTGCTGCTCCGCCAGGGCGGCGCGCAGGCTCTCCAGGTCGCGGACGTTGTCCAGCGTGGTCATGAAGGGCAGCAACCGGGCGCCCGCGCCGTCGGCGCACGAGCGGCCGTAACGGCCGGTGGCGTGCAGCCAGGCACGCTCCTGGGCCCGGTCGGCCGGGACGTAGCCGGGCCGGTCTCGCCGAAGGCGGCGGGGCTCGCAGTGCAGCGCCGGCTGGCTGGCGCCGACCCCGCGCGGGTCGAGCCCGATCCAGTCGTAGGTGTCGCCGGCTCCCTGCGGCACGTAGTCGGCCAGGGCCGGCATCCAGGTGCCGCTCCCGCCCGGCCCGCCAGGGCTGGTCACGAGGACGCCCTGGTAGTCGCCGGCGTCCGGGTCGTGCAGCCGCCGGGTCACCGCCAGCGAGATCGTGCCGCGGTCCGGGTGGGCGTAGTCCAGCGGGACGCGCAACCGGGCGCACTCGAGCCCGTAGCTGTCCAGGAAGGGGTCGCTGCACTCCTGCCACGCCGACAGCGCCACCGCCTCGCCGGCCCCCGTCGGGTGCGGCGCGCTGCCGCCCTGGCTGCGCGCGGTCGCCGTCGGTACGACGCCCAGCAGCGTCGCCGCGAGGGCAGCCGCCAGCACGATGACGTGCGGCGAGAAGCGCTTCACGACGGACGTCCTCCGGGCTGGACGGGGCAGATGGCGGAATTCAATATGGCAGAAACCGCTCCCGTTGGTAACGTCGCCTCCCGCCCCCACCCCCCTGGACCGACCGCGGAGCGGAGGAATCATCATGCCCGCCGACGACACCGCCGAGCTCGTCGACGAGCAGCAGCACCTGGACCGCTCGCGGGCAGCGCTGGCGCGGATGCGCGCGCGCACCGAGGCCCTCGACTCCGCGGCCGCCGGCGACTGGGTCAGTCAGCAGGTCCTCGAGTCGAGCTTCGCGCTGCGGCGCAAGGCGCTGGCCGACGACCCGACGGTGCCGCTCTTCTTCGGCCGGCTCGACTACCTCGAGGACGCGCCGGAGGTCGGCGGGGAGACCTTCCACGTCGGCCGGCGGCACGTCAGCGACGAGGACGGCGAGCCGATGGTGGTGGACTGGCGCGCGCCGGTGAGCCGGCCGTTCTACCGGGCCTCGCAGCAGGAGCCGATGGGCCTGCGCCGTCGTCGGCGCTACGGCTTCGTGCGCGGGCAGATGACGGCCTACGAGGACGAGTCGCTGCTGGCGTCGACCGATGCCAGCGCGCACTCGGCGATCCTCGAGGCGGAGATCGAGCGCCCGCGCGTCGGGCCGATGCGCGACATCGTGGCGACCATCCAGCCCGAGCAGGACGTGATCGTCCGGGCCGACCTGGCCCGCTCGGTCTGCGTCCAGGGCGCCCCGGGCACGGGCAAGACCGCGGTCGGCCTGCACCGGGCCGCCTACCTCCTCTACGCCCACCGTGACCAGCTGCACCGCCAGGGCGTGCTGGTCGTCGGCCCGAACGCGTCCTTCCTGCGCTACATCGGCGACGTGCTGCCCGCCCTCGGCGAGATCGACGCGCGACAGGCGACGGTGGCGGCGCTGGTGCTGCACGGCCTGGTGTCCCGGCACCCGAAGGCGTCGCTGCGCCGCGAGGACCCGCCGGGGGCGGCTGCGGTCAAGGGCGATGCCCGGATGGTGCGGGTCCTCGAGCGGGCGCTGTGGTCCCACCTCGGCGAGCCGGCCGAGGGGCTCGTCGTACCCCGTGGGTCCGCGCGCTGGCGGGTTCCGGCCTACGAGGCCGCCGAGATCGTCGCGGAGATGCGCGCCCGAGGGGTGCGGTACGGCGCCGGCCGCGACATGCTCGCGCAACGGCTCGCGCACGCGATCCTGGTCAAGATGGAGCGCGCCGGCGACTCCCCGGACGACCGGGTCCAGGACGCCGTCGCCCGCAGCCGGCCGGTCAGGCAATACGTCGACCTGCTCTGGCCGACGGTCGACCCGGCCCGGCTGGTGCTGCGCCTGCTCTCCGAGCCGGAGCTCCTCACCGCTGCGGCCGACGGCATCCTCAGGGCCGACGAGCAGGCCGCTGTGCTGTGGCCCAGGCCGGGGCGGGCGCCCGGCTCCGCGCCCTGGTCGCTGGCCGACGCGGTGCTCGTCGACGAGGCGGCCGACCTGCTGCACCGGACGCCGTCGGTGGGGCACGTCGTGCTCGACGAGGCCCAGGACCTGTCCCCGATGATGCTGCGCGCTGTCGGCCGGCGGGCGTCGACCGGCTCGGTCACCGTGTTGGGCGACCTCGCGCAGTCGACGACCGGGTTCGGGGTGGCGTCGTGGACGGAGGCGCTGGGCCACCTCGGCAAGCCGGACGCCGTCGTCGACGAGCTCACCCGCGGCTTCCGGGTGCCGGGCTCGGTGATCGAGTACGCCGCCCGGCTGCTGCCGCTGATCGCGCCCGGTCTGACCCCTCCCGTCTCGGTACGACGGGCGCGCGGCGAGCTCGTCGTCGAGCGGGTCGACGACCCGGTCGCCTCGCTGCCTCGGGTGCTCGCGTCGCTCGCCGAGAAGGTCGGGTCGATCGGCGTGATCGTCCCGGACACCTCGGTGGCGCCGGTGTCGGCCGCCCTGGCCGAGGTGCCGCACGTGGTGCTGGGCGCCGCGGACGGGCTGGACGACGTCGAGTTCGAGGCCCGCGTCGACGTCGTACCGGCCTCACTTGCCAAGGGCCTGGAGTTCGACCACGTCGTCCTGCTCGAGCCGGCCGCCGTCGCCGACGCCGAGGTGTCGCCGCTGATCGGGCTGCGTCGGCTCTACGTGTGCCTGACCCGCGCGGTGACGTCCCTGGTGGTGCTGCACTCGCGCGACTTGCCCGAGCCGCTGGCCGGTCCCTCGACAGGCTCGGGAGCCAGGGTCAGCTGGTCGCCCGGAGCCAGGGTCAGCTGGTCGCCCGGAGCCAGTGCCCGAGCTCGGCCTCGGTGAGCAGCTCGCGGGCCTCGTCCTCGAGGTCGTCATGGACCAGGACCCGCATCTGGATCGCTCCGATGGAGCCCTCCATGATGCTCATGTTGCGGTCGGTCACCAGGTAGGGGATGCCCTCTCCCGCGAGCAGCCCCTCGATCACGGAGATCAGGCCGAGGTTGTTGGTGCGGACGAGTTCTGCCATGGAGCACCTCCAGGGGGTGCCGACGCTGCGGGCTGCCAGCGTACCCACGCGCAGGCGACGGCGTGGCCTTCCCGGAGGGTCAGTCCACCGGGATGCCGAGCGAGCGCATCAGTGCGTCGTCGAGCAGCATCCGCCACGAGCGGACGTAGTCGAGACCGACGTACGCCTTGTCCCAGGACCGGTCCTGCCGTACCTCGTCACCCAGCGCGAACTGGCGGACCCCGGCGCGGATGAGCCACGGGATCTCCTCGGTGGTCAGGCCGCCGGAGGCGAGCAGCAGCCGGGCCACTCCTGCGTCGGCGCGGGCGCGCTCGATGAGCTCCTCGCCGCCGATGGCGAAGCCTCGAGTGGAGCCGGCCGAGGCGACCCCGTCGATGCCGGGGAGCGCGAGGACGTCGCGCCAGGCGCGCTCGGGATACAGCGCCGCGTCGAAGCCGCGATGGAAGCTCCACGGCGCGCCCAGCTCACGGGCGAGCTCGGCGCAAGAGGCGCGGTCGATCTCGAGGTCCCGGTCGAGGAACCCGAAGGAGAAGCCGACGGCACCCAGCTCTCGGAAGGTGGCCGCGAGGTCGACGTACTTCCTGAAGTCGTCGGCGGTGATCCCGTAGGACTCATCCGCGCGCAGCAGCACCCGCACGGGCAGGTCGGTCTCCCGGACCACCGCCGAGACGAGTGCCGCGCCGGGCGTCCGCCCGCCGCTCCCGGGCGCGGTCAGCACGAGCAGCCGGTCGGCCCCGCCGGCGGTCGCCACCTCGGCGTCGCGCGGGTGGAGCACGACGACCTCGAGCAGCGCGGTGTCCTCGTGGATCGAGCCGCTGGCCACCGGCTGCGTCGCTCCGGCCGGCTGCGCTTGGGGTGGTGGGGTCACAATGGCCATCGTGGCACCTGAGGATCCCGTGACCGCGGCACGCGCGCTCGTGTTGCACGACCTGGAACGCACCGGCGTTGCGAGTGCTGACTCCGTCTCCCTTCTCGAGGAGGCGGTCGCCCAGAGGGGCTGGTGGCTCGAACAGTGGACCGAGGGCCGCGACTTCGTGGTCGGCCTGGTCGCCCAGGACGTCCAGGACGGCCTGCTGGAGAGTCGGGGCCGCTGGCCGCTGTGCCGGGCGTGCGACGCAGCGGAGCCGCACGCGCTCTACGTCGCCCCCGACCTCGGCGGCCCCGACCCGCACTGGGTGTGCGAGGAGTCCGGGACCGTGGTCGCGCCCGTGGGCCAGCTGTCCTAGCCGCCTGACTACCTGAGGTGCTCGGGACGCAGAACCGGCACCCAGAGGGTGTAGCGGTCCGCGCGGTAGATGCTGCGGGTGACCTCCAGCGGCGTCTCGCGGCAGAACGCCCGCCGGGAGATGTGCAGCACCGGAGCGCCCGGCTCGAGCTCGAGCAGCTCGGCCTCCTCCTGGGTGGCGATCGCCGCCACGACGGAGTCCTCGCCCCAGGTCGGCATCAGGTCCTGGTCGGCGAACCAGTAGTAGAGGCTGGGCGGCAGTGCCTCGTCCAGGAAGTGCGGGAACGTGTCCAGCGAGACGTAGACGTGCTGCAGCGCGACCGGTGACTCGTCCGCGAGGCGAAGCCGTTGCCAGTGGGCGATGGTCGCGCCGACCTCGGTCTCCAGGGCCCGAGCCAGACCCGGCCCGGCGCGCTCGCGCCGCGCGAGGATGGTCCGCGACCCTGGTCGCTTGCCGCGGCGCTCCATCTCCTCGCTGAACGAGGAGAGCCGCATCTGCATGTCGATGAGCGGCTTGGTGACGAAGGTGCCACGGCCGGGGATGCGCTCGAGGAGGCCCTGGGCCACCAGTCCGTCGAGGGCATGCCGGACGGTCATCCGGGCGACGCCGAACTGCTCGACAAGGTCGCGCTCGGACGGCGCCGGGCTGCCCGGTTCCGCGTCGACGATCAGCGAGCGGACGTATTCACGGACCAGCAGATGCTTGCGCCCCCTGCGCGAGATCGCTCGAGCCTGCTCCCCCACCTCGTGCCTTTCGTTCCCGGTGACGCCCGAGCGGCCACCTGATTCCCACACCCCGGATCACAGTGTTGCGGGTCAAGCCGACGCGCGTTACCCAAATCGGCAATTTCGCTTCGACACGCGATCGTTCGAACGTCCGTTCGAAGAATCGCGTATCGTGTGGTCATGACCGTTGCCTTCCAGCCGACCCTGTTCGGTGACCCGGAGTCGACCGGGGCCGCCTCAGCGAGTGGCTCCCTGGCGGGAGTACGACGCCTCCCGTTGTCGCGCGGCGCCTGGGTGGACGTGCTGCCGGGGTGGTTCACCGACGCCGACGAGGTCTTCGCCGAGATGGTCGCCAACGTGCCCTGGCGGGCCGACCGGCGGCCGATGTACGACCGGGTGGTCGACGTCCCGCGACTGCTCTGCCACTACGGGGCGGGCGAGGAGCTGCCGCACCCCTCGCTCGCGGAGGCTCGCGACGCGCTGGACCGGCACTACGCCGACGAGCTGGGCGAGCCGTTCGTCACGGCCGGCTGCTGTTACTACCGGGACGGCAACGACTCGGTCGCCTGGCACGGTGACCGGATCGGCCGGGGCCGCAGCAGCGACACCATGGTGGCGATCGTGTCGCTCGGCTCGCCGCGCCGGTTGAGCCTGCGCCCACGTGGCGGCGGGCACGCCGTGCACCACCTGCTCGGGCACGGCGACCTCATCGTCATGGGCGGCAGCTGCCAGCGCACCTGGGAGCACGCCATCCTCAAGACGACCAGGCCGGTCGGGCCGCGGATCAGCGTGCAGTTCCGGCCGCTGAACGTGCTGTAGGCCCCTCGACAGGCTCGGGGACCGGGGCGTCAGGCTCGGGGACCGGACCGGCGGCGGAGCAGCCAGAGCAGCACTGCCAGCACGCCGAGGCCGGCGGCGACCTGCTTGCCGTAGGACTTGAGCAGCACCGGCAGCAGGGCCGAGCCCAGGTCGAGGGCGTCGTCCTCCTCGTCCGTGGACGAGACGTCGGCGCGGTGCTCGCCGGGCCGAGGGGTGCCGCCGATGCTGGACAGCCGGCCCGGCTCCCGGGTCTCGACAGAGGTCCCGCCGGGTGCCGCTGCCCCCGCCGGACGGGAGGCCGCTCCGGCGTCCTGATCGCCGTCGGGCTCGGGCTGCACCGCGGCGCCGGAGGGAACCGAGGCGGGGCCGGCGTCCGGATCGTCGTCGTCGATGCCCTGCGCCGCAGCCTGGGCCGAGGCGTTCGTCGTACCTCCCACCTTCTCCTCCAGGCAGCTGGCGAACTGGCCGAGCAGCTTGTCGGAGACGTCCTGGATCACGCCACGGCCGAACTGGGCCGGCTTGCCGGTGATGGCCAGGTCGGTGACGACCTCGACGTCGGTGGCAGCCTCGCCGGCTGCGGTCATGGTCGCCACCACGTCGGCGCCGGCGGTGCCGTTGCCCCGCTTGTCCTTGCCCTTGGCCCGGATCACCAGGCGGTGCTCCGACTCGTCCTTCTCGGCGAACTCGCCGGTGCCGTTGTAGACCAGCGCGATCGGGCCGAGCTTGACCTTCACGGTGCCGTGGAAGGTGTCGTCCTCGACGGAGGTCACCTTGGCCCCGGGGAAGCAGCCGGCCACCGACTCGATGTCGTTGAGCGCGGCCCAGGTCTCCTCGACACCGGCCGGGACGGTGAAGCGATGGGTCAGTTCCACGAGGTCTCCTTGTCAGCGGACAGCGGGGCCCTCATCCGGTCTGCGCACCGGCCGCGGCCAGGACGGCTCGCCGGGTGAGCACGGTCGCCAGGTGCTTGCGGTAGTCGGCGTCGCCGTTGAGGTCCGACGGTGGGTTCGTACCCTCGGCCGCGCGGTCACATGCTTCGCGTACGGCGGCCTCGGTGGCCTCCTTGCCGGCGAGCGCCTGCTCGACCCCCGTGGCCCGCAGCGGCGTCGAGCCCATGTTCGTCAGGCCGATGCGCGCCTCGGAGATGGTGCCGCCGTCCACCTTGACCTGGGCGGCGACCGCCACGATCGGCCACTGGTGCGCGACCCGGACGAACTTCTCGTAGTGCGACCCCCAGCCGTCGTACTTCGGCACCCGGATGGCGGTGAGCAGCTCGTCCTCGCCGACCGCGGTGGTGAAGAGGTCCTCGAAGAAGTCCGCGGCCGCGACCGTGCGCTCGCCGCCGCTGCCGGTGATCACCAGCTCCGCGTCCATGGCCAGGACCGGCGCCCCGCAGTCGCCTGCCGGGTCGGCGTGCACCAGGGCGCCGCCGAGGGTGCCGCGGTGCCGGATCTGCGGGTCGGCGACCTCGGTGATCGCCTTGTGCAGCAGGCCGCAGCTGGTCCGCACGGTGTCGTTGGCGAGGATCTCGTAGTACGGCGTCATCGCTCCGATCGTCACGGTCGAGCCGTCGTCGGTGATGCCCTTGAGCGCGTCGATCCTGCCGATGTCGACGACCATCTCCGGAGCGTTCAGCCGCATCCGGAGCACCGGGAGCAGGGACTGGCCACCGGCGAGGACCTTGGCGTCGTCCCCGTGCTCGGCGAGCAGTCCGAGGGCCTCCTCGACGGAGGTGGGTGCGGCGTAGTCGAACTTGGCGGGGATCATGCGCCTGCTCCTTCCTCGGGTGCGCCGGGATCGTCGGCGCCGGCACTGCGGTCGGTCTGGCCCGTCTCACCGGTGGCCGCGTCGAAGTGGGGTGCCGCCGCCTCGGTGGTGCCACCGCCGTCACCGGCGTGGACCGCCTTCCACACCCGCTCGGGGGTGCACGGCATCTGCACGTCGTGCACGCCGAACGGGCGCAGCGCGTCGACGACCGCGTTCACGACCGCCGGCGTGGAGGCGATCGTCCCGGCCTCCCCGACGCCCTTGGTGCCCAGCGTGTTGGTCAGCGACGCGGTGGAGTTGTGGTCCACGTCGAAGCTGATCGTGTCGGCGGCGGTCGGCACGAGGTAGTCGACGAAGCTGGCGCTGACCAGCGTCCCGGACTCGTCGTGCACCGCCTCCTCCCACAGCGCCTGGGCGATGCCCTGCACCAGGCCGCCGTGCACCTGTCCTTCGACGATCAGCGGGTTGATCACGTTGCCGATGTCGTCGACGCAGGTGTACTTGCGCATCTTCACCTGACCGGTCTCGGTGTCCACCTCGACGGCGCACAGGTGGGTGCCGTGCGGGAAGTTGAAGTTGACCGGGTCGTAGGTCGCCTCGGCGTCGATGCCGGGCTCGAGCCCCTCGGGGTAGTCGTGCGAGGCGAACGCCGCCGTCGCGATCTCGGTCAGAGCCACCGACTGGTCGGTGCCCTTCACGCCGAGTCGGCCGGCCTGGAACTCGATGTCGTCCGGGTTCGCCTCCAGCATGTGCGCGGCGTAGGGCTTGGCCTTCTCGATCACCTTGTCGGCCGCCCGGACGAGTGCCTCGCCGCCGACGACCAGCGAACGGGACCCGTAGGTGTCCAGGCCCTTGTGCGAGATCTGGGTGTCGCCGTGCAGGATCTCGACGTCCTCGAACGGCACCCCGAGCCGGTCGGCGACGATCTGGCTGAACGCCGTCTCGTGGCCCTGGCCGTGCGGGCTGACCCCGACCACGACCTCGACCTTGCCGGTGGCCAGCATCCGCACGCTCGCGTGCTCCCAGCCGCCCGCCCCGTAGTCGAGGCTGCCGAGCACCCGGCTCGGCGCCAGCCCGCACATCTCGGTGAACGTCGAGACGCCGATGCCCAGCTGGACCGGGTCGTTGCTGTCGCGCCGCCGTTGCTGCTCGGCCCGCAGCTCGTCGTACCCGAAGTGCTCCTTGGCCTTCTCGGTGGCGGCCTCGTAGTTGCCCGAGTCGTACTCCAGGCCCGCCACCGTGGTGAACGGGAACTCCTCGTGCCTGATCCAGTTCTTCTCACGGACCTCCAACGGATCCACGCCGAGCTCGTTGGCGAGCTCGTCCATCAGCCGCTCGATCGCGAAGGTGGCCTCGGGCCGGCCGGCGCCGCGGTAGGCGTCGGTCCAGGTCTTGTTGGTCAGCACCGTCTGGCAGGTGAACTGGTAGGCCGGGAACTTGTAGATCGCGTTGAACATGAACGCGCCCAGCACCGGCACCCCGCCGCCCACGAGCGAGACGTAGGAGCCGAGGTCGGCGGTGAGCTCGACCTTGAGGCCGGTGACCGTGCCGTCCTTCTCGGCGGCCAGGGTCAGCTTCTGCCACTGGTCGCGACCGTGGTGGCCGGCCATCAGCGACTCCGAGCGGGTCTCGGTGTACTTCACCGGCTTGCCGAGCTGGCGCGCCACCCACCAGGCGGTCCACTCCTCGGGGGTCACCTGCAGCTTGCCGCCGAAGCCGCCGCCCACGTCGGGGGCGATCACCCGGATCTTCGACTCGGGGACGCCCGTGGTGGCCGCGAGCGCGAACCGGAGGATGTGCGGGATCTGCGTGGCCGACCACATCGTCAACTGCTCGCCGGTCGGGTCGACGACCACCGAGCGGGGCTCCATGAAGGCGGGGATCAGCCGCTGCTGGCGGTACTCCCGCTCGATCAGGACGCCGTCGTTGCGAGCCTTCGCAATGGCCTCCTCGACGTCGCCGCCGGTCCCGGCCTCGGCGGAGTCGAATTTCCAGAAGGCGGACTTGTTGGTGCCGAGGTCCGGGTGGGCCAGCACCCCGTTCGACTGGTCAGCGGCGACCGCCTCCTTGAGGTCGAGGGCGGCGGGGAGCTCCTCGTACTCGACGTCGACGAGCTCCGCGGCGTCCCTGGCCTCGGCCGCGCTGCGGGCCACCACGCAGGCGACGATCTCGCCGGCGAAGGTGACCCGGTCGGCCGGGATCGGCGGGTGGTTCGGCGTCTTCTGGTCCGGTGTGATGGGCCAGGCGTTGATGAGCACGCCGGCCGACTCGTCGAGGTCCGCGCCGGTGTAGACGGCGACCACGTTGGTCGCCTGCTGGGCCGCAGAGGTGTCGATGCTGGTGATCTTCGCGTGCGCGTAGGGGCTGCGCACCATCGCGAGGTGCAGCATCCCCGGGAGCGTGATGTTGTCGGTCCAGCGGGTCCGTCCGGTGATCAGCCGCTGGTCCTCCTTGCGGCGCCGGTCGCGGCCGATCTCGGTGGTCGAGGTCTCCTGGGCCGAGTCCTGTACGGCGGTCACTGGGCGCCTCCCGTCCCCGCAGCGGTCTGTACCGCGCGGACGATGTTGTGGTAGCCGGTGCAGCGGCAGAGATTGCCCTCGATCCCGAGGCGGATCTCCTCCTCCGTCGGGTTGGGGTTGTCGTTCAGCAGGTCGACCGACTGCATGATCATGCCCGGCGTGCAGAAGCCGCACTGGAGGGCGTGGCACTCGTGGAAGGCCTCCTGCACCTTGTGCAGGTGGCCGTCGGTGCCCGCGGTCGCGGCCAGGCCCTCGATCGTGGTCACCTCGGCGCCGTCGGCCTGGACGGCGAGCACGTTGCAGGACTTCACGCTCCGGCCGTCCAGGTGGACGGTGCAGGCCCCGCAGTTGGAGGTGTCGCAGCCGATCACGGTGCCGGTCTTGCCGAGCTTCTCGCGCAGATAGTGCACGAGCAGCATCCGCGGCTCGACGTCGTCGGAGACCCGCGCTCCGTCGACGGTGAGTTCGATCCTGGTCATGGGCGCTCCTCGCGTAGGCGATCACAGGCCACACCGGGGTGTGACGGCCCTCACGCTAGGTCGGTGCCGGTTGGCGAAAGGTTGGTGCTGGCGACCGGCGCGGAGGCCGGCCCGGAGGCGGCCCCGGAGGCGGGCCCGGAGGCGGGCCTCGACACGGCTGCCGCGGCAGCCCCGGAGGCGGGCCCCGACTCGGCTGCCGCGGCAGCGCTCAGGACAGGGCCCGTCGCGCTCGGTATTCCCCTCACCACCGCGACGTCGGGGTCGGGTGCCATTCCGGCCGCGGCGTGCCGCCCGGACTCACCATCGGACCCGAGCACCGCTTGCAGCGCCTGCTCGGCGACGTCCACCTCCATCGGGACGTCCCGGTCCGACGTGGCTCGTTCGAGCCCGGTGGTGACGGCGTAGAGCACTGCGCCGCCCACCGGCTCACCGTCCATGACGCGCAGGCACCACTCGCGGTGCTCGGCATCGTGCTTGCGGAGGAGCCGTTCCGCGTCGGGCGGCAGCGACGCCACCGCCGCGAGCTGAGCCGTGACCCTGACGTCCCGTCGGTCATCCTCCGTGCGGGGAAGCATCGCGATCGCCCGCTGCAGCGACGAGACAGTGCTGAAGGGGTACACGCCGGCCCGTTGTAGTCGCTCCGTCCGGGAGCGGCACAGGGCGATCACCATCAGCCGGACCAGTCGGTCCCGGCTCAGCTCGCAGCGGTGCCGCACCTCGCCGACGGACATCCCGCTGGCCGTGGCCACCGCCTGCCAGCTGAGGCCCGCCAAGCCCCGTTCGTCGACCACCCGGATGGCTCCGGAGGTCACCCTGTCGAAGTTCGCACGTTCATCGATTCTCCTCGGCATGCGGATCACCATCGCCGCGAGGGGAACGCTGCGCCAGACCGATGACGACGCCTGTGGACGACCATCGCCCAGAAGAGGGCTGTGGACGACACGTGGCAGCTGTCCCCCTGCTTGGCCTCGCCCCTGGGCGGCCGGCCTGGTGCCGCGGTGGTTGGCGACAAGATGTTGTCAACAACGGCGCCGATCCGCAGGAGGCCAGATCCGTTGACAGCAAGGTGTTGTCAACAACAGCGCGAATCCGCGGCGGGCAGACCGTTTGACAGCAAACTGTTGCCAAGCGCAGCCGAGCAGCACGCTGGCCCGGCGGCGACCTCGCGTGACAACAAGCGGTTGCTGTCATGTCGGGGGGCCCCGCCCAGGTGCCCCTCGGTTGGCAGCAACCTGTTGTCAACGGGCCGCACACGCTCCGTCTGCCACCCCAAGCCGACGACAACCTGTTGCCAACGCGGAGCCGTCCACGTCGCCCGCCACCTCGACCGACAACAACCTGCTGTCAACGCGCGCGCACCCTCCGCCCGCCTCACCCCGGCCGACGACAACCTGTTGTCAACGCGGGGCCATCCACGTCGGGCCCCGCCACCACGACCGACAGCAACCTGCTGTTGCCAACGGATGCCTGACGTCAGCGGCGCGCGGCCGCCAGTCGTCCCTTCAGCAGCGCCTTGACGGGGTGGTGCTGAGCGCCGAGGACGGCGAGGCAGACCTCCATGACGTCGGTGTCGTAGGGCGCGAGCTCGGTGTAGCGCGCCACGGCGGCCGGCTCGGGATCGGCCAGCAGCGCCTCACGGACGGCGACCGCGACGACCTCGGCCAGCTCGGTCAGCGCCGGCGAGTTCGTACCCGGCAGCAGGTCGCCGCCGTAGGCCGTGACGGCGGCACTCACCTCACCGCGCTGCAGCAGTTCGAGGACGTCGGTGACGTCCACCTGCACCGGCATGGTGAGCCGGTAGGGCCGCGACGCGAGCTGCCCCTCGAGATTCGCCCGCAGGTGCGAGACCTCGGCCTTGAGGGTGGAGAACGTCACCGACTCGTCGCCGTACAGCAGGGCGTGCAGGTGCTCCAGCGAGAGGCCCTGCGGGTTCAGGGCGAGCAGCGCGAGGATCTCGCTCTGCCGGCGGTTGAGGTAGAGCCGCTTCCCGTCGAGCCACGCCTCGGCGGCCCCGAGCAGCTTCAGCGACAGGCCGGGCTCGGACTCCGCCCGCTGCCGGGGCAGTCCGGGGTGCGTGCGAGAGACCGGCATCGCGCTCTCGATCAGTCGGGCCATCACCCTGGCAGTGGCCAGGCCGATCGGGTGGGTCCGGTCCCAGGTCGTGGAGAGGTCGATGACCCCGAGCTGCTCACCGCTGGCCGGGTCGTAGACCGGCGCGGCCCAGCACACCCAGTTGTGCACGATCTCGGCGTAGTGCTCGGCGCTGAACACCATCGCCGGCCCGCCCTGCCGGTTGGCCAGGTCGAGGGCGTTGGTGCCGACACTGGTGTCGTCCCACAGGCTGCTCGGCACGAAGTTCACGCTCTCGGCCTTGTTGCGCATCACCCGGCCGCCGTACGTCCACAGGATCCGGGTCTGCGCATCGGTCACGGCGATGACGAGGTCGCCGTCCTCCGCCGTACGACGCAGGTCCTGCTCGACCGAGCGGACCGCCCGCTGCAGTGGCGAGCCCTCCCAGAACGCCCGCGTCTCGGACTCGTCGGCCAGGGGGGCCTCCGTGACACCGGTCGGGATGGCGGCGTGCGACCGCTGCCAGCTCCGGAGGATCTCCGGCCGCACCAGCCCGGCCGCCGCATCGCCCTGCTCGGTGAAGGTGGTCCACGCCCGGACGGCATGGTGGCGGCGTTGGGTGAGCGCTGTCCTGCTGATCATGGGATCCCGTCCCGATGAGAGGCCTGTGGTCCGGATCACAGTAGCCGGGCGGCGAAGGCCCCGGGAACCCTCGACGAGGCGTCGGACGACCCGTCGTGGGCCGAGGTACCGGAAACCTCCCGCCATGGCGCGCGCTGGCGTACTCTGGAGTAAGGGAGGCCGCTCGTTCTCGGGAGCGCGGACACAAGGGAGGGTGTGCCGTCGGTTCGGCACGTCCGCGGACCGAGGGACACGCATGTGCGATGCATCGCAGGCTGCCGAGCCGTTGCGGCTCGAGGCCGCGGCGAAGCGTAGCTCCGTGGACCCCCGCGTCGCCGTACAGGCGAAGGTCGACCCTCGGGTGACGATGGTCCTCGCCGTGCTCGGAGGAGAGTCCATCGACGACGTCGCCGAGGAGTGGGACGTCGAGACCTCGATGGTGCATCGCTGGGTGCGCGACTTCCTGGTCGCCGGGACCGCCACCATCACCAACCGGCCCGACCCTGACTCGGCCCGGCAGCGGGACCGCTTCCTCGCCGCCTTCGCCCACGAGCTGCGCACGCCGCTGGCCGTGGCCCAGGGCTGGGCGGACATGCTCGCCGACGGTGACATCCCGGAGGACCAGATCGCCGACTCGGTCGGCCGGCTGTACGAGGCGCTCGCGCGGCTGGCCGAGCGCGCACTCGACGTCGAGCTGATGGCGTCCGCCTCACTGGGCCGGGTCCGGATCAGCCCCGAGCCGGTGCTCCTTTCCGAGCTCTGCCAGGAGCTGCCCGGCTGCACCGGCCAGCTCACCGGGCCGGACGAGGTGCGCGCCGACCGGCAGCTCCTCACCCGCATCATCCGGGACCTGTGGGCGGCCGCGCACGCGGAGCCGGCGCCCGAGAGCGTGCACCTCGAGGTGGCCGACTCCGGCCCATGGCGGGAGGTCCGCGTGGTGCGGACCGGCACGCCGTTCGGGCCGTCGGTGCTCGAGGCGCTCTTCGACCCGTTCGACCGCAACGACGACGCGACCGGCGTGACGATCGGGCTCTACCTGGCCCGCGCGCTCACCGTCGTCCAGGGCGGGCACATCGGCGCGGAGGAGGACGACGACACCACCGTGTTGTGGGTCCGCCTGCCCAACGAACCAGCCGGCACGGACCCGGAGCCGCGGGCATCCGGGACGTCCGGGGTCAAAGGAGGAAAGTGATGAAGTACCGACTCACCTGTGGCGACGCCATGCCGGGCTGCACGGCGCGGTTCGAGGACGAGAGCAAGGAAGAGATCATGCGGCAGGTCACCGTGCACGCCCAGCGTGACCACGGTGTCGCCGACGTGACGCCCGAGATGCTGGACGCGATCGCGGGGAACATCGTCCCCGTCTGACCCCGCGTGAGGACGTCCTGCGTCCCGGTCGTCGCGGCGGCCGGTTCGCAGGACGTCTTCACTCCTGGCTCACTCGTGGTGGATCCGCCCGCCGGTGTCGGTCAGTCGGACGCCGCTGCCGCCCCACCGGCCGGCGATGATCTCCGCGGCCACGCTGACGGCCGTCTCCTCGGGCGTCCGTGCTCCGAGGTCCAGCCCGATCGGGCTGTGCAGCCGGTCCAGCTCCGCGTCGGTCAGCCCTGCTTCGCGCAGCCGCGCGAGCCGGTCCTCGTGAGTACGACGCGAGCCCATCGCCCCGATGTAGGCGATCTCGGGCAGCCGGAGGGCCACCTCCAGCACCGGCACGTCGAACTTCGGGTCGTGGGTGAGCACGCAGATGACCGTGCGGCGGTCGATCTCGCCCGCCTCGACCTGCGCCTCGAGGAAGCGGTGCGGCCAGTCCACGACCACCTCGTCGGCGTCCGGGAAGCGGGTGTTCGTCGCGAACACCGGCCGGGCGTCGCAGACGGTGACGTGGTAGCCGAGGAAGCTGCCCACCCTCGCGACCGCCGCGGCGAAGTCGATCGCGCCGAAGACCAGCATCCGCGGCTTCGGCGCGAACGCCCACACGAAGACCCGCATCCCCTCGCCGCGGCGCTCGCCGTCAGGGCCGTAGGTCAGCGTCTCGCTGTGCCCCAGGGCGAGCAGCCCGAGTGCGTCGTCGTGCACGGCCGCGTCCATCCGGTCGCTCCCCAAGGAGCCGGTCGGGTCGGTGTCCGGCCGGACGATCATCCGGCGGCCGAGCACGGCAGTGTCGGGGTGCTCGACGACGGTGGCGACGGCGACGGGGCGGCCCGCCTCGATGTCCTCGGCCACCTCGCCCAGCTCCGGATAGGTCTCCTGGTCGACCTTCTCGACGTAGACGTCCAGGATCCCGCCGCAGGTCAGCCCGACCGCGAACGCGTCGTCGTCGGAGATCCCGTAGCGCTGCAGCACCGGCTCCCCCGACTCGGTCACCTCCTTGGCGAGCTCGAAGACGGCGCCTTCGACGCAGCCGCCCGACACCGAGCCGACCGCGGTGTCCTCCGGCCCGACGAGCATCGAGGCACCCGGTGGCCGCGGCGCCGACTTGAACGTCGCCACCACGGTGCCGACGCCCACCGGCTTGCCCTCACGCCACCACGCGAGCAGCTCGGGGAGAACCTCACGCACGAGCGACCACCTCCAACAGCTCCTCGAACGTCCGCAACGAGTGCCCGGCCAGGAACTCGTCGAGGTGCGGCAGCGCCGCGACGATGCCGGCCTGCACGGGCTCATATCCGAGCTTGCCGCGGTGCGGGTTCACCCACACCACCCGGTGCGCGAGCCGCCGCAGCCGGGCCAGCTGCTCGCCGAGCTCGGCGCCGTCACCGCGCTCCCAGCCGTCGCTGAACACCACCACCACCGCGCCCCGGGCCATCCCACGGGCTCCCCAGCGGTCCAGGAACGCCTTCACCGTCTCGCCGAGCCGGGTGCCGCCCGACCAGTCCGGCACCTGCTCCCCCGCCCGGACCAGTGCGCGGTCCGGGTCGGCGGTCCGGAGCGCCTCGGTCACCCGGGTCAGCCGGGTGCCGACGGTGAACACCTCCACGCCGGTCCCCGAGCCGACTCTGTCCCCCGAGCCTGTCGAGGGGCCCGAGCCGACCCTGTCCCCCGAGCCTGTCGAGGGGCCCACCACCATCGCGTGTGCCAGCCTCAGCAACGCGTCGGCGTAGGGCCGCATCGACCCGGACACGTCGACGAGCAGTACGACGCGCCGCGCGCGAGTTCCCCGTCGCCGATGGTCGATCCGGCCGGGTTCCCCCATCTGCCGGAGCGTGGTCCGCAGGGTCCGGTGCACGTCGATCTCCCCGCGCCGCCAGGCAGAACGCCGGCTCGCCCGTCGTACGGGTGGACGCGGACGCAGCGAGCCGATCATCGCGTCGAGCAACGCCTTCTCGTCCGCGGAGAGGCTCGCCACGTCGCGGTGCTGCAGCACCTCGGCCTCGCTCGCGGTCGCGTGCACCACGTCGGGCTGGTGCTCGCCACCGAGCTCACCACCGTCGCCGAGCGGCAGCGGCGAGGCGAGTTGGCGGGGTTCCTCGCGCGGGATCCGGCGGGGCAGCTCCGGCGCCCCGAACCACGCCTCGAAGACCAGGTCGTAGCGGGCCAGGTCGTCCGGCCCGCCGCACAGCGTCGCCCGACCGGCCCGGTAGACAGCCGCCCCGTCACCGGCGCCCACCAGGGCGCTCGCCGAGAGGAACCCAGCGGCGCGGTCCTGGGTGACCCGCATCCCCGCAGCCCGCAGCGCTCTCGTGAAGCCGAGCAGGATCTCGGAGACCTCTCTGGTTCCCGAGCCGACCCCCTCCCCCGAGCCGACCCCGTCCCCCGAGCCGACCCTGTCCCCCGAGCCTGCCGAGGGGCTCATCGCGCCAGCATCCGATCCAGCGCGTGCTTCACCCGGTCGGCGTCCTCGCGATACTTGATCACCGCGCCCAGCGTGCGCGCCGCCGTCTCGAGGTCGAGCTCGACGACACCGAGCCGCTGCAGCGCCCGCGTCCAGTCGAGCGTCTCGGCGACGCCGGGCGGCTTCAGCAGGTCCTCGGTCCTCAGCCGCTGCACGGCGCCGACGACCTGCCGGGCGAGCGCCTCGGCCACCTCCGGCAGCCGGCTCCGCACGATCGCCACCTCCCGCTCGAGGCCGGGGTGGTCGATCCAGTGGTAGAGGCAGCGCCGCTTGAGCGCGTCGTGGAGCTCGCGCGTCCGGTTGGAGGTCAGTACGACGATCGGCGGCGCGCTCGCCCGGATGGTGCCGAGCTCGGGGATGCTGACCGTCCAGCTCGACAGCACCTCCAGCAGGAACGCCTCGAACTCGTCGTCGGCCCGGTCGACCTCGTCGACGAGGAGCACCGCCGGTGTCTCGCGGGTGCTCTGCCGCAGCGCCTGCAGCACCGGCCGGGCCAAGAGAAACCGCTCGTCGAAGAGCGACTTCTCCGCCTCGCCGGGGTCGAACTCGCCGGTCTTCGTCAGCGCCTCGAGCGTCCGCAGGTGCAGGATCTGGCGCGGGAAGTCCCAGTCGTAGAGCGCCTGGGTCGCGTCGATGCCCTCGTAGCACTGCAGCCGGATCAGCGGTGCGCCGGCCAGCTCCGCCAGCGCCTCGGCGAGGGCGGTCTTGCCGGTGCCCGGCTCCCCCTCGAGCAGCAACGGCCGCTGCATCGCCCCGGCCAGGAATACGACCGTGCCCAGGTCCTCGTCGGCGAGGTAGCCGGTCGACGCCAGGGCGCGCACGACCTCCTGGGGGCTCTCCATGGATCGAGGCTACTCAGGGCCGGGTTGGTCGCCGGTTGGCGCCGGTCACGGGCGGCTGGTGGCTCCGGAGGGCCGGTGCTCCACCTACGAGCCCGGGGCGGTGTCGACGTCGGCGCCCGTCGCCAGGTCACCGCACTCGACCACGTCGTGCTCGTGGGTGGCGAGGTACGCCCGCGCCCCGCGGTCACCCGTGGCGCTGCGGCGCACCCCCTCGACGTGGTCGCGGCCGATCAGCACCGGGTGGCCCGGCACTGTGTCGTACGACGCTCGGCGCAGTGCGCTCGCGGTCACCTCACCGGCCAGCATCCGCGCGACCACTCGCGAGTCGACATCGGGGAGGTCGACGAGGTGCACGAGCACCGCGGTCACGTCCGCGTCCAGCGCCGCCAGCCCGGCCCGCAGCGAGGCGCCCATCCCGTCGGCCCAGTCCGCGGCCACGACGACGGCCGTGCCCTCGGGGACCAGCGCGCGCGCCTGCTCGGACGAGGCGCCGAGCACGACGGTGACCGCGGCGCAGCCTCCGTCACGAAGGACGCCGACGGAGCGGGCCAGCCAGTCGTCGACCAGCGCCTTGGGGCCGCCGTACCGTCGTCCGGCCCCGGCGGCGAGCAGCAGACCGTGCACCGTCATGCCGGCATTCTGCCCGGGCCCCGCGCAACGTCCTGCGCCGGCCGAGAGCAGCAGCAGGGCCCCTCGCCGAAGCGAGAGGCCCTGCTGGTGGCGCTGGAGTGAGCGTTGCCGGACGCTCCGTCAGGCGGCGCTCAGAAGTCCATCCCGCCCATGCCGCCCATGTCGCCGCCGCCGGGCATGGCCGGAGCCTTCTCCGGCTTGTCGGCCACGACGGCCTCGGTGGTCAGGAACAGCGCGGCGATCGACGCGGCGTTCTGCAGCGCCGAGCGGGTCACCTTGGCCGGGTCGATGATGCCCTCGGCGACCATGTCGACGTACTCGCCGGTGGCCGCGTTGAGGCCCTGGCCTGCGGTCAGGCTGCGCACCTTCTCCGCCACGACGCCGCCCTCGAGGCCGGCGTTGACCGCGATCTGCTTGAGCGGGGCGTCGGAGGCCACCCGGACGATGTTGACACCGGTCGCCTCGTCACCCTCGGACTCGAGCTTCTCGAAGGCCTTGGTCGCTGCCTGCACCAGGGCGACGCCGCCACCGGCGACGATGCCCTCCTCGACGGCCGCCTTCGCGTTGCGGACGGCGTCCTCGATGCGGTGCTTGCGCTCCTTGAGCTCGACCTCGGTGGCCGCGCCGACCTTGATCACCGCGACACCGCCGGCCAGCTTGGCCAGGCGCTCCTGCAGCTTCTCGCGGTCGTAGTCGGAGTCGCTCTTGTCGATCTCGGCGCGGATCTGGTTGACTCGGCCCTTGATCTGCTCCTCGTCGCCGGCGCCCTCGACGATGGTGGTCTCGTCCTTGGTGATGACCACCTTGCGGGCCTGGCCGAGCAGCTCGATCCCGGTGTTCTCGAGCTTGAGCCCGACGTCCTCGGAGATGACCTGGCCACCGGTCAGGATCGCGATGTCCTGCATCATCGCCTTGCGGCGGTCACCGAAGCCCGGGGCCTTGACGGCGACGGACTTGAAGGTGCCGCGGATCTTGTTGACGACCAGGGTCGACAGCGCCTCGCCGTCAACGTCCTCGGCGATGATCAGCAGCGGCTTGCCGGACTGCATGACCTTCTCCAGCAGCGGGAGCAGGTCCTTGACCGTGGAGACCTTCTGGTTGGCGATGAGGATGTAGGGCTCCTCGAGCACCGCCTCCATGCGCTCCGGGTCGGTCATGAAGTACTGGGAGATGTAGCCCTTGTCGAACCGCATGCCCTCGGTCAGCTCGAGGTCGATGCCGAAGGTGTTGGACTCCTCGACGGTGATGACGCCTTCCTTGCCGACCTTGTCCATCGCCTCGGCGATGGCCTCGCCGACGGTGGTGTCGCCACCGGCGGAGATCGTCGCGGTCGCGGCGATCTGCTCCTTGGTCTCGATGTCCTTGCTCATCTCGAGCAGCTGGGACGAGACCGCCTCGACGGCCTTCTCGATGCCGCGCTTGAGCGCCATCGGGTTGGCGCCGGCGGCCACGTTGCGCAGGCCCTCGCGGACCATCGCCTGGGCGAGCACGGTCGCGGTCGTCGTACCGTCACCGGCGACGTCGTCGGTCTTCTTCGCGACCTCCTTGACCAGCTCGGCGCCGATCTTCTCGTAGGGGTCCTCGAGCTCGATCTCCTTGGCGATGCTCACACCATCGTTGGTGATGGTGGGGGCTCCCCACTTCTTCTCGAGTACGACGTTGCGGCCCTTCGGGCCGAGGGTGACCTTGACGGCGTCCGCGAGCGTGTTCATGCCACGCTCGAGACCGCGCCGGGCCTCCTCATTGAAAGCAATCAGCTTCGACATAACTCTTGCGAATCCTCTGAGCAGAAGTCGGATGGCCGAGTCGTCGCCCGCGACGGACGATCCGGGCTGTCCCGGCGGACCCTTCCCGCCGGCGCCTTCGGACCTCGACTCGTCGGCCCGGATGGTGCGTGTGCTGTCACTCTCAAGCCGAGAGTGCCAACGTCATTCTTAGCACTCGACCCAAGGGAGTGCAAACGCCCGGGGGCCTACGCTGGACCGGTGCAGACGTGGCTCGAGGAGACCTGGGGACTCACGGTGCCGGTGATCGGCGCGCCGATGGCGGGACCGGGAGGTGGCCGGCTCGCAGCAGCGATCAGTGCCGCGGGCGCGCTCGGCATGATCGGCGTGGGCGGCAGCCGCGACCGGGACTGGATCGCGCAGCAGGCCGCGACCGCCGCGGAGGCCGGTCGGCCCTACGGGATCGGCCTGATGGCCTGGGCCCTCGAGCGTGACGACCGGGGGCTCGAGGCGGTGCTCGCGCTGCCCGAGGAGCACCGGCCGGCGCTGGTGTCGGTGTCGTTCGGTGAGCTCACCGGCCCGGTACGACGCCTGCAGGAGGCCGGCATCCGGACCGCGACGCAGGTGGGCGACCTCGCCGACCTCGCCCGTGCCGAGGAGGCCGGCGTCGACCTGGTGGTGGCCCGGGGCGGCGAGGGCGGCGGGCACGGCCGGGACACGATGGCCACCCTGCCGCTGCTGCAGCTCGTCCTCGAGCGCACCGACCGGCCCGTCGTCGCAGCCGGCGGCATCATCAACCACCGTGGCGTCGCGGCCGTGCTCGCGGCCGGTGCCGCGGGAGCGTGGGTGGGCACCGCCTTCCTGGGCTGCGCGGAGGCCGACAACACCCCGGAGGCGCGACAGGCGCTGTTCGCGGCGCGCGACACCGGCTACGGCCGGGTCTTCGACGTCGTCCAGCAGGTGCCGTGGCCCCGGGAGTACGGCGGCCGCGCGGTCGCCAACCCGTTCTTCACCGAGTGGGCCGGCCGTGAGGAGCAGATCGGACCCGACGCCCGCGAGCGGCACCAGCGGGCCGTGGCGGCGCAGGACTTCTCGGCCGCCCACCTCTACGCCGGCGAGGGCGTGGCCGCGCTGACCGGCGAGCGGACCGCCGCCGAGGTGGTCGAGTCGCTCACTCCCCGAGCCGCGCGCTGACCAGCTCGGCGAACGGCTCTGCGTTGGTCGCGGCGACGTCGAGGTAGAGCCCCGGCTCGGTCACCTCCAGCTCGCTGACCGCGAGGGTGCCGTCCGCGGGCCGCATGCAGTCGACCCGGGCGTAGTCCAGCCGGCAGTCGAGGATCCGCTCCGCGGCCAGGACGGTACGACGGGCGAGGTCGGCCGCCTCGTCGGTCACGGTGACGGCGACGGTGCGCCCGCCGTACTGCTCGTGCACCCGGATCTCTCCGGCCGCCGGCTGCTTCTGGAACTGGGAGACGACCTCGCCGTCGATGACGTAGACCGACGTCTCGCCCTCGGTGCGGACGGAGCCGACCAGGGGCTGCACGATCCACGGGCCCGGTTCGAGGCCGGACTCGTCGAGGCCGGCCGGGCCGCCGTCGGCGAGGTCGCTCGTCCCGAGCCCCGCCGAGGGGAAGAGCGTCACGCCGCGCCCTCCGGCGCCCACCCGCGGCTTGACGACCGCTCCGGCGACGCCGTCCGGCGTGCTGCACGCCTCCGCGATCGCCGCCGGAAGGTCCTCCTCGCCGTCCGCGACGACGGTCGGCACCACCGGGACCTCCCGGCCCAGGCCCACGAGGTACGCCTTGTCGGTGTTCCAGGCGAACACCGCCGCCGAGTTCAGCAGCCACGGCACGGCGCCGGCCCAGGAGAGGAACTCGTCGCGACGGGTGTCGTAGTCCCACGTGGCCCGCACGCAGACGAGGCCGTCGGCCCAGTCGACGGACAGGTCGTCCCAGGCCACCCAGCGGGCGGCGATGCCCCGCCGGGCCAGGGCATCGAGCAGCGCCTGGCCGCCCGGCTCGCCGTCGGGCAGCGCGGCACAGGTGACCAGGAGCACCCTGCGCGCGTCGTACGGGTTCACGCGACCTTGATGCGCGGCCGGTGCCCGACGGGGAAGTTCACCGACGCGGCGATGAAGCAGGCCTGGCTGGCCTCGTGGTGGATGCTCATCGCCACGTCCACCTGCGCGGGGTCGGCGATGGTCACCACGGGGCGCAGCGTCACGCCGGTGAAGCGGCCGCCCGCGCCCTCCTGCAGCATCGTCCCGACGGGGTGGTCCTCGTAGGCCGTCACCACGATCCCGTTGCTGACCGCCACGTGCAGGTAGGACAGCAGGTGGCACTGGCTCAGCGCCGCCACCAGCAGCTCCTCGGGGTTCCAGCGGTCGGCGTCCCCGCGGAAGGCGGTGTCGGCGGACCCAAGCAGCTCGGGCTTGCCCTCGGCGCAGACGAGGACCTGACGGCCGTAGTCGCGGTAGCCGGTCGTGCCCTTGCTCCGGCTGCCCTGCCAGACGACCTCCAGCTGGTAGTGGTGCTCCGCCATGACCGGCAGTCTCGCACGGTGCTCGCTGGTCAGGACCACCCCTTTACGAGAACGCGTTCTACGGGGAGGCTGTGCGCGTGACCGACGCAACCCTTGACGCCCCCGCCGGCCCGTCCGCCTCCACAGCGCCCCGCCCGCTGAACCTCGGCGACGTGATCGAGGCGATGGCCGACGCCGTGCCGGACCGCGTCGCGATCTTCACCGCGGACCGCACCTGGTCCTACGCGGAGGTCGACGAGCGCTCGACCCGGCTGGCCAACCACCTGGTCTCCCTCGGCGTCCGGCCGGGCGACCACGTCGCGGTGCACGCGCCGAACCGGATCGAGTGGGTCGACGCCTTCTACGGCTGCCTCAAGGCCCGGGCGGTGCCGATCAACATCAACTACAAGTACCTCCGCGACGAGCTCGCCTATCTCTACGACAACGCCGACTGCGTGGCGGCGATCGTGGCGCCGGAGTACGTCGACTCCCTCCGCGCCCTCGACCTGCCGCAGCTGCGACAGGTGGTCGTCCTCGGCCAGGAGTACGACGCTGCGCTGGCCGCCGCGTCCACCGAGCGCCTCGACAACGGCCGGTCTGCCGACGACCACTACGTCATCTACACCGGCGGCACCACCGGGAAGCCGAAGGGCGTGGTGTGGCGCAACGAGGACATCATGAAGGCGGCCCTGAACGCCGCCCGCTACGGCGCGCCACTCGAGTCGGTCGAGCAGCTGGCGACCGAGGCCGCGGCCAACGAGAGCCCGATGGTCCTTCTCGCCTGCGGCCCGATGATGCACGGCGGTAGCCAGTGGATCATGGGCAACGGCCACGTCGCCGGGCAGACCGTGGCCCTCTACACCGACCGGAACTTCGACGCCGCCTCGATCCTCGACCTGGTCGAGAAGGCGCGGGTGGTCTCGCTGACCTTCCTCGGCGACGCGATGGGCCGGCCGGTGGCCGAGGCGATCCTCGCGGAGCCCGACCGGTGGGACCTCTCCAGCCTCGCCGCGGTGTCGAACGGCGCCGCCCCGCTCTCCGAGGGCGTCCGCGAGGAGATCCGGCGGGCGCTGCCGGGACGGTTCATCCTCGACTCCTACGGCGCCTCGGAGTCCGGCGCGGCCGGCTCCCAGGTCGACGACGGCTCGTCGGGCCCGCTCGGGGCCCCGAAGTTCGGCGTCGGTCCGGACGTGGAGGTCTTCGACACCGACCTCAAGCCGTGCCCGCCCGGCGTCGACGGGATGCTCGCCCGCTCCGGCCCGGTGCCGCTCGGCTACTACAAGGACCCGGAGAAGACCGCCGCCACCTTCAAGGAGATCGACGGGGTCCGCTGGGTGATCCCCGGCGACTTCGCCCGCCGCGAGGACGACGGCACCGTCACCGTGCTGGGCCGCGGGTCGGTGTGCATCAACACCGGTGGCGAGAAGGTGCATCCCGAGGAGGTGGAGGCGGTGCTGCTGCGGCACGAGGACGTCTTCGACGCGGTCGTGGTCGGCACCCCGCACGAGCGCTGGGGCCAGCAGGTCACCGCGCTGGTGCACCGCCGCGACGGCTCCCAGGTCACCGCCGAGGACCTCCGCGACCACTGCCACGAGCTGATCGCCAACTACAAGGTGCCCAAGACGATCCTCTTCGTCGACGAGGTCCCCCGCACGCCGGTCAGCAAGGTCGACTACCCCGCCAGCGCCCGGTTGGCGGCGGACCTGCTCGGCTGAGGCGGCTGCGCTTGTAACGCCCGGTTCGCGCCGCTTAGGGTCTGCCCGGGCGGGCACTAAGGGGCCTGGACGGCGCGTTACAAGCGGCCGGGTCAGCCGCCGGCGACCGCCGGGATCACCGACAGCTGCGCACCCTCAGGAGTCGGCGTCTGCAGTCCCTCCAGGAAGCGGACGTCGTCGTTGCCGACGTAGACGTTGACGAACCGCCGGATCTCCCCCGCGTCGTCGAGGATGCGCGCCTTGATGCCCGGGTGGTTCGACTCGAGGTCGTCCAGGACGTCGGCCAGGGTGGCGCCCTCGGCGGTCACCTCGGAGGCACCACCGGTGTAGTTGCGCAGGATCGTGGGGATGCGGACGGAGACGCTCATGGGGATTCCTGTTCTCTCGGTTGCGAGACGCTCACTGGCGGTCGATCCTCGACCAGCGAGGACGTGGTCAGGCGACGCCGGCGCCGGTGAAGGCGTCGTACGTCGGGTCGATGGTCGCAGCCGGGCCGACCTCGTCGGCGATGGCGTCGAGGGTCTTCAGGCCCATGCCGGTGTTGATCACGACCGTCTCGAGCGCCGGGTCGAGCTGGCCGGTGTCGACGAGCTTCTTCAGTACGCCGACCGTCGTGCCGCCGGCCGTCTCGGTGAAGATGCCCTCGGTCCGCGCCAGCAGGAGGATCCCGGCGCGCACCTCGTCGTCGGAGATGTCCTCGACCGCCCCGCCCGTACGGCGGCAGATGTCCAGCACGTAGGGGCCGTCCGCCGGGTTGCCGATGGCGAGCGACTTGGCGATCGTGTCCGGCCTGACCGGGCGGACCACCTGGTGGCCGTCCTTGAAGGCCGCCGACACCGGTGAGCAACCGGTCGCCTGGGCGCCGTACACCTTGTAGGGCTTGTCCTCCACGAGCCCCAGCCGGATCAGCTCCTGGAACGCCTTGTCCACCTTGGTCAGCTGCGAGCCGGACGCGACCGGGATGACGACCTGGTCGGGCAGCCGCCAGCCGAGCTGCTCGGCGATCTCGTAGCCCAGCGTCTTGGAGCCCTCGGCGTAGAACGGGCGGACGTTGACGTTGACGAACGCCCAGCCCTCCTCCTCGCCGGCGATCTCGGAGGCGAGCCGGTTGACGTCGTCGTAGTTGCCGTTCACCGCCACCAGCGAGTCGGTGTAGACGGCCGAGTTGACCTGCTTGGGCTTCTCGAGGTTCGAGGGGATGAACACCACCGTCTTCATCCCGGCCCGCGCGCCCGCGGCGGCGACGGCGTTGGCGAGGTTGCCGGTCGACGGGCAGGCGAACACCTTGCTGCCCAGCTCCCGCGCGGCGCTCAGCGCGCACGCGACGACCCGGTCCTTGAACGAGTTCGTGGGGTTGGTGGAGTCGTCCTTCACCCAGAGCCTCTCCAGCCCGAGCTCGCGGGCGAGGTTCCTCGCCTCGAGCAGCCGGGTGAAGCCGGGCTCGGTGTTCGGGCTCTGCTCGATGTCGGCCGGGACAGGGAGCAGCGCCTTGTAGCGCCAGATGTTGCGCGGGCCGGCGGTGATCTGCTCGCGGGTGACCGCCGGGAAGTCGTAGGCGACCTCGAGCGGCCCGAAGCACTCCTGGCAGGCGTAGTGCGGGCCGAGCTGCTGGCCGGCGCCGCACTCGCGACAGACGAGTCCGGTGGCGTTGCCGAAGGCGCCCTCGCGCAGGACGACGCCGCCGGTCGTGGCGGGGATGACAGGTGCAGAGCTCAAGGAAGGCCTCCTTCTCATCTTCCCCGAGCCGACTCTCGGCGCGGGACGGATGTGGCACCACACCGCGCGAATCCGGCCGCAGGTGCGGCGATCGGAGGCTCGCGTGGCGGTTGCCGGGGCTTCAACGGGCCGTGTCCCTCTGCCCCTCTCGATGAGCTGCGCACCAGCCTAGGCACCCGTCTCAGGATGTGCACATCGATCTCGGCATCCGGGATCCGAGGGGGTACGACGACGCGGGGCGAGCCCACTCGAGGTGAAAGATGTGACCCCTCGACGATGAAGAACTGACCAATGAACGGTGAAAAAGTGCCTACTCAACGGTGAAGAGGTGACCACTCAACGGCGGAGGTCCTGGGCGAGCTGACGGAGCCACGACACCACGCCGTCGGGGCCGTCGACGACGACGTCGGCGTGGGAGCGGAGGGCCGGTTGCTCGGTGGAGGCGGAGCAGACGAGCAGGCCGGGGGTGCCGGTACGACGCAGGTCCTCGACCGCCGTGAAGGCCGGGAGGTCGCCGAGGTCGTCGCCGAGGAAGGCCACGGCGGTGGCGCCGCGTTCGGCGACCAGGTCGCGCAGGGCGTCGCCCTTGTCCCGCTCGCCGGCCCTGACCTCGACGATCAGCCGGCCCGGCTCGACGGTGAGGCCGTGCTCCTCGGCGGCGCGCGACAGCACCGGCAGCACCCGCTCGTAGGTCGCCTGCGGCTCGTCGGTGCGCCGGGTGTGGACGCCGACGGCGAGGCCCTTCTCCTCGATCCAGGCGTCGGCGGCGTCTGCCTCCTCGAGCAGCTGGGGCAGCTGTGCACGCAGCCGCGCCAGCCCCGGCGGCGGCTCCGGCGAGCAGGTCCGGCGACTGGTCGAGTCCCAGGTCTCGTTGCCGTACTGACCGAGGACGACGAGCTGCCGCCCGGAGCTGTCCAGCCGGTCCGCCAGCGCCTCGAGGTCACCGAGCCGGAGCACCTGCGCGACCGGGCGCCCGGTGATGATCGCCACCTCCTGCACGCAGGCGGCCACCTCGGCGAGGGCGTCCGCAGCCGCGGGGTGGATGAACGCCCGCTCGGGGTCCTCGACGATCGGCGCCAGGGTGCCGTCGAAGTCCAGGCCGACCAGGAGCCCGTCGGCGTGCGCCAGCAGGGCGTCGTACCGCTCCTGCGCCGATTCCGAGACCAGCTCCATGCCCCCACTCAACCATCCCGGCCCCGACCGACGAGCGCCGACCGACGAGCGCCGACCGACGGGGCAGCGGGTCGAGGGCCGGCGTCAGCCGGCGTCGCCGGTGAGGATCACGGTCAGCCGGTCCAGCCGCATCGGGTCGATCGCCGGGCGCAGGCGCTGGATGCCGAGGTCCTTGGCGAGCAGCTTGGCCGCCCGCTCGAGCTTCGCCGGGTAGTAGACGGTGGTGCTGTCGATGGTGCCGTACCAGTTGTCCGAGCCGACGACGTTCCAGCCGAGCGACTGTGCCTCGCCGGCGGTCCGGCCCGCGAGGCCGGCGATGTTGGAGTTGTTGTAGACCTCGACGTAGACGGCCGAGCGCTTGACCTTGGGCTTCGGCTTGGGCTTCAGGGTCGGCTTCGGTGCGGTGGTCATCGTCGGGCTGGGCTTCGCGACGACGGGGGTCGCCTTCGGCGGCTGGGCCTCCTCGGGCTGGGTGGCCAGAAAGACGAGGCCGCCCAGGGCGACCACCGAGATGCTGGCCACCATCAGCCGGGTGGGGAGTACGACGCCGGCCTCGGTGCGCCTGCGAGCCCCGGGGCGCATCAGACCTCGAAGCCGAGGCGACGCGCGGACCGCTGGCGCTGGCGGGCGGCGCGCAGGCGGCGCAGCCGGCGAACGAGCAGCGGGTCGTGCTCGAGGGCCTCGGGGCGGTCGATCAGCGCGTTCAGCACCTGGTAGTAGCGGGTCGAGGACATGTCGAACTTCTCCCGGACCGCGGTCTCCTTGGCGCCGGCGTACTTCCACCACTGCCGCTCGAAGTCGAGGATGTCGCGATCACGCTCGGACAGGGAGGACTCCTCCGGCTGGCCGGAGTCGAATGCGTGGCTGGCGACCATCGTCGGCTACTCCTCGGGGCGGGGCGGGTGCTGCGGCTCCATCGTAAACGACGAACCACACCGGTGTCATTCGGTTCGCGGCGTGGCGGCCGGCATCCGGATCGCGGTCGAAGCGGACATCAGCGAGCACCTGCCTGTCGGTGCGCCCTCCTAGGGTCGGCTCGTGACCGAGCGACTGACCAGCGGCGACCTCAACCGGACCCTGCTGGCGCGGCAGGGCCTGCTCCGACGGGACGACACGGCTCCGGCCGAGCTCGTCGGCCACCTGGTCGGGCTGCAGGCGCAGGCCACCGTGCCGCCGTACCTCTCCCTGGCCGCCCGGCTCGAGCGCTTCGACCCCCGGACGGTGAGCGCCGGCCTCGCCGACCGGTCGCTGGTCCGGATGTACACGCTCCGCGGCACCGTGCACCTCCTGAGGGCCGTCGACGCCGGACCGGTGTGGCGCTTCGCCCGGCCGGTGCACCAGCGCGAGGTCCGGCACAGCCAGAGCCTCGCCGGGGTGCGGCACCTGGGCGACCCCAGCGGGCTGGCCGCGTTCGAGGCGGCGGTCGACGAGGCGCTCGCCGACGGCCCCCTGCCGGTGAAGCAGCTCGGCGAGCGGCTCGGCCGACGGTGGCCGGAGCTGCCGGCCCGCGAGCTGGCCGGCCTCGCCCGCGTGGTGGCGCCCCTCGTGCAGCTGCCTCCCCGCGGGCAGTGGCAGGCGTCCGGCGGCGTCGTCTACCAGCGCCTGGACACCTGGACCGGCCGGCCGGTCACCGAGCCCGACGCCGGTGAGCTGGTCCGCCGCTACCTGCGCGCCTTCGGCCCGGCCACGGCCGCAGACGTCACCGCCTGGAGCGGGGTCCGCGGCATCGCCCGGCTCATCAGGGACGTCGACGGGCTGGTGCAGCGCGAGGGTGCCGACGGCACGCTGCTGTACGACGTGCCCGATGCGCCCCTCGCCTCCTCGGGGACCGACGCGCCCGTCCGGCTGCTCGGCACCTACGACAACCTCTGGCTCTCCCACGCGGGCCGCGACCGGACCACCACGCCGGAGCAGCGCAAGCGCTGGATGGGCGTCAACGGCGGCAGCGGCTGCACGGTGTTCGTCGACGGCATGCTCGAGGGACTGTGGCGGGTCGAGGACGGCAGGCCGGTGGTGACCACGCTGTTCCGGCAGCTCAGCCGACGTGAGCAGGCGGACCTGGACGACGAGCTCGACCGCGTCGCGGCCCTGCTGGAGGTCCCGGCCGGCTGAGTCCAGAGGCCGAGGCTGTCCCGGCGCAAGGAGCAGTCAGTAGGGTCGGAAGCGTGACCCGGAAGACGCGCCGTACCGCCAAGTCCAGCTTCAACGCGGACCTGGTGATCGTCGCCAACCGGTTGCCGGTCGACCGGGTCGTCGGCGCCGACGGGTCGATCACCTGGCGGCGCTCCCCCGGCGGCCTGGTCAGCGCGCTGGAGCCGGTGATGCGGCAGAACGACGGCGCCTGGATCGGCTGGCCCGGCAACACCGGCGCCGACATGGAGCCGTTCGTCGAGAACGGCCTCTCCCTGATCCCGGTGGCGATGACCCCGCAGGAGGAGGAGGAGTTCTACGAGGGCTTCTCCAACGCGACCCTGTGGCCGCTCTACCACGACGTGGTCGCCAAGCCGGAGTTCCACCGCGAGTGGTGGGACTGCTACGTCGACATCAACCAGCGCTTCGCCGAGGCGGCAGCCGAGGTCGCCAACGAGGGCGGGATGGTCTGGGTGCAGGACTACCAGCTCCAGCTGGTGCCGGCACTGCTGCGCGACCTGCGGCCGGACCTGCGGATCGGCTTCTACCTGCACATCCCGTTCCCGCCCGGTGAGCTGTTCTCCCAGCTGCCGTGGCGCCGGCAGATCCTCGAGGGGCTGCTCGGCGCTGACCTGGTCGGCTTCCAGCTCCAGGGCGCCGCGCAGAACTTCGTCCGGCTGGTCCGCCAGCGGGTCGGGCACAAGACGCACCGCGACTCGGTCTACCTCCCCGACGGGCGGATGGTCACCGCGAAGGCCTACCCCATCTCCATCGACGCCGCCGGCTTCGAGGAGCTGGCCCGGTCCGAGCAGGTGCAGCAGCGCGCCGACCAGATCCGCGAGGACCTCGGCAACCCGCGCAAGGTGTTCCTCGGCATCGACCGGCTCGACTACACCAAGGGCATCTATGCCCGGCTGCGCGCCTTCAGCGAGCTGATCCACGACGGCCACTTCACCGTGGAGGACGCCACCTTCGTCCAGGTCGCCAGTCCCTCGCGCGAACGGGTCCGGCAGTACCGCCAGCTCCGCGACGAGATCGACCGCCTCGTCGGGCACATCAACGGCGACCTCGGCCGGATCGGCCGACCGGCGATCTCCTACCTCAACTCCTCCTTCCCCCAGGAGGAGATGGCCGCGCTCTACCGCGCCGCCGACATCATGGTGGTCACGCCCTTCCGGGACGGGATGAACCTGGTCGCCAAGGAGTACGTCGCCTGCCGGTACGACGACCACGGCGCGCTGGTGCTGTCGGAGTTCGCGGGTGCCGCGGACGAGCTGCGCCAGGCCTACCTGGTGAACCCCTACGACATCAACGGCATGAAGGCGAAGATGCTCGAGGCCTACAACGCCGAGGAGAAGGACCTCACCCGGCGGATGCGGGCGATGCGCAAGACGGTCGCCGAGTGCGACGTCAACCACTGGGCGTCCAGCTTCCTGCACGACCTCGCCGCGGCCCGGCCGCAGCACAAGAAGATCGTCAAGCCGGCCAGCCGGCGGTGACGGCCAGTTTTGCCGCAACCGCGCCGTCAGGCGTTCGGGGTGTTCGGCCCGACCTCCTTCTCGCCCTCGCCCTGCTCGAGGGACCGGCCCTCGGCCTGCTCCTCGACCGGCATCATCAGGTCACGGATCTCGCCCTGCAGCCGCGGCCCGAGCTGGCCCCAGCCGGCGTTGTAGCCGTAGATGGCGCGCAGTGACCGGGCCTCGTAGTCGCCGTTGAGGATGTCGATGTCGTCGGCGGTGATGAGCCCGGGGTGCGCGACGCCGACCGCCTCGGTCACCTTGATGATCTCCTTGCGGAAGGTCTCGACGTAGGCGGCGCAGCGCACCGACTTCGACGCCGGGTCCAGGCCGTGGGCCAGCCAGGGGTCCTGGGTGGCGACCCCGGTGGGGCAGCGGTCGGTGTGGCACTTCTGGCTCTGGATGCAGCCGATCGCGAGCATCGCCTCGCGGGCGACGTTGACCATGTCGGCGCCCAGCGCGAACGCGACGGCCGCGTTGTCGGGGAGGCCCAGCTTGGCCGACCCGATGAAGGTGACGTCGTCGGTGAGCCCGGCCTCCGCGAAGGCTCCGTAGACGCGGGAGAAGCCCAGCCGGAACGGCAGCGACACCGCGTCGGCGAAGGTCAGCGGCGCCGCCCCGGTGCCGCCCTCGCCGCCGTCGACGGTCACGAAGTCGACGCCTCGGTCGTCCTGGGCCATCAGCGCGGTCAACCGTTGCCAGAACGCCATCTCCCCCACCGCCGACTTGATCCCGACCGGCAGGCCGGTCTCCGCGGCGAGCAGCTCGACGAAGTCCAGCAGGCTGTCCTCGTCGTCGAAGGCGGTGTGCCGCGACGGGCTGGCGCAGTCCCGGCCCTGCGGGATGCCGCGGATCTCGGCGATCTCGCGGCTCACCTTGGCGGCCGGCAGCAGCCCGCCCAGGCCCGGTTTGGCGCCCTGGCTGAGTTTGATCTCGATCGCCCGGACCGGCGCGGAGTCGACGACCTCCTTGAGCCGCCCGAGGTCGAAGTTGCCCTCGTCGTCTCGGCAGCCGAAGTAGGCCGTGCCGACCTGGAAGACCAGGTCGCCGCCCTGCCGGTGGTAGGGCGAAAGCCCGCCCTCCCCGGTGTTGTGCAGGCACCCGGCCAGCGCGGCGCCCTTGTTGAGGGCGGTGATCGCGTTGGCCGACATCGAGCCGAAGCTCATCGCGGAGATGTTCACCACCGAGGCGGGCCGGAACGCCTTGGCCCGCCCGCGTGGCCCACCGAGCACCTTGGCGCTGGGCAGGCCGGTCTGGGAGGCGTGGTCGAACGGCAGCGAGTCGGCGAAGGTGCGGTGCTTGATGATCGCGTAGCCGGGCAGGTGCTCGACGTCGTTGTCGGTGCCGAACCCTGAGTAGTTGTTGTCGCCCTTGGACGACGCGTAGACCCAGGAGCGCTGGTCCCGGCTGAACGGCCGTTCCTCGTCGTTGCTGGTGACGATGTACTGCCGCAGCTCCGGCCCGATCGTCTCCAGCCAATAGCGGAAGTGCGCGATCACCGGGTAGTTCCGCTTCAGCGCGTGCCGCTTCTGGGTCAGGTCCCGCACGGCCACCGCACCGAGCGCGGCAGCGGCCCCTCCGACGATTCTCGACGCCTTCATGGGCCCTTGCTTACCCGGTCGCGGCGTCCTTCATCCGTCGGCTCGCGGTCGTCGGCGTTTCGCGCCCGCGGCTACCTTCGGGGCGTGACGCTGACCCGGGCGCTGGCCGCGCTGCTGCTCGCGGCCACCACCCTGCTCAGCGGCTGCTCCTCCGGTACGACGCCGCAGGGCCGGTCCGACGGCACTGCCGGGACGATCCCGCCGCCGGCGTCCCAGCAGGAGGTGCGCCGCTACGTGGCCCTCGGCGACTCCTACACCTCCGCGCCCGCGGTCGGGATCACCGACGTCGCGGACGGGTGCCTGCGCTCGGAGCAGAACTACCCCAGCCTGTTCACGAAGGAGCACGACGTCGAGCAGCTCGTCGACGTGTCCTGCGCCGGTGCGACGACGCAGGACCTGGTCCGACCGCAGCGCCCGTTCGGCAGCCGGGTCGCGGTGCCGCCCCAGCTCGACGCCGTCACGCCGGACACCGACCTGGTGACCCTGGGCATCGGGGGCAACGACACCGGCCTCTTCGGTCGGCTCGCCCGGGACTGCACCCGCCGCGACCAGGAGATGGCCCAGGAGATGGCCCAGGACTGCGTCTCGGTGACCGACGCGGACCTCGACGCCATCGGTCGGGCCGTGACGAGGTCGCTGCGGCTGGTCCGGCAGAAGGCACCCGACGCGATCGTCGTACTGGTGGGCTATCCGCGGCTCCTCGACGGCCACGCGTGCCCGCGCCGCATCCCCGTGGCGGGGCCGGACGTCGCCGCGCTCACCGCGGTGGTGCAGGACCTGGACGCGGAGCTGCGGGCGGCGGCCGCGCGGGCGGGCGTGCAGTACGCCGACGTCTACGCCGCCTCGGCCGGCCACGACCTGTGCAGCGCCGACCCGTGGGTCAACGGCGTGCGCAACCAGCCCGGCAAGGCGGCGGCGCTGCACCCGTTCGCAGCCGAGCAGGAGGCGGTCGCCGCACTGCTCGGCGAGCTGGTGTTCGGCTGACGTTCGCCGGCCTCGCCGGGGCGGTGGAGTTGGTAGTTTCGCGACCATGGATCTGCTCCCCAAGCCGGACCAGGTCGCCTCCGCAGCCAGCAACGTCGCGCACAAGATGTTGTACGGCGGCCTGGCCGATCTCCGCCCGATGCCGCGCACGCTGATCGACGACGGGCCGCTCCGGGAGGTCTACCACTACCGGCCGCAGAAGCAGGTGAAGACGACCGGGGACCCGATCCTGCTGGTGACGCCGCTCGCCGCGCCGTCCAGCTGCTACGACCTGCGCCGCGGCTGCTCGTTGGTGGAGCACTTCGTCAAGCTCGGCCGGCCGACCTACCTGGTGGAGTACGGCGAGATCTCCTTCCGCGACCGCAACCTCGGCATGGAGCACTGGGTCGACGAGGTGGTCCCCGAGGCGATCCGCACGGTCAGCGAGCACGCCGGCGGCCGCCCGGTGCACGTGATCGGCTGGTCGCTCGGCGGGATCTTCTCGGTGCTCACCATCGCCGACGACGCCGAGCTGCCGGTCGCCTCGCTGACGGTGGTCGGCTCGCCGTTCGACGTGCGCCAGGTCCCGCTGGTGGCGCCGCTCCGGCCGATCCTGCGGCTGACCGACGGTGGCATCGTGACACGGCTCTACCGGATGATGGGCGGCGCCCCGAAGCCCTTGGTGCGCCGTGCCTTCCAGCTCAGTTCGGGCACCAAGCTGATCACCAAGCCGCTGGCGATCCTGCAGAACCTCGACGACCCCGAGTGGCTGGCCCAGATCGAGGCGGTCGACCGGTTCACCGCCAACATGATCGCCTACCCGGGCCGGACCTTCGGGCAGCTCTACCACCGGATGCTCAAGCACAACCAGCTGCGCACCGGCAAGGTCGACCTGAGCGGGCACGAGATCGACCTGGCGAACGTGCGGGTCCCGGTGCTGGTCTTCGCCGGCAACACCGACGGCATCGCGCCGATCCCGGCCGTGCGCGCGCTGACCGGCCTGCTGCCCAACGCCGCGGAGGTGCGCTTCGAGATCGTCCCGGGCGGCCACCTCGGCATGCTCACCGGCCGGGCGGCCCGGACCACGACCTGGGTGCTCATGGACGAGTGGATCCGCCAGCACTCCACCCCGGACGAGCCCGCCGCCCCGACCCGTCGATCCCCCGCCGCGAACAAGAAGGCGCCCGTCAAGAAGAAGCCAGCAGGCTCGAGGAAGGCGGCACCCTCGAAGAAGAAGCCGGCATCGAAGAAGGTGTCGACCCCCGACCGGACCGCGATCGGCGCCAACCCCGTCCGCCGCTACGACTCGGCCTCCTCCCGCAACCTCGGCAAGAACCACCCTCGTTGAGTAGTCAGTTCTTCACCGTTGAGTAGTCAGGTTTTCACCGTTCAATAGGCACCTCCTTCGCCGCGCTGGCATAGGTTGCAGCAATGTCGAGCGAGCTGGCCCCCCGCGTCCGGATCGGCTACGGCCTCGGGTCGGTGGCCACCGGCGCCTTCGGGACGGTGCCCGGCCTGATGCTGCTGCCCTACCTCACCGACACGCTCGGGATCGGAGCCGCCATCGCCGCGGTGATCGTCTTCCTCCCCAAGGCGTGGGACGTGGTGCTCAACCCGATCGCGGGCCGGATCAGCGACCGGACCGAGGACCCGCGCGGTCCGCGGCGGCCCTTCCTGCTGCGCGGCGGCCTGCTCCTCGCCGTGTTCTTCGCGCTGCTCTTCGCCGCGCCCGACCTCGGCTCGAGGGTGCTCGACGCGGCCTGGGTCCTGGTCGCCTTCGTCGCCTGCGCGACGGCGTACGCGTTCTTCCAGGTGCCCTACGTCGCGATGCCGGCCGAGTTCACGGACTCCTACGACGAGCGCACCCGCCTGATGACCTGGCGGGTCGCGATCCTCGCCTTCGCGATCCTGGTCAGCGGCGCCTCGGCACCGGCCATTCGGAACGCCTTCGACGGCCGGACCGGCTATCGCGTGATGGGCCTGGCGATCGCCGTACTGCTCGTGGTCGGGGTGCTCGGCGCCTACCTGGGCACCCGTGGCGCCCGCGTCGCGCAGGTCCGCGCCGGCGCCGGCGGGCTGCGCGACCAGCTGCGGGTCGTGGCGGCCGCCCGCGACTTCCGGCTGCTGCTGACCACCTTCGTGGTGCAGGCACTGGCGACCGGCGCGATGCTCGCCGGAGTCGACTACGTCTCGCGGCACGTGCTGCACGACGAGGGCGCCTCGACGGTCCTGTTCGTCTGCTTCGTCGGGCCGGCGCTGCTGATGACGCCGGTGTGGAGCGGGGTCGGGCAGCGGACCGGCAAGAAGACCGGGTACGTCGCATCGTCGGTCGTCTTCGTCACCGGTGCGCTGCTGCTGCTCGGCGCCGAGGTGTTCCCCGCCGCGCTGGTGTTCGTGGCGACCGCGCTGGTCGGGGTCGGCTACGCCGGCGCGCAGGTGTTCCCGCTGGCGATGCTCCCCGACGCGGCGGCGGTCGACGCCCGTCGTACCGGCGAGAACCGGATCGGCGTCTACACCGGCGTCTGGACCGCCGGCGAGACCCTCGGCCTGGCGTTGGGACCGGCGCTCTTCGCGGGTGCGCTCGCGCTGGGCGGCTACGTCTCCTCCGAGGGCGGTGACGTCGCGCAGCCGGGCTCCGCCGTCACCGCGATCGTGATCGGCTTCTCGCTGCTGCCGGCGGCGCTCACGCTGGGGAGCCTGTTCTGGTTGAGTCGCTACCGGCTCGATGCCGCCGAGGTGGAAGGAGCGCCCGTTGGCTGACCTGCTCGCCCGACTGCGCGAGATGCAGGCCGGGGACGTCCCGGTGCACGGCGGCCGGACGCTGGCCTACGTCTACGACTCCGGGCTGGCGGAGGCCGACCGGATCGGAGCGGCGGCGGTTGCCGCCTACTCGGGCTCGAACGGGCTCGACCCGACCGCGTTCCCGTCGCTGCTGCAGATGGAGAACGACCTGGTCGGCTCCGCGTGCGACCTCCTCGACGCACCGCCGTCCGCCGTCGGCACGGTCACGTCCGGGGGCACCGAGTCGGTGCTGCTCGCCGTGCAGGCGGCGCGGGACGCCCGGCCCTCGCGCGACCGGCCCCGGATGGTGCTGCCGACCACCGCGCACGCGGCGTTCCACAAGGCGGCGCACTACTTCGGCGTCGAGGCCGTGCTGGTCGACGTGGGTCCGGACTTCCGCGCCGACCCCGAGGCGATGGCGGCGGCGATGGACGACCGCACCGTGCTCGTGGTGGCCAGCGCTCCGTCGTACGCCCATGGGGTCGTGGACCCGGTCGGGCCGATCGCCCGGGCAGCGGCCGAGCGCGGAGTGCGCTGCCACGTGGACGCCTGCATCGGCGGGTGGGTGCTGCCGTACGCCGCTCGGCTCGGCCGGCGCGTCGAGCCGTGGACGTTCGCCGTCGACGGTGTCACCAGCATCTCGGTGGACCTGCACAAGTACGCCTATGCGCCCAAGGGCAGCTCGATCCTGCTGCACCGGACGCCGGAGCTCCGTCGGCCGCAGTACTTCGCCTCCGCCGACTGGCCCGGCTACACGATGCTCAACTCGACGATGCAGTCGACGAAATCCGGCGGTCCGCTCGCCGGGGCGTGGGCGGTGGTGCAGGCCATCGGGGACGCTGGCTATCTCGGGCTCGCGCGTCAGGTGCTCGAGGGTGTGGACCGGCTGGTCTCGGGCGTCGCCACGATCCCACAGCTTCGGGTCGTCGTACCTCCCGAGTCCACGCTGGTCGCGCTGGCGGCCGACTCCTCCTGCGACGTCTTCACGATCACCGACCACATGTCGCGGGCGGGCTGGTGGGTGCAGCCGCAGCTGTCGTTCCGCGGCGGCCCGCCGACGATCCACCTGTCGCTGAGCGCCGGCACCGCGCCCCTGGTCGGGGAGTTCCTGGACGCTCTTCGGGGCGCCGTAGCGGCAGCCGTCGCCTCCGGTCCGATCGCGATCGACCCCGGCATCCGCGCGTTCGTGGAGTCCCTGGACGCCGGCTCCCTGACCGACACCGACTTCGACGACCTCCTCGCCGCGGTGGGGATGGCCGGAGGCGAGGGCGTGGCGATCCCGGAGTCCATGGCCGAGATCAACGCGCTGCTCGACCTGGCCTCGCCTGATCTCCGCGAGGCGCTCCTCGTCGCGTTCCTCGACCGGCTGCAGCGGCCGGCCCGGGGGCGCTTGTAACGCCCGGTTCGCGCCCCATAGTGCCCGCCCGGGTGAGCACTATGGGGCGCGAACTCCGCGTTACAAGCGACTCCGCCGGGTACGGCGACCCCATGGCCACCGAGGAGGAACGCCTGTCGAGGTACCGCCAGATGCGGGACTTCGAGCGGACCGCGGAGCCGGCGGGTGGGACTCCCGAGCCGCACGAGGGCCGGCGGTTCGTCGTACAACGGCACCGGGCGTCGAGCCGGCACTACGACCTCCGCTTCGAGATCGACGGCGTGCTGGCGTCGTGGGCGGTGCCCAAGGGCCCCACTCTGGACCCGACGGTCAAGCGGATGGCCATCCACGTGGAGGACCACCCGCTGGAGTACGCGGCGTTCGAGGGCGTGATCCCGAAGGGCGAGTACGGCGGCGGCGACGTCATCGTGTGGGACCAGGGCACCTGGGAGCCGCACGACACCGACGACCCTGCTGCCGCAGTCGCGGACGGTGAGCTGCACGCCGACGTGTACGGCGAGAAGCTGCGTGGCCGGCTGGTGCTGCTGCGCCGCGGCTCCGAGGGCGACAAGGAGAGCTGGCTGCTCGTGCACAAGCACGACGAGTACGCGGTCGAAGGCTGGGATCCCGAGGACCATCCTCGGTCGGTGGTCAGCGGACGCACCAACGAGGAGGTCAAGGCCGACCCCGCGGCGCGCTGGCACAGCGACAGGCCCGCGGCCGAAGCGGAGGAGTCGCTGTCGAGCGACTGGGAGCCGCCGTCGGAGGACGAGCT
>DASSOK010000107.1:0-110247 GCA_035700665.1 Marmoricola sp.
GCAGAGGTCGCGCTCAACCCGATGGAGCGCAGCACCCCGCGCCATGAGTGCGATCCGGAGACCGCTTCGGTGAGCTGGTCATCGCTGTAGCGCCGCATGCGCCGAAGCTAGCGGCGAGCGCCCACACTTTCCGTCGTCACATCGGTCGGGCTGACAGGATTTGAACCTGCGACCCCCTGACCCCCAGTCAGGTGCGCTACCAAGCTGCGCTACAGCCCGTCGCCCCTTGTCGGCGGACCGAGCCGGAGCGAACGGAACGATACCGTAGGCCGGTCGACGGCCCGCATGCCGGGTCAGGCCGGTGAGCTGGCACCCCGACGCCGTACGGCGAGCGCCGCCACGTCGTCGTCGCGATCGTGGTCACGGACGCGCTGCACGAGCGTTGCCAGCTCGTCGTGGAGCTCGGGGCCCGCGAGCTGCGGAAGCGCCCGGGCCAGGCGGGAGAGCCCAGCGTCGATGTCCTCGTGGCGTCGCTCGACGAGTCCGTCGGAGAAGGCGAGCAGGGTGTCGCCGGTACGCAGCGGCAGGACCTGTGGGTGCCGGTTCGCACCCGGCACGCCGAGCGGCGGGCCGTCAGCCTCGGGCAGTTGCTCGACGGCGCCGTCGGCCCGGAGCAGGAGCGGCGGTGGGTGTCCGGCGTTGGCGATGACCAGCTCGTCCGTCGAGGGTGTCGCGACCGCGTAGACGAGCGTGACGATCTGGGCGATCTCGAACTGCTCGAACAGCTGGTCCAGTGCCCTCAGCACCGCGGCCGGGTCGGGCTCGACGGCGACGTAGGCGCGAATGGCGGCGCGCATCTGCGACATGGCCGCCGCCGCCCCGACGCCACGGCCCATCACGTCGCCCACGAACAGGGCGATCGAGTCGTCGTCGAGGGCGATGACGTCGTAGAAGTCGCCCCCGACCTCCGTGCGTCCCGCTGGCTGGTACAGCGCCGCGAGGTCCCAGCCGGGAGCGTCCGGCAGCCGGTCGGGCAGCACCGCGCGTTGCAGGCGGACAGCGGCCTCGCGGGTCTCGCTGTGCAGCTGGGCGTTGTCGATCGCGATGGCGGCGCGGCGGGCGAGGTCCTCGCCGAATTCGAGGTCGGCGGGTCCGAAGCGGCGGCCGTCCTCGCCGGCGACCCAGGTGATCACCCCGAGGATGCGGTCGCGGGCCACCAACGGGACGCTGATCGCACTGCGCAGGTTCAGCTCACGCGCCAGCCGGAGGTGCTCCTCGTCCCGGGTCGCCTCGACGAGCAGCTCGTCGGGGACATCCGGGATCAGCTCACTCTGACCGGTCCGGAGGACGTGGTAGGCACCACGGGGCGCCTCCCGGTCGGCCGGGTACCGCGCCTGCAGCTCGAGGGCCAGGGCCACCTTTTGCGGGTCCTGGTGGGCGACCGCCAGGGTCCGCAGCTCGCCGTCCTCCGCGAGCTGGATGCTGCACCAGTCGGCGAAGCCCGGGACGCCCAGCTCGGCCACCCGCGTCAGCGTCGTCTCGTAGTCCAGGCTGCTCGCCAGCTCCGCGGACGCATCGGCGAGGAATCGCAGCTTCGCCCGCTGGTCGGACGCCTCCGCGGTGGCCGTGACGCGGTCGATCGCCTGCGCGCAGGCATCCGCGAGGATGCCGAAGAACTCGAGCTCCGCCGGGTCGAACACCCGCTTGCCGGGGAACGACATCGTGAACGCGCCGAGCACCCGACCGGAGCCCCGTAACGGCAGGCAGACGATCGACCGCTCACCCTCGGCGGCACGCTCCAGGTCGGGATACCTCGCGTGGATCTCGTCCATGCCGCGCAGGACCAGCATCCGGCCGTCGCGGATGCACTCGCCGGCGGGCGTGGCGGCCGAGACGGGGTAGGTCGCCCATCTCGACACGACGCCCTCCGATCCGCCACGCATGCCGACCAGGGCGAGCGTGTCGTCGTCGACGAGCAGCGACAGGGAGGACACCGTGGCACCAGCGGCGTCGGCGCTGTGCTCGACGGTGACCTTGGTGACCGCGTCGAGGTTGTCGGCGAGGAGCAGCTCGGCGCTCACGCGAGCCAGGCGGGTGAGCCGGTCGCCGAATCTGTGCTCCCGTGCGGCGTCCCTCAGCCTCGTCGAGACGGGCTCGGCCATCACCACCGCGCCGACCACGGCGCCCTCGCGCCACATCGGCGCACACGTCACGAGTGCATCCAGGGAGGACTGGTCGGCCCGGCGCAGCGGCAGCTCACCGCGCCAGTCGCGGGGCAGCGACATGACCTGCGACAGCACCTCGGTGATCGCGCCGACCTCCGTCGGGGCGAAGAGCGCCTCCGGCAGGTTCGAGCCGAGCAGGAGCTCGCGCTCGACCCCCAGGATGTCGACAGCCGCGGCGTTCATGTAGCGGACGGACATCTCACGGTCGACCACGACAGTGGCCGCATCCAGTCTCCGCAGGACCGATGCGTCGAGGCGCCACGCACCGAGGCCCCGTTCCGTGCTGTCCACCTGCGCATCCTCTCAGGGGAGCACGGCACCCCGCCACAGAATGCAGCACTCCGTGGACGCCGTTAGCCCGGGGGGACGCTGGGTACGGCGCAGCATGAGCGAATCCCAGAACCAGAGCGAGGAAGCGTTCCTCGAGGAGCTCCCCGCCGCAGAGGGCGTGGGCGCCGATGTCGACCCGGTGGGTGACGAGGTGGGCGACGAGCCCAGCGGCCAGCTCGTGGCCCCGGACGAGGGCACCGGCGAGGACACGGTCAAGGACCTGGTGGCAGAGGACGTCGGCTACGACGAGACCGGACTGAGCGCCGAGGAGGCGGCGATGCACGAGATCGTCGAGGAGCCCGGCAGCTGAGGGGACGGCAGCCATGCGCATCGGCTACTTCCTCTCCAGCGAGGAGTTCACGCCGGCGCAGCTCGTCGAGCAGGCCGTGCTCGCCGAGCGCGCCGGGTTCGAGGGTCTGTGGATCAGCGACCACTTCCACCCGTGGAACGACAACCAGGGGCAGAGCCCCTTCGTCTGGTCGGTGATCGGCGCAGTCAGCCAGGCGACTCAGCTGCCGGTCACCACGGCGGTGACGTGCCCCACCGTCCGGCTGCACCCCGGCATCGTCGCGCAGGCGGCGGCCACCTCCGCGGTGCTTCTCGAGGGCCGGTTCACGCTTGGCGTCGGCTCAGGCGAGGCGCTCAACGAGCACATCTTCGGCGATGGCTGGCCCGACACCTCGACCAGGCTGGCCATGCTCGAGGAGGCCGTCGACATCATCCGTGGGCTCTGGTCGGGGGAGACGCTCAACGTCCACGGCCGCTTCTACCGGCTCGACCGGGCCCGCCTGTACACCTTGCCGGAGTCGCCTCCGGACCTCTACGTCTCGGGCTTCGGTCCGGAGTCCACCGACCTGGCCGCGCGCATCGGCGACGGCTACATCAACACCGCGCCGGATGCCGGGCTCGTGTCGCGATTCAAGTCCGCCTCCGGTGGCAAGCCGGCCCAGGCCGGGGGCAAGGTCGCCTTCGCCCCGACGCGCGACGAGGGCGTCGACATCGCCCACCGGCTGTGGGCGAACGCCGGCCTGCCCGGAGAGCTCGCTCAGGTGCTGCCGTCACCCACGCACTTCGAGCAAGCCTCGAAGCTGGTCAGCGAGGAATCGACGCGGGCCTCCGTCGTGGCCGGGAACGACCCCGAGGACCACCTTGCCCAGATTCGGAAGTACGCCGACGCGGGCTACGACGACTTCTACGTCGCCAACATGGGCCCGCACTACGCAGAGATGATCGAGTTCTACGGCAGCCGCGTGCTGTCGGAGCTTGGCTGAGCCCTCAGTCGAGCACCTCGCGCTGGGACGGGAGTCCCTGCGGCTCACCGTTGCGGTCCGGCAGGTCGCGGTTCCCGACGACGTACTCGGCCACCTCGCGCAGCTTGGTGTTCGTCTCGCTCGAGTAGCGCTGGAGCAGCTTGAACGACCGGTCCAGGTCGAGGTCGAACCGCGCCATCAGGATGCCTTGGGCGACACCGATGAGGTGCCGGCTGTGCATCGCGGTCCGGAGCCCGGTGACCATGCGGGCACTGTTGAGGGCGTTGGCGGCATGGGTCGTGAAGATGAGAGCCAGGTCGACGTCGTCGGTGGTGAACGCGTTGGCCCGTACGGCGTACATGTTGAGGGCGCCGATGGTCTCGTCATCGTTGGAGAGCCGGATCGCGAGGATCGAGCCGATCCCACCCTCGGCGACGCGAGCGGCCCACCTCGGCCAGCGGGTCTCCTTGGTGACGTCCTCGACGAGGTAGGAGTCGTCTTGCCACACGGCGTCCACGCAGGGGCCCTCGTTCAGGGCGTACTGCAACTGGTCGCACTCCAGCGCCAGGGGCGAGCTGCTCGCCAGCGTCTCGAGCCGGTTGCGCCGGCGACGGAGCGTGACGCTGCAGGAGTCCACGGCCGGGATCATTGCCACTGCGCGGTCGACCACAGCCTGCAGGGTGGGCTGCTCCTCCAGCTCGGTCATGAGCTCGCGGCTCAGGTCGGCGAAGTCCGCCGCAGCCGTGACGTCGTCCAAGTCACTTCCTTCTTCGTCGTGGTTCATGCGCGCGCTCCTCGCGCTGGAGAGCCGGGGAGGCGTCTGCCTCCCCGGCTCCCAACTCTAGTCCGTCCGCGGTCCGTCGCCGTGCGGACCGGACTGTGGTCACTGCACGGAGTCGTCGAGCTCCTCGCGCAGGTCGCTGAAGATGCGCGAGAGCAGGCGCGAGACCTGCATCTGGGTCACCCCGATGTCGTCGGCGATCTCCTGCTGCGTGCAGCCCTGGAAGAACCGCAGCTGCAGGATCCGGCGATCACGAGCGCCCAGGCGTCGTACGACGGGCGCCAGGACCACGCGGGCCTCGGCGGCGTCCTGCTCGTTCTCGACGCCGTTGTCGTCCTCGCTGAGGAGGTCGCCGACGGTGGCGGACGGGTCGTCGCCCACCGGCATGTCGAGCGACGCGGGCGTGAAGCACCCCTTGGCCGCCTGCGCCTCCTCGATGTCGGCGACATCCTCGCCGAGCTCCTCGGCCAGCTCCTCGGCGTGCGGTGGCCGGCCCAGCCTGGTCGAGAGGGCCGACTGCACCGACGAGATCCGCCACTGGAGCTCCTGGACCCGGCGGGGCGGGCGCACCGTCCATCCCTGGTCGCGGAAGTAGCGCCGGATCTCACCACGAATGGTGGGGACGGCGTAGCTCAGCAGGTTGGGTCCCTTGTCGGCGCTGTAGTTCTGCACCGTGCGGACCAGGGCCATGTAGGCCACCTGCTGCAGGTCGTCGGAGGGAACCCCGCGACCCCGGTAGCGGGCCGCGATCGAGTCCGCGACACACATGTTGATCAGGACGATCTGGTCGACGAGCGCGTCGCGCTTCGCCTTGCCCTTCGTCCGGGCCAGCTCCGCCAGCAGCTGCTCAGTCCGCTCGGCCCGGTCGGGCAGCTCCGTCGGGGAAACTGCCTCGGCTGTCATTGCATGGGTAGTACTCACAGGTCACCACTCTTCGTTCTCTCCCGGTGGGGAGGCGAAAGGCGCGGCCGGGTGTCTCCAGCCTGCCAGTGGGATGAACTGCCGATGATTTCAGCGCGGCCATCCGAGATCCGCTCGGGCGGCATGCTCCACCCGGTCATCCGACCATAGCCCATTCGGGCCATGTTGTGCACCACCCTCCCCGGCCATGGGACACATCAGGGCCCGATCCGGCGGATAGGGTGTCCGCGTGAGGGCCCGGGTCGACGAACGCACGCATGTGGTGTGGACCGTTCCCAACCTGGTCAGCGCCGCGAGGCTGCTCGGGGTGCCGCTGTTCCTGTGGCTGGTGCTCGGGCCGGAGGAGGACGTCTGGGCACTCGTGGTGCTGATGGTCTCCGGCATCACCGACTGGCTCGACGGCTACCTGGCCCGCCTGCTGAACCAGGCCTCGAAGCTGGGAGAGGTGCTGGACCCGGTCGCCGACCGTCTGTACATCCTCGCCGTCGTCGTCGGCCTCGCGTTCCGCGACATCATTCCCTGGTGGGTGGCGGTCATCCTGCCGGCGCGCGACGCCTTCCTGTGGTGCCTGGTGCCGTTCCTGCGCACCCGGGGCTACAGCGCGTTGCCGGTCCACTTCCTGGGCAAGGCGGCGACGTTCAACCTGCTCTACGCCTTCCCGCTGCTCTTCATCGGCGACGGTCACGGGCAGGTGGCCACGCTCGCGGAGGTGTTCGGCTGGGCGTTCGCGATCTGGGGGATGGGCCTCTACTGGTGGGCCGGGGTCCTCTACGCCTGGCAGGTGCGCAAGCTGATGGCGGACCGTGCCCGGCGCGCGCCTACCCTTGGCGGCGGATGAGGGCCATGGAGACCGCGGGGGCAGCAGTGACGGAGCCGGCGACGGAGCGCGAGGGGGAGGGGACCGCGGGCCGCCCGCTGCCTGACCAGGTCACCATGGGCCTGCTCGCCTACCTCAACGCGCACTCCCTGGACGAGGACTACGCCGATGCATCACGACGGCGTCGGGGCACCGGCGACGCGGGGGGTGCGGGTCCGGGTGCGGGCCGCCGGATCGGCCGGTACGGCGCGGCGGCGCTGGCGGTCTTCGCGGTGCTCGCGGTCACGGCCGGAGCGCAGACGGCCCGCAACAGCAGCACGGATGCGCGCGAGCGCCAGGAGCTCGTCGAGCAGATCGCCCAGCGCAAGGCCGCCGTGGCCGACGACCGGACCCGCATCGAGGCGCTGCGGGAGACGAACGACCGGCTGGAGTCGGACCGCCTGCGCAACGACAACACCACGACCGGCATCTTCAACCGGCTCCGCCTCCTGGAGGTGCGCAACGGCAACGTCGCCGTTCGGGGTCCCGGCGTCCGGGTGGTCGTCGACGACGCAAAGGGGGCCAGCGAGGACGAGCGGCTGCGCGTGCTGGACACCGACCTCCAGCATCTCGCGAACGGTCTGTGGGAGGCCGGTGCCGAGGCGATCGCCATCAACGGCGAGCGGCTGACCAACACCTCCGCGATCAGGCACGCCGGCAGCGTCATCACGGTGAACTTCCGCTCGCTCTCCCACCCCTACACCGTGGAGGCGATCGGGAACCCGGACACTCTCCCGGCGCGATTCGCGGAGACCACGAGCGGCCAGACGTGGTTGGATCTGCAGCGCGAGATCGGACTGTCGTTCTCCATGCGCACCGTGCGGTCGATGCTGTTGCCCGGTGCACCCGTGCGGGACCTGCGGTTCGCAGTCCCGGCCCAGAAGAACGTGAAGAGGTTGCCATGATCGCCGTGCTCGGCCTGCTCCTCGGCGTGGTGGTCGGCCTGGTGCTGAAGCCGGACGTGCCACTCGCACTCGAGCCGTACCTGCCGATCGCCGTCGTGGCGGCACTGGATGCCGTCTTCGGGGCACTGCGCGCGTTCTTCGACGGCATCTTCGACGACAAGGTCTTCGTCGTCTCGTTCATCAGCAACGTCTTCATCGCCGCCTTCATCGTCTTCCTCGGTGACAAGCTCGGCGTGGGCGCGCAGTTGTCCACGGGTGTCATCGTGGTCCTCGGGATCCGGATCTTCGCGAACGTCGCCGCGATCCGCCGACACCTCTTCCACGCCTGAGCACGATGACCGACTCCGACGACAGCGAAGTGCCCGCTGCGCCCGCCGATCCGGCCGGCCAGCGGCTGCGGCGCGCCCTGGTGCACCCGTCGCGAGGGCAGGTCGTCGTCGCCGTGCTGCTCTTCGTCCTCGGTGCCGGCGCGGTGACGCAGCTTCGCCTGGTCGGCGACGACGACCCGTATGCGGGGATGCGGCAGCCGGAGCTGATCCAGGTCCTCAACGGACTCAACGCCGCCAGCCGGAGGGCCGAGCGCGAGATCGACGATCTCGAACGCACCCGCGACGCCCTGCGCAGTCGCACCGAACGCCGGCAGACGGCCCTGGAGCAGGCCCGACAGGAGCTGACGGCGCTCGGCATCCTGGCGGGAACCCTCCCGGCGACCGGTCCGGGCATCCGGATCACCATCGAGGTGGAGGACGGCACGCTGACGACCAACCAGCTTCTCGACGGCATCCAGGAGCTGCGGGACGCAGGCGCCGAGGCGATGGAGATCAACGACTCCGTCCGTGTGGTCGCCCAGACGTCGTTCGACGACGGCATCGACGGGCTCGAGGTCGACGGGGCGCTGCTCACCTCTCCCTACGTCATCGACGTCATCGGCGACCCCGACACCCTCGCGACGGCCCTCGGAATCCCGGGCGGCTTCAAGGAGGACGTGACCGAGGGCGGCGGCGAGTTCACCATCGAGAAGCTCGACGAGGTCGAGGTCTCGGTGCTGCGCACGCCGGCGGAGCCTCGCTTCGCCAAGCCGGTCGAGGGCCAGTAGTTTGAAGCCATGCATCCCGAGGACCTGAAGTACACCGCCGAGCACGAGTGGATCCGCGATCCTGGTGACCAGGACGGCTCGGTGCGGATCGGCATCACCGACTACGCCCAGGAAGCCCTCGGCGACATCGTCTACGTCCAGCTGCCCGAGCCGGGGCAGCAGGTGACCGCCGGCGACCCCGTCGGTGAGCTGGAGTCGACCAAGTCGGTCAACGACGTCTACGCCCCGGTGACCGGCGAGGTCGTTGCCGTCAACGAGGCGCTGGACGGGACCCCCGAGCTGGTCAACTCCGAGCCGTACGGCGACGGCTGGCTCTTCGAGGTGCGCCCTGCCGAGGGTGGTTCCACGAGCGAGCTGCTCGACGCGGCGGCGTACGAGCAGCTGACCTCCGGCTGAGCGCTGCGGGCGCGGGAACGGGCCGCGAAATGTCGACGGGTGGAGTCCCGGTAACCCTTACCCCGCGTTGGCCGCGGCTGATAGGTTCGGGGAACCGTGAACCTCCAGTGAGCCTTCAGGGTTTCCCGCCCCGGCCCACCGGGGTGGCGGATGTCGTGCACGGCTAGCTGTGGAGGGGCGAATGCCTTATTGCTCGCAATGCGGGAGCCAGAACGCCGACGACGCGAAGTTCTGTTCGCAGTGCGGCTCCCGGTTGGCCCCTGCGTCGGGACCCTCGGGTGGTGAGGCGAGGCCCGAGGAGAGCACTGCGACGATCACCTTCGGGGCGCCCAAGACCGACGGCGACGACCACCCCGCGCTGAACGAGGCGGACGCGGCCGCGGTCAACGCCCTCCCGGCGGGGAGCGCACTCCTCGTGGTGCTGCGCGGTCCCGGCTCCGGCAGCCGCTACCTGCTCGACACCGACAAGGTGACCGCCGGGCGGCACCCGGAGAGCGACATCTTCCTCGACGACTTCACCGTCTCCCGGCGGCACGCTGAGTTCACCCGCAGTGAGGGCACCTTCCGGGTCACCGACGTGGGCAGCCTCAACGGAACCTACGTGAACATGGACCGGATCGACGACGTGCTGCTCCAGAACGGCGACGAGGTACGGATCGGGAAGTTCCGGCTGGTGTTCTTCGCCGGTGCCTCGGGGAGCTGACCTTGCGTCAGGTGCCGCGCAAGACGATCGGCCAGGCACTCGCGGACCTGGCGGCGGAGTTCCCCGAGGACGACATCAAGGAGTCCAAGCTCCGCTTCCTGGAGTCCGAGGGGCTGATCCATCCCGAGCGCACGCCGGCCGGCTACCGCAAGTACTCCGTGGAGGACATGGAGCGGCTGCGCTACATCATCCGCGCGCAACGTGAGCACTACCTGCCACTGAAGGTGATCCGCGAGCACCTCGACGCCATCGACCGCGGGCTGGAGCCCCCCGGGCTGCCCGGCGCACCCGTCGTGCCGCAGGGTGCGCTCGGGGAGAGCCAGGCCGCCGCCGACCTGGTGCGCACCGACCGCAGCGACGTACGCATCTCGCGGCGCGAGCTGGTGAAGACGGCCGGGATCAGCGAGGAGATGCTCGACCAGCTCGAGGCTTACGGCCTGATCCGGCTGCGGCCGGGCACCCGCCACTACGACTCCGACGCGCTCGTGGTCGCCAAGGCGGCCGCGGAGCTCGCCGGCTTCGGCATCGAACCACGACACCTGCGTGCCCACAAGACGGCGGCGGACCGCGAGGTCGGCCTGGTCGAGCAGGTGGTGACGACGGTCCGGCGCAGCCGCGAGGCGGGCGCCCAGGGGCGGGCGGCGGAGGCGGCCGACCAGATCGCCGCGCTGTCCCTGCGGTTGCACGCGGCGCTGGTGCGGACCGGGCTGCGCTCGCTGCGCTGAGTGCGCCCTTCACCGCAGGGCTAGGGTTTGGGTGTGCATGAGCTCGAGGTCGTCGGAGTCCGCGTCGAGATGCCGTCCAACCAGCCCATCGTGCTGCTGCGCGAGGCGGACGGCGAACGCTACCTGCCCATCTGGATCGGGGCGGTGGAGGCGACGGCCATCGCGTTCGCGCAGCAGGGTGTGGTCCCCCCGCGCCCGCTGACCCATGACCTGCTGAAGGAGGTCATCTCGGCGACGGGCAACGAGGTCGCCGAGATCCGGATCACCGAGGTGCGGGACGGCGTCTTCTACGCGACCCTGGCCCTCGAGAGCGGTGTCGAGGTGAGCGCCCGGCCGTCGGACTCCATCGCCCTGGCGCTGCGCACGGGTGCCCGGATCGTCTGCCCGGAGGAGCTGCTGGCCGAGGCCGGGATCGCCGTGCCCGACGAGCGCGAGGAGGAGGTGGAGGCCTTCCGTGAGTTCCTCGACCAGGTCTCGCCCGAGGACTTCGAGGAGCCCGGTCCGGAGACGTCCTGAGAACGGGCGACCGGCGTCGCAACCCTGAACCAGCACTTCAATGTTGCCGCCGACACGCCGCGCCGAGTCTTTGCCAACCCTGAACTTCGGCTTTACGGTTCTGAATGTCTTCGCTGTAACTTCACCTTCCCCGGGGTTACGCTCGAGCGAAGGGATGACTTTCGGAGGTCGAAGTGGGCACCAAGAACAAGGACGTCACCGCACCGGACGCCGGCACGCAGGGCGCCGTCGAGGCGGAGCAGGCGGCTGACGAGCAGGGACTGCTGTTCACCGACGACGTCTCGCCGTTGCCCAGTGACCTCGGCTACCGTGGGCCGACAGCGTGCAACGCCGCCGGCATCACCTACCGCCAGCTGGACTACTGGGCTCGCACGGGCCTGGTCGAGCCCACCGTGCGGAGCGCGACCGGCTCTGGCACCCAGCGGCTCTACAGCTTCCGCGACATCCTGCTGCTCAAGGTGATCAAGCGCCTGCTCGACGCCGGCGTCTCGCTGCAGCAGATCCGCCAGGCCGTGGCGCACCTGCGGGCCCGGGGGACCGACGACCTCACCCGCGTGACCCTGATGTCCGACGGGGCCACCGTCTACGAGTGCACCAGCAACGACGAGGTGATCGACCTGCTGCAGGGCGGCCAGGGCGTCTTCGGCATCGCGATCGGCGGCGTCTGGCGCGAGATCGAGGGATCGCTGGCCGACCTCCCCTCCGAGCGCACCGCGGCCGAGGCCGAGGCGGACCACACCGGCGACGAGCTCGCCGCCCGCCGGAAGGCCCGCCTGACCGGGTGACCTGCCCAGCCGGCACCCGCTCGACCAGCCCCGGGACCTGACCACAGGTGCCCGGGGCTGATAGTTTCTGGGGTGCTGACTCCCGCGCGGGAGAGACCCCGAGAAGGGGCGCCGAAGGGGCAACTCCTCCCCGACAAGCTCTCAGGCACCAGGACCGCGCGGGTCGGGCGACTCTGGAAGCCACGTGGCCGACTGAGGGGGAGGCGGACTCGCCGCACGACCCCAAGGGATGCCTCATGAACCGCCCCCACACCAGCCAGGCCCGGACCAGCTTCGCCGACCGGCACATCGGCCCCGACGACGCAGAGGTCGGGGTGATGCTGAAGCAGCTCGGCGTCGCGAGCCTCGAGGCGCTCATGGACGACGCGGTGCCGGGCCGGATCCGTTCCGGCACCCTCTCCGGCCTGCCCGAGGCGGTCTCGGAGCAGCAGGCTGCCGCGGAGCTGCAGGCGCTCGCGGCCGCGAACAACCCGCTGCAGCCGATGATCGGCCTGGGCTACCACGGAACGATCACCCCGGCGGTGATCCGGCGCAACGTGCTGGAGGATCCCGCCTGGTACACCGCCTACACGCCGTACCAGCCGGAGATCAGCCAGGGCCGGCTCGAGGCGCTGCTGAACTTCCAGACCATGGTCGCCGACCTGACCGGCCTCCCGACGGCGAACGCCTCGCTGCTCGACGAGGGCACGGCGGCAGCGGAGGCGATGACGCTGGTGCGTCGGGCGCAGCCGAAGGGGCAGGGCCCGTTCGTGGTGGACGCCGATGCGCTGCCGCAGACCATCGCGGTGGTCCGGACCCGCGCCGAGGCGATGGGCATCGAGATGCTGGTCGCCGACCTGGCGGGCGGGCTGCCGGAGGGTGAGCTCTCCGGTGTCCTGGTGCAGTACCCCGGAGCCAGCGGCGCCGTGCGCGACCCCCGGCCGCTGATCGCGGCGGCCCACGACCGCGGCGGCCTCGCAGTCGTGGCTGCCGACCTACTCGCCCTGACCCTGGTCGAGGCGCCCGGCGAGCTGGGCGCGGACGTGGTGGTCGGATCCTCGCAGCGCTTCGGGGTCCCGCTCTTCTACGGCGGGCCGCACGCCGGTTTCATGTCGGTCCGGGCCGGCCTCGAACGGCACCTTCCGGGGCGGCTCGTCGGTGTCTCCAAGGACGCCGCCGGACGCCCGGCGTACCGGCTCTCGCTGCAGACCCGGGAGCAGCACATCCGCCGCGACCGCGCCACCTCCAACATCTGCACCGCCCAGGTGCTGCTGGCGGTGGTCGCCGGCATGTACGCCGTCTACCACGGCCCGGCAGGACTCCGGCGGATCGCGGAGGACGTCCACCAGCGGGCCGCCGGACTTGGGGCGTGGCTGCGGGGTGGTGGTGTCGAGGTGGTGCACGAGGCCTTCTTCGACACCCTGCTCGTCCGCGTTCCCGGCCGGGCCGCGTCGGTGGTCTCGGCCGCCCGGGACGGCGGCGTGCACCTCCGCCTCGTCGACGACGACCATGTCGGGATCAGCGTCGGCGAGACGGCCGGGAGCGACCACGTCGAGATCGTGGGTCGGGCGTTCGGCCTGGAGCCGGGGGACCGGACCACGACGAGCGCGCTTCCTGCTGAGCTCCGCCGCGAGACGCCGTACCTCACCCATGAGGTGTTCAACAGCCACCACTCCGAGACGTCGATGCTGCGCTACCTGAGGCGGTTGTCGGCGCGCGACTACGCGCTCGACCGCGGCATGATCCCGCTCGGCTCGTGCACGATGAAGCTGAACGCGACCACCGAGATGGAGCCGATCAGCCTGCCGGGGTTTGCGAACCTGCACCCGTTCGCCCCGGCCGAGGACGCCCGCGGCTACGAGCAGCTGGTGCAGGACCTGGAGGGCTGGCTCGCCGAGGTGACGGGGTACGACCGGGTCTCCATCCAGCCCAACGCGGGCTCGCAGGGCGAGCTGGCGGGCCTGCTCGCCATCCGCGGCTACCACCGGGCCAACGGTGAGGAGCAGCGCAACGTCTGCCTGATCCCCGCCAGTGCGCACGGGACCAACGCGGCCTCGGCGGTGATGGCGGGCATGAAGGTGGTCGTCGTGAAGTCGGCCGACGACGGCTCGGTGGACCTCGACGACTTGCGCGACCGGTGCGCCGAGCACGCCGATGCCCTCGCCGCCATCATGGTGACCTACCCCTCGACGCACGGCGCCTACGAGGACACCATCTCCGACCTCTGCCGGGTGGTCCACGACCACGGCGGCCAGGTCTACGTCGACGGAGCCAACCTCAACGCCCTGCTCGGTTACGCCCGCCCCGGGGAGTTCGGCGGTGACGTCTCGCACCTGAACCTGCACAAGACCTTCTGCATCCCGCACGGTGGCGGCGGGCCAGGGGTCGGGCCGGTCGCGGTGCGCGCCCACCTGGCGCCGTACCTGCCCAGCCACCCGCTGCACCCCGACGCCGCCCGGCGCGACGGGATCGGTCCGATCAGCGCCGCTCCGTACGGCTCCGCGGGGATCCTGCCCATCTCGTGGGCATACGTGCGGATGATGGGTGCACCTGGCCTGACGCGGGCCACCGCCGTGGCCGTGCTCTCGGCGAACTACCTGGCCCAGCGCCTGGAGACGGCGTACCCCGTGCTCTACCGCGGTCACCACGACCGGGTGGCGCACGAGTGCATCCTGGACCTGCGCGGACTGGCCAGGGAGACCGGCGTGAGCGTCGACGACGTGGCCAAGCGGCTCATCGACTACGGCTTCCACGCGCCCACGATGAGCTTCCCGGTCGCGGGGACCCTGATGGTCGAGCCGACCGAGAGCGAGGACCTCGCGGAGCTCGACCGGTTCGTCGATGCGATGACGGCCATCCGGGCAGAGATGGACCGCGTCGGCTCGGGGGAGTGGGCTGTCGATGCGAACCCCTTGTCCGGCGCGCCACACACCGCCGAGGTGCTCACCGCCGAGCTGCCGTACGACGCCGGCACCGCAGTGTTCCCGTCCGGCTTCGACCCCGACAAGTACTGGCCACCGGTGCGGCGGATCGACCAGGCCTTCGGGGACCGCAACCTCGTCTGCTCCTGCCCACCGCCCGAGGCGTTCGAGGACTGACCGTGTCCTCCCGACAGGGGCTGGACCGGCAGGCGCACTGGCAGGCCGTGGTGGACGACTACCAGGCCAGCCGGCGGCTGCCGTCCCTGGTCGCCGCTGTCCTGGTCGACGGTGACCTGGCCTGGGTCGGCAGCGCCGGTTCGGCGACCGGCGCGGACGTGCAGTACCGGATCGGCTCGATCACCAAGACGATGACGGCCGTGCTGGTGCTCCAGTGCCGGGACGAGGGACTGCTCGGTCTCGACGACGAGCTGGGCCGGTTCGTGCCCGAGAGCGGGTACGCCGAGGCGACGCTGCGGCAGCTGCTCTCGCACACCGCCGGGATGCAGAGTGAGCCGAGCGGCCCGTGGTGGGAACGGTCGGAGGGCCGGTCGTTCGACGAGATCGTCGCCGCCGACGACGGTTCCGGCCGGGTCCTCGCCGCGGCCGAGGCCTACCACTACTCGAACCTCGGCTTCGCGCTGCTGGGGGAGGTCGTCGCACGGCTGCGCTCGTCCAGCTGGGCGGACGTCGTCGAAGCACGACTCTGCCGTCCGCTCGGCATGCGTCGTACGTCGTACCTGCCTCGGCCGCCGTCCGCCGAGGGCTTCAGCGTCGACCACCTCCGCGGGACGCTCACGCCAGAGCCGGCGACCGACACCGGAGGCATGGCGCCGGCCGGGCAGCTCTGGAGCACCATCGCGGACCTGGTCAGGTTCGCCGGGTTCCTGCGCTCCGGCGAGGCGGGCGTCCTCGACCTGAGCACCCTGGACGAGATGGCCACGGTGCAGCCCCCGGCAACGGACTACGGGCTCGGGCTGGTGACGGTCCCCGGCGCGGCGATGTGGGGGCACCTCGGCTCCATGCCGGGGTTCCAAGCCTGCCTCTTCGTCGACCGGCAGACCGGCCAGGGGCTGGTGGCGCTGTGCAACGGCACCACCGGCTTCAGCGGCACCGAGCTGGTCAGCCGGATGCTCGGACCGGTGACGCCGGTCCCGCCGAGACCATGGGTGCCCACGACCGAGGTGCCGGCATGGGCGGGCGAGCTGCTCGGGTGGTGGTTCTGGGGCAACTCCGCCTACGAGGCGCGCTTCGAGAACGGTCTGCTGGAGCTGCGTGACCTCGCCCGTGGCGGCATCGTCGCCGAGCGCTTCGACCGTCGCAGCGGCCCGGACGGCGCCGATCGGATCGTGGGAGTCGACGGCTACCACCTCGCCGAGACGCTGCAGGTCCGTCGTACTGACGCAGGCGCCGTCCACCACCTCGAGTGTGCGACGTTCGTCTACACCCGCACGCCGTACGACTCGACGGGTCCCATCCCCGGCGCCTCGCCTCGTTGAGTAGTCAGAAATTCACCGACCAGTGGTCACTGAGAAACTGACTACTCAACGGTGAACAAGTGACTTCTCAACAGTGAAGAACTGACCACTCAACGTCAGAGCGCCTGGGACACCGAGCTCATGTTGAAGTCGGGGATGCGCAGGGCGGGCGTGGCGGTCCGGGAGAAGTAGTCGTCGCCCCACTCCCGGGAGAAGCTGGGCACGGTGGCCGAGGCGGCGGTGAACCGGCGCAGCAGGTCGACCGGGCTCTCGTTGAACCGGAAGTTGTTCACCGCGCCGGTGATCTCGCCACCCTCCACGCGGTAGACGCCGTCGCGGGTCAGCCCGGTGAGGAGGAGGGTCTGCGGGTCGACCTCGCGGATGTACCACAGGCAGGTCAGCAGCAGCCCGTCGTCGACGCCCTGCACCAGGTCCAGCTCGTCACCGGAGGCACCGTCGACGGAGAGGACCAGGTTGTCGATGGCCGGCGTCACGGGCTGGTCCGAGAGGCCCGCGCTGTGCCGCGTCTGCAGCAGGGCGGACAGCCGCCCGTCGTCCACCCAGCTCGTCTCCGCGAGCGGCAGGCCGTTGTCGTAGACGCTGGTGGCGTCGGACGACCCGCCGGCGACGACGAACGGGGCGCACTCCAGCCCGGGGAAGGCCGGGTCGGAGAACAGCCTCACGCCGCGGCGGGCGACCTGCTCGCCGATCCGGGTGCCGCCACCGGGCCGGGAGAAGACGGACTGGCCGTCGAGGGCGACGCGGGCCCCGGCCGACCAGTAGGTGTCGATCATCAGGTCGGCGACAGCGGTCGGGGGCAGCACCGTGTCGTAGCGCCCGGCGGGCAGGTCGACGTGACGGCTGGCCCAGCCGATCCGGGTCTGGAGCTGCTCGGCCATCCGGTGCGCCGACACGTCGGCGAAGTCGCGGGTGGCGCCGCCCACCCAGGCGCTGTGGCCCAGGTCGGCCGTCTTGCCCGTGCAGCCGTAGTGCCCGGTCGGCTGGACGTGGCGGAGCCGCAGGCCGGTGCTGCTGCCGAGGTAGGTGCTGGTCATCTCGTGGTTGACGAACCCGTAGAGGATCCGGTCCTCCGCCTCCGCGCGGTCGAACTCCTCGCCGAGCTCGCGCGCGAACCGTTCGTAGACCTCGATGGAGGTCTCGACCGGCGGATCGGCCCAGTCGGCCGCCGGGTCACCCTCCACGAGCGGCTGGACGTCCTCGGCGGACGCTGCCAGGGCCGCAGCCGCGTCGGCCTGCTCCACCAGGGCGGTGACCTGCTCCGGGGAGGCGGCGGTCCCGGACACCGAGGCGTTGCCAGCACCGGCGAAGGCGATGACGGTGACGTGCACGCCGGTCATCACGCCGTTGGTGGTCAAGGTGTTGTTCGCCCAGCGCAGGTTCGCGCTGGTCGCGTGCTCCACGATCGCGATGCAGTGCTCCGAGGAGGAGGTGGCCAGCGCGTGCTCGACGAGCTTCTGGGGTGTGGTGGCCATCAGTGCAGGCCCTCCTCGGTCACGTTGAGGATCCGGATGCCGCGGAACAGCGCAGACGGGCAGCCGTGGCTCACGGCGGCGACCTGTCCCGGCTGGGCCTTCCCGCAGTTGAAGGCACCTCCGAGCACGTAGGTCTCCGGGCCGCCGACAGCCTCCATGGCGTTCCAGAAGTCGGTCGTCGTCGCCTGGTAGGCGACGTCACGTACCTGCCCGGCCAACCGACCGTTCTCGATCGCGTAGAACCGCTGGCCGGTGAACTGGAAGTTGAACCGCTGCATGTCGATGGACCAGGACTTGTCGCCGACGATGTAGAGGCCACGCTCGACCCGGCTGACCAGCCCTTCGGTCCCGGGACCGTCCGGGTCGGGCTGGAGCGAGACGTTGGCCATCCGCTGGATCGGGATGTGGCCCGGGGAGTCCGCGTAGGCACAGCCGTTGGAGCGGCCGTCGTTCAGCTCTCGACCGGCACCGGCCGCCATCGACCTGTCGAGCTGGTAGCCGACGAGGACGCCGTCGCGAATGATGTCCCACTGCTGGGCGGCCACGCCCTCGTCGTCGTAGCCGACAGTGGCGAGCCCGTGCTCCGCGGTGCGATCGCCGGTCACCTGCATCACGGGGGAGCCGTACTGCAGCGAGCCGAGCCTGTCCGGGGTGGCGAAGGAGGTGCCGGCGTAGTTCGCCTCGAGCCCGAGTGCGCGGTCGAGCTCCGTCGCGTGGCCGATGGACTCGTGGATGGTGAGCCACAGGTTCGACGGGTCGATGACCAAGTCGTAGTCACCGGCGGCGACGCTGGGTGCCGCCAGCTTCTCGGCGAGCAGCTCAGGCAGCGCGCCCAGCTCGGCGTCGAAGTCCCAGGCACCCTGACCGCCGGCGACGTACTCCCAGCCGCGGCCCACGGGCGGAGCGATCGTGCTCATCGAGTCGAAGAGGTCGCCGCGGGAGCCGTGCGCGACCACGCTCGGCTGCAGCCGCACCCGTTGCTGCGTCGTGACGGTGCCGTGCAGGTCGGCGTAGAACTTGTTCTCCTGCACCTGCTGCAGGGCGGCGGTTGCGTGGCTGACCCGTGCGTCGGCGGTGAGCCGGGCGGTCCAGTCACAGAGGAGCTCCGCCTTCTCGCCGGTCGGCACGTCGAGCGGGTTGAGCTCGTAGGCGGAGCACCAGGCCACGTCGTCGTGGACGGGCTCAGGGGCGAGCTCGACGGGTACGCGGCTCATCTCCGCGGCCACCAGGGCGACCCGCACGGCCTGCTCGGTCACCTTCACCACCGCGTCGGTGGTGAGCTCCACCCCGGACGCGAAGCCCCAGGCGCCGTGGTGGACGACCCGTACGGCGAAGCCGAGGTCCTCGGAGTCCTCGGCGCCCTGCAGGTGGCCGTCTCGCACGGCGACGTGTTGGTAGCGCACCCGCTCGAACCGGAAGTCGGCGTGGGAGACGCCGAAGTCGCGCGCCCGCGCGAGCGCTGCCTGGGCCAGGCGACGGTAGGGGAGCGCGGTGAAGGACGGATCGATGCGCGTGCTGGCGTCGGCCATGACGGCAAACCTAGCGGGGGCTCATCCGGAGACGAGCACCGGGCGCACCGTCGATCCGTGTCGGCTGGTGCGCACCTCCAGCTGCGTCGGGATCCGGGTGCGCAGCTCCGCCACGTGGCTCACCAGGCCGACGACCCGACCACCCTCACGGAGGGTGTCCAGGGTGTCCATCACGTCGTCGAGGGTCGCTGCGTCGAGGCTGCCGAAGCCCTCGTCGATGAAGAGGGTGTCCACGTCGGTGCCCCCGGCCTCGTGCGAGACCGTGTCAGCCAGACCGAGCGCGAGGGCCAGGGACACCACGAAGGTCTCCCCGCCCGACAAGGTCGCCGGATCACGGCTCCGGCCGCTCCAGCTGTCGCGGACCACGAGGCCCAGGCCGCCGCGCTGGTCGCCGGCGGACTTCGCGTCGGTGTGCTCGAGGGTGTAGCGGCCGCCCGTCATGCGCAACAGGCGTTCGTTGGCAGCGTCGACCACCTGGCGGAGCCGCTCGGCGAGCACGTAGCCCGAGAGCCGGATGCGCAGGGGGTTGTCGACGCCCTTGCCCTCGACCACCGCCGCGAGCGCCGACACGGTGGCGAACTCCGCTCGCAGCGGCGTCCACTCTGCGACCCTCCGGTGCAGCTCCTCGACCAGCTGACGCAGCCTCTCGTGGCGTCGGCTGGCGGCGTCGGCCACGCTGACCGCCCGGTCACGCGCCTGGGCGGTGGCCTGCGTCTCTCGCGCCACCTGCTGCAGCTCGGGTGCCGGCACCTGGAGCGCCTGACGGATCTCCGGGTCGGCCAGCGTGGCAGCGATGGACTGCTCGGCCTGGTCGAAGCGGTGCACGGCCTCGGTCAACTGCTCGACCTGGTCCTCCTCGAGGGTGGCGGCCACTGCACTGGGGGCGTCGGCGAAGCCGGCGGCGATCGCGGCGTCGTGCGCGGCGGCCTCCGCGTCTGCCACCGTCTGTCGGGCCAGCTGGTCGGCCCGGAGTGCGGCAGCGACCCCGGCCAGCGCCGCGGACGTCTCGCGGAGCCGCTCGAGCAGGTCGTCGAGGCCGACGGCGTCGTGTCCCTCGAGCAGCTCCTGGAGCGTGCCGGCGAGCTCGTCGACCTTGTCGGCGGCCGCGTCTCGGGCGGCCGCCGTCTGCGCCAGCGCCACCTCGAGGCGATGGCTGCGCTGGGCTGCCGCCTGCCGGGCCGACTCCAACCGGTCGAGCTCGCCCTCGAGTCGCTGGGCGCCGGCGAGGGCCTCCTCGGCCGACGCCACGCGCTCATGGGAGGTGGCCAGCGCTGCCTGTGCCTCCTGGACGGTGGTGCCGGCGAGGGCGTCGGCGAGCTGGTCATGGGCGGTGCGGAGATCGCCCACGCGGTGCTGGTGGAGCTGCTTGTCGAACTCGGCCTGCTCGTGCGCCCTGCGCGCCTGCTCCTCCTCGGCCCGACCGACGGCAGTGCCACTCGGGACGGCAGGGGAGGGATGTGCCGCGCTGCCACAGACGGGGCAGGCACAGCCTACGACGAGGCCCGAGGCGAGCTCCGCGGCCATCCCGGTGATGCGAGCCTCCCGTGCGTCGAGGTAGGCCTCGCGGCGCTCCAGTGCGACCTCGGCGGTCGCGTCCAGCGCCTCCTCGGCCGCCTGCAGTTGGGCGGCGAGCTCTGCCAGCTGGTCGAACCGGGCGACCTGCAGCTGGGCCGCTTCGAGGAACTCCCGTGCTTCGGCCAGGCCGGCGGCCTGGTCACGCAGCGCGTCACGCTCGCACCGTGCCTGCTGCTGCCGGGTCGGGAACTGCTGGAGCTGCGCGTGCAACTCGTCGAGGCTGTGCCGATCCTGGTTGCAACGCGCCTCCAGGGACCGGACCCGCTCGCGCTCACGGCGCAGCTCTCGTTCGCGCGGGACGAACGACTCTGCCACCGCCAAGGCAGCGCTGGTGGTCTCGGTCGCGGCGGCGATCGCGTTGCTGACGTCGCCCTCCGGCAGCGCAAGCAGCTCGCCGACAACGTCGAGCGACTCCTGCAGCCGGGCGGCTGCCTCCTCGGCAGCCCGGGCGGCCTTGTCGGCGCGACGGGCCAGTCCGGTGACCGGGAAGGCGCGGTGGTGGGCGGCGAGCCGCTCGCGCGCGTCCATGACGTCGGGCCGGTCGCGGTCGAGCTCGGCGTGGGCCCGCTGCGCCTCCTCGCCGCGGGCACGCAGCTGTGCGGTGCGCTGTGCCGCCACGAGCTCGCCCCGGGCGGTCTCCGCCGCCCGGACTGCGCCGGCCCGCGCCTCGGCGGCCTCCTCCTGCGCGGTCGCGGCGGTGTCGACGAGCGCGTCGGCCCACGTCGTCACCTCGCCCTCCTGCGCCGGCACGGCGAGGTCGTCGAGCGCCCACTCGTCGGGGGCAGAGACTTCGGCGACCTCCTGGAGCCGGTTGAGCACCGCAGCGACCTCGTCGTTCGCTGCCTGGTTGCCGCGCCGCAGGGTGATCCGGCGGTCGACGAGCCAGCGCTCCACCTGCTCGAACCGGTCGGTCCGGAACAGTCGCTGCAGCACGTCCTGCCGCTCCTGCGACCTCGACCGGAGGAACGTCATGAACTGGCCCTGGGGCAGCAGCGCCACCTGCGTGAACTGGGCACAGGTCATGCCGAGGAGGTCGGTGACCAGCAGGCCGGCGTCGTCGAGGCGGTTGGTCAGCGCGGTCCAGCCCGCGTCGCGCAGCTCCTCGACCACGACGTGCGCCTGGACCCGCGTGGTGCCGGTGCCGCGCTTCTTCGGGCGCTCCCACTGCGGCGAGCGGGTGAATCGGAAGCGTCGCGACCGGATGCTGGCCTCCAGCACCACCTCGGGAGCCGCGCCCTCGGGTGCCTGGTCGCAGCGCAGGTGCCGGGCGGTGTGCCGGTCGCCGGGCACCTGTCCGTAGAGGGCGAAGCAGACGGCATCGAGGACGCTGGACTTCCCGGCCCCGGTGGCACCGGTGAGCAGGAACAGGCCGGCGTCGGAGAGCTCGTCGAAGTTGACGTCGACGCTCGTGGCGAAGGGCCCGAACGCGCTGACCCGGAGGCTGTGCAACCGCATCAGGCGCTCACCTGGACGTCGGCATCAGGATCGTCGCAGCAGGCGTCGACCGCCTCACGCAGGAGCGTGGACTCCGCCTCGGTGGCGGGCCGGCCTCGCACGGCGGCGAGGAAGTCGAGGGCCACGTCGTGGTCGCTCCTGCCGATGACGGACCTTCGACTGGCCCGCGCCGGCCCACCCTTCGGCGCGAACTGCAGCGACACGGCGTGGGGGAAGCGTCGCTGCAACCGGGCCATGGCCTCCTGCGGCCGGGCGGCGTCGGTGAGGACAGCCTGGACCCAGGCGCCCTCGGCCCAGGTGTGGTCCGGGTCGCGCAGGAGCTGGTCGAGGTCACCGCTGAGCGCGGCCAGAGGCCGGGGGACCGGCGCCTCCACGAACTCCACGCCGGCCAGCCCGGCCGCGTCGAGGTCGACCAGCCAGCTGCCCTTGTGGTGCGTGGCCTCCGAGAACGAGTAGGCCAGCGGCGAGCCCGAGTAGCGCAGGCCGTCGGCCAGGGTGTGCCGTCCGTGCAGGTGGCCCAGTGCGACGTAGTCGACGCCGTCGAAGATGTCGGCCCCGACCAGCGACACCCCGCCCACGGCGATGTCGCGCTCGCTCTCGCTCGAGGCGCCCCCCGCGACGAAGGCGTGGGCCAGCACCACCGAACGTGTGCCCGGTCCCCGGCGGTCGAGGTCGTCGCGGACGCGCCGCATCGCCTCCGTGAGTGCGGCCTGGTGCGAACGCGCCGGCAGGCTCCAGGCGGCGCGGAGGACGTCCGGCTCGAGGTAGGGGATGCCGTAGACCGCGACCGGACCGTGCTGGTCCTCGACCACCACGGGGGTGGCGCACGCGTCCGCCACGGTCCGGAAGTGCACCCCGGCCGCGTCGACCAGCCGGGCGTTGAAGCCCAGACGCCGGGCGGAGTCGTGGTTGCCGCTGGTGACGACGACTCGCGCCCGACACGCGGCCAGCCGGGCGAAGGCGTCGTCGGCGAGGGCCACCGCGTCGACCGGCGGCAGCGCGCGGTCGTAGACGTCGCCGGCCACGACGACGAGGTCCACGCGCTCCGCTGCGATGGTGTCGAGCAGGTGGTCGACGTACGCAGCCTGGTGCGACAGCAGGTCCTCGCCGTGGAAGTGCCGGCCGAGGTGCCAGTCGGAGGTGTGCAGGATGCGCATGTGCTCACGCTAGGAGAGCGCGCCGACACAACCGGGCCTACACGCCGACGCGGTCACTCCCGGCATAGGTGACGAAGCGCTCGGCACGGGTGAAGCCGACCAGCAGCATGCCCGCCCGCTCGGCGAGCGCGACCGCGAGCGATGACGGCGCCCCGACCGCGACGATCGCCCCGATGCCCGAGACGACCGCCTTCTGGACCAGCTCGAAGCCGATGCGGCCACTGAGGACGAGCACCGGGGGGACCGGCCGCCCCGACAGCACACAGGCGCCGACCACCTTGTCGACCGCATTGTGCCGGCCGACGTCCTCCCGGACGAGGACGCGGGCGCCGTCCGGCTCGAACAGGCCCGCGGCATGCAGCCCGCCGGTGCGGCTGAAGGACTCCTGGGCGTCGCGCAGGCCTTCCGGCAGGCGGTGCACCACCTTCGCCGTGAGCTGCACCCGCGGAACAGCCGCCTGGTCGCCGAGCGCCTCCTCGACGGAGTCGCTGCCGCAGACGCCGCAGGCCGAGGACGCGAGGTGCGCCAGCGGCAGCCGAAGCGGCGACGCCGTCAGCTCGACCGTCACGACGTTGAACTCCTGGGCAGGGGAGAGGTCCGTGTCCGTGCAGTAGCGCACGCCGCCGATCCCGTCCGGTGGCGCCACCCGCTCGTGGACCACCCAGCCGGCCGCCAGCTCGAAGTCGTTGCCAGGCGTGCGCATGGTGACCCCCAGCCTGGTCGCGGGCAGCCCGGGCGCCTGCAGGCGCAGCTCGAGCGGCTCCTCGGTGGCGAGCCGGTCCTCGTGCACCACCGCGGCGCCGTCGCGGACCTCGGTCACCCGGGTCCTCACCGTGGGCCCCGGTCGGCGGCCCGCCGCAGGGGTCATGCCGGCGTCCCGAGCTGGCCGAGGCACCGGCGCACCTGGTCGCCACTGTCGAGCAGGATGCGCCGCAGGCTGGGGTCGAGCGCCGGGTCCGCGGCCAGCTCGTCGCTGCGGGCGAGCGTCTCGGCGGACAGGGCGGTGATGGGGTAGAAGAACAGGGCGGCGTCGGCCAGGGCCCAACCGGCCCGCACCTCGGTGGTGCCGGGCAGCTCGTCGAAGTACCGGTCGACGTACGGCGCCAGGAGGGCTGCCTGGCTGCCGTCCCAGAAGCCGGTGCCGACGGCCTCGGTCTCGTAGTTGCTCGCGGTCGCCTCGCCGGTGAACCGCTGCCAGGCCCAGGCCTTGGCCTCCGCGGCCGGAAGCCGTGCGTGGCACCAGTGGTGCGCGAGCTGGTTGTGCGCGTTGTCGGCCACGGCGAGCTGGCGGTCGAGCTGGTCGAGGTCGGTGGCGCCCAGGGTGGTGAGGCGCCGGAGCAGCCGCCAGCGCAGGTCGTCGTCGAGCTCGAGGCCGTCGGGAAGCTCACCGGACAGGGCGGACTCGAGGACGGTCGCATCCGACTCCGTGCTCACCGCGGCCCGGTAGGCCGTCAGCTGCAGCTCGGAGCCGGGTGGGGCGGTCGCCACACGGGTCCGGAACGCCTGGTTCAACCGGGCTCTGGCCTCCTCGGGACGGGCCACCACGGGCAGCAGCTTCTGGTGCACGACCCCGCGGGTGCCGTCGCCGTCGTACGACGTCCAGTACGCCATCATCTGCAGGGCCGCATCCTGGACCTCCCCGACGATCCCCGCCTCGATGATGTCGACGGCCACGCCAGGGGAGAGCCGGACCTGGTGCACGGCGTTGCGGACGGTGTTCCAGATCGTCGTACGCAGCAGCGGGTCGGTGGTGCGCGCGAACAGCCCGGGGAGGGCCCCGGCGGTCCGGTCGTCGAAGGCCAGGTCCGCCCAGGCGCTGTCGTCGGCATCGAGCAGCACCGGGGCGTCGTCGACGTCGAGCGGTGTCCGGTCGCCGTCGGTGACCACGTCGCGGCGCTCCCATCCGGCGCCTGTCCAGGTGGCGACGGCGAACGCGTGCGAGCGGTCGGCCGGCCGGGCGCCGGTCCGGGGGTCGGGCGGCGTGCGCACCAGCTCGCCGGCGGCGCGGTCGAGGGTGAACCTGTCCATCCCGGCTGTCCGCAGCCACGCGTCGGTCCAGGCCTCGAGGTCCCCGGCGCCCGCCTTCTCCCACGACCTGAAGAGGTCAGTCATCGTGGCGTTGCCGTAGGCGTGGGTCTCGAAGTGGTCCCGGACACCGTCGAAGAACACGCCGTCACCGACGCGACGGGCCAGCTGGCCGAGGAGTGCGTGCCCCTTGGCGTAGGAGATCCCGTCGAAGTCCTGCAGCGCCGCGTCCGCGTCAACGGCGCCGTTGCCGGCGACCGGGTGGGTGGTCGGCCGGCTGTCGGCGTTGAGCCCCCAGTTCTTCCTCGTCAGCGACGCCCAGGTGCCGGCGTCCGCGAACTCGGTGGCCTCGGCGGTGACGCGGTTGCCCATGTACTCGGCGAACGCCTCGTTGAGCCACAGGTCGTCCCACCACTTCGGCGTCGTGAGGTTGCCGAACCACTGGTGCGCCATCTCGTGGGCCACCGTGGTGGCGCGCTGCACGCGCTGGCTCCGCGAGGCCCGGGTGCTGAACAGCAGCGGGTCGCGGAAGGTCACCAGCCCCGGGTTCTCCATGGCGCCGGCGTTGAACTCCGGCACGAACGCCTGGTCGTACTTGCCGAAGGGGTAGCGGATCCCGAACAGCCGGTGGAACTCGTCGAAGCACTGGCGGGTCAGCGTGAGCAGCTCCGGGGCGTCCTGGTCGAGCGCGCCGGCGAGCGACTGCCGGCTGAGCAGACCCAGCGGGATGCCGTCGTGCTGGTCCTCCACGCGGTGGTAGGGGCCGGCGACCAGGGTGACGAAGTACGTCGACAGTGGGCGGCTGGGCGCGAATTCCCACCGACCGTCGCCGACGTGCTCGCCGGACGCGTTGGCGAGCACCAGCCAGTCCTCGGGAGCCGTGACGTGGAGCGTGTACGGCGCCTTCAGGTCCGGCTGGTCGAAGCAGGCGAAGATGCTCGGCGCCGCGCTCATGAAGCTCATCCCGTAGACGTAGTCGCGGCCGTCCACGGGGTCCGTCGCCCGGTGCAGCCCCTCTCCGTCGTTGCGGAAGGGCATCACCGCCTCGACCTCGAGCCGGTGCTCGCCCTCGGTGAGGTCGAGGGGGAACCGGCCGTCCCGCAGCCCTGCGGTGTCGAGCTCATGCCCGTCGAGCCGGATCGAGGACAGCCTGACCGGCTTGAGGTCCAGGAACGTCGTTCCCGAGCCGGACCGGAGGTCGAGCACCGTCCGGCTGGTGAACGTGCCCGTGTCCGCGGCGAGGTCCAGCGACACGTCGTACGCGGTAGGGGCGAGGACGGCGAAGCGCTCGACCGCCTCGGAGCGCTGCAGACTGCGGTGGGCCACGACCACAGACTAGGTTGCCTGCATGGTTGGTGAAGAACCCGACAAGACGCCGGCGGCAACAACCGGCGCGGACACCTACCGCAGCCTGGCGGTGCGCAGGCTCGGGAAGGGACGCTACGAGGCGACAAACGTGCGCGGTGGGACGCTCCCGATCGGGACGGGCGAGGACACGCAGTTCACGCCGGTCGAGCTGCTGCTCGCCGCGATCGCCGGGTGTGCCTCCGTCGACGTGGACCACATCACCAGCAAGCGGGCGGAGCCGGCGGCCATGGTGGCCGCGATCAGCGGCAACAAGGTCCGCGACGAGCACGGCAGCCACCTGGTGAACCTGCGCGTGGAGTTCGACGTGACCTTCCCGGAGGGGGAGGCCGGGGACGCCGCCCGATCGGTGCTGCAGCGCTCCATCGAGCAGTCCCGGGACCGGCTGTGCACCGTCAGCCGCACCGTGGCGCTGGAGAGCCCCGTCGCGATGGAGCAGTCCGGTAGGGACTAGCCGATCGCGACGCCGGTGATGGTCACTGGCGTCTTCGGCGTGCCGTCCGTCGGTCCCATGCCCGGTGTCCCGATGCCTGCCCTGGCGACCTGCTTGACGACCTTCAGGCCGGCCGCGTCCATGCGACCGAAGACGGTGTACGCCGCCGGCAGTGGCGAGCTGTCGTAGACCAGGAAGAACTGGGAGCCGTTGGTGTCCGGGCCGGCGTTCGCCATGGCCACGGTGCCGGGGCCGTAGGTGCACACCTCTTGGCCCTGCATCTCCTGACAGGGCTCGATGCGGGCGTCCCCCTCGACCAGCTCGTCGTCGAACGCGTATCCCGGACCGCCCGAACCGGTGCCGGTCGGGTCGCCGCACTGCAGCACGAAGATGCCCCGGGTGGTGAGCCGGTGGCAGCTGGTGCCGTCGAAGTAGCCCTGCTCGGCCAGGGAGATGAACGAGTTGACCGTGCACGGTGCCTGGTCGGCCTCGAGCGTGATGCCGATGTTGCCGACGCTGGTCTTCAGGGTCGCGTCGGTGGGCTGCGTGGCGACCGGCTCGCTGGGCGGCTTCTTGACGTCCTTCGCAGGGGACTGGCCGTCGCTGGGGTAGGCGCACTGGCCGGCCGCCGTCGAGGATTCGTTCGAGCCGGCGTCCCGGTCCGCTGTGCCGCCGTCGTCACCGCACGCGGAGAGGGCCAGCAAGGCCGTCGCGACGAGCACGACCAGCCACAGGGGAGTGGACCGGAGGGGGGAGGGGACCTTCACGGCGCCCCACCCTAGGACGTCACATCTCGTAGTGCTCGTTGGGGTCGCCGTCGAAGAGCCGGCCGTCCTCGCGCCCCAGCGCGGTGATGGCGTCGACCTCCTCGTCACTCAGCTCGAAGCCGAAGATGTCGACGTTGGCCAGCTGGTGTGCATCCTCGGTCGACTTCGGGACCGGCACCGACCCGAGCTGGAAGTGCCACCGCAGCACGGCCTGGGCAGGGGAGACCCCGTGTGCCTGGGCGGCCGCACGGACCGGCTCCTCCTCGAGGACCTGCTTGGCCTGGCCCAGCGGGCTCCAGGCCATCGTGCGGATGCCGAGGGTGTCGTGCACCGCCCGCATCTCCTCCTGGGGGAAGTAGGGGTGCAGCTCGATCTGGTTGACCGCCGGGACCACGCCGGAGGTGTCCATGATCTTGTCCAGGTGCTCGGCAGTGAAGTTGGAGACGCCGATGGTGGTGACGAGGCCGTCGCGCTGCAGGTCGACGAGCGCGCGCCAGGCCTCGGCGTACTCGTCGCGCTTGGGGTTCGGCCAGTGGATGAGGTGCAGGTCGATGTGGTCCACACCCAGACGGCCCAGCGACTCGTGGGTGGACACGACCGCGTCGTCGTACGCGTGGTGCCGGCCGGGCAGCTTGCTGGCGACCCGGAACTCGTTGCGGTTGATGCCGGAGCGGCGCAGCGCCTCGCCCACGGTCATCTCGTTGCCGTAGTTCACCGCCGTGTCGATCAGCCGGTAGCCCGCGTTGATCGCGCCGAGGATCGTCTCGAGGCCGTCGGCGCCCTGGAGCCCGCTGGTGCCGAAGCCGATGGCAGGCAGCTCGGTGCCGTCATTGAGGTCGTAGATGGGGATGTCCATGGCGAAACTTCTCACGTTCCTCACGAGGGGCGGGCGGGGAGGTCTTGCGGGTGCAGCATAGGGCTGTGTCGCCGGGGCGTGCCACCGGTCCCACGAAGTTGGTGGACACGCCGGATACGGTCACTCGCGTGGCCCCGCTCAAGCGCACCGCGCTCACCGTTCTCGGCTGGGTGCTCGTTCTCGCCGGCATCGCCGCACTGGTGCTGCCCGGCCCGGGACTGCTGCTGCTGTTCGTCGGGCTGCTGGTGCTCTCCCAGGAGTACGAGTGGGCCGAGCGGCGGGTCGACCCGGTCAAGCACGCCGCGTTCCGGGCCGCCTCCGACGGTGTGCAGACCTGGCCCCGCGTGGCCGTCTCGTGCGTCGGCATCCTCGGACTCTTCTGGTGCGGCGCTCTCTGGCTGCGCCAGCCGCCGCCGCCCGGGTGGTGGCCGGTGGACGACCGGTGGTGGCTGGTCGGTGGCTGGCCCGCGGGCGTCACGCTGCTGGGCTCCGGCGTGATCGCGTTGGGCCTGCTCGTCTACAGCATCCGCAGGTTCCGCAGGGAGCCGTACGACGCACGGAACGGCAGCCGGGACGACGCTGCGTGACCGTCGGTGCTCAGGTCGTGGCCCCCTCCCGACTCCTCGACGCGGTCGTGACGCCCGACATGGCCAGCTTGCGGACGACGACGAGAGCGGCAGCGGAGGCGATCGCGGACCAGGACTGGTCGGTGCCGAGGCGGAGCAGACCTGCGGCCAGGAGCAGGTCGAGCAGCACGCCGAGGGCGCTGCGCACGTGCCGGGTCGCGAGGAACACGGCCACACCCAGGACGACCGCGGCCATGCCGACGGCCTGCGCCAGCGGAGCGGCCACCGTGCTGGCCGTCGACGTCATGGCGCGGGAGCCGGCTCGTCGAGCTGGTCGCGCTCGGCGATCACCTTCTGCTCCTCGCGGATCTCGCGGGCGAGGAAGAAGTTGAGCGCTGTCCGGATGGCGGCGACGGCCGCCAGCTTGCCGAGCTCCTCGAACGTCGGTGCGATGGCGGTGTGCAGGACGTCGCTGGCGAGCTGGAACTCCAGGCCGAGCGCGAGGTAGCGGCCCAAGGAGAGCCGGACCGGCACGAAGGCGTGCGCGTCCCCTTTCGGCAGCGCCCGCAGGAACTGCACGATCGCGATCAGCGCTCCGACGAAGATGACCAGGGCGCCGGCCGCCTCCACGAGCCGCACGAGCAGGTCGACGACCGAGCGCAGCCGCTCCTCGGAGAGGAAGTCGGCCAGCAGGGGAGGGTTCACCATCTCAGTGGCCTCAGCTGCCGAGGTCGATGAGCGCCAGGCCGGTCTCCGGGTCGAGCTTCTTGCGCAGGGTCGAGGGCGTCTCGGTGAGCACCACCTCGAGCGTCGGCCACACCACGAACCGCTTCAGGTGGCCGCCGATCGTCGTACTGTCCTTGCGGCCGAGGACGATGTGGGCGTGCACGGCGGGCTCGCCGTCCTTGGTGGCGACGTCGCCGACCATCGAGAGCAGCTCGAGCTGCTCGGTGAACTCCGTCGCGCGGTAGTCCATGATCTCGGGGTCGAAATATCCCAGCGTCACGGCGTTGCCGGCGCCCACCGCGGTGAGCCCGGCGCCGGTGATGTCGTGCTCCCGCGCGAAGCCACTGATCTGCTCGAACGCCTCGTCGCCCTTGTCGAGCACGAGCACGAAGGTGCGCAAGCCCTCGACGTCACTCACCTGTGTGGCCTTCACGGCACCTCCCGGAGAATCGCGTGCGGTCATATCGGGGTACGACACGTTCCGGTGCCCATCCGGCTGAACGTCAAACCGGCCCGAGGGGAGGGACGCCGGCCGTGTCGCCGAGGTCCTCGATGGCGAGGACCGGCCCGAGTGCGGGTCGCTTGGCGAGCCGGTTGTCGCCGGTGGACCGGCCGCGGAGGTGTCGCACCAGCCAGGGGAGCCAGAAGCGGGCGAGCCACTCGGCGTCCTCCGTGCGGCTGCGCCACCAGGCGTGCGGGGACAGCGGCGGCAGCGGCTGTCGCCAGGACGGGTCGGGTCGGACCCCCAGCACGTCGGCGAAGGCGGTCGCCAGCCGGGTGTGCCCGGCCGTGTTGAGGTGCAGGCGGTCATGGCTCCACCAACGCGGGTCGCTGACCGCCGGCTGTGCCTCGAAGTCGACCAGGACGACGCCGTGCCGGGCGGCCGCCTCGCGGATCGCCTCGTTGAGGGCGCGCACCCGCGGCGTCAGCCGACGGGCGAGCGAGAACACGGCGCCGGGGTCGGGGAACGTGCAGCCGATCACCGTCGCGCCGACCCGGCGCAGGTCGGCGTACATCGCCTCCAGGTCGCGCATCGTCGCGTCGAGGTCGAACGCGCCCAGGACGTCGTTCGCCCCGGCCATCACGCTGGCCAGGTCGGGCTGCAGGGCGAGCGCTGGCTCCAGCTGGTCGGCACGGATCCGGTCCGTACGACGACCGCGGATCGCCAGGTTGGCGTAGAGCAGCCCCGGATTCTGCTCGGCCAGGAACGAGGCGAACCGGTCAGCCCAGCCGCGGATGCCGCCATGGGCATCGAGATCGTTCATGCCCTCGGTCTGGCTGTCCCCGAGAGCGACGTAGCGCTGGAACCGCACCCTTCCATGATGCTCCGGGGGACAACCCGGATCTGCATGTATTGACATAATGCACGTTATCGGCGTCGCAGGAAGGCAGTCGAGGGAGGCCTCAGGAGCTTCGTGGGCCTCGGTGGTCGCTCACGTACGCTGCCAGGTGCTTGCCGGTGAGGGTCGAGCCGTCCTTGACCAGCTGCTCCGGTGTGCCCTCGAAGACCACGCGGCCGCCGTCGTGGCCGGCGCCCGGGCCGAGGTCGATGATCCAGTCGGCGTGCGCCATCACTGCCTGGTGGTGCTCGATGACGATCACTGACTTGCCGGCGTCGACGAGCCGGTCCAGCAGTCCCAACAGGTTCTCCACGTCGGCCAGGTGCAGCCCGGTGGTCGGCTCGTCAAGCACGTAGACGTCGCCCTTCTCCGCCATCTGTGCCGCCAGCTTGAGCCGCTGGCGCTCCCCGCCCGACAGCGTCGTCAGCGGCTGTCCCAGCTTGACATAACCCAACCCCACGTCCGCCAGCCGCTCGAGCACCTTGGCCGCCGCCGGTGTGCGGGCGTCGCCCTGGCCGAAGAAGTCCCTGGCCTGCTCGACGGACATCTCCAGCACCTCCACGATGTTGCGGGGGTCGCTGGGCCCGCCGAAGGTGTACTCGAGCACTGCCGGCTGGAACCGCCTGCCCTCGCACTCCTCGCAGGGCGTCTCGACGGTGTCCATCACCCCGAGCTCGGTGTAGATGACGCCTGCGCCCTTGCAGCTCGGGCAGGCGCCATCGGAGTTCGAGCTGAACAGCGCAGGCTTGACGCCGTTGGCCTTGGCGAACGCCTTGCGGATCGGCTCGAGGAGCCCGGTGTAGGTCGCGGGGTTGCTGCGCCGCGAGCCCTTGATCGCGCCCTGGTCGACCACCACGACGCCGTCCCGACCGGCGACCGAACCCTGCACGAGTGAGCTCTTGCCCGAGCCGGCGACGCCGGTGAGCACGCACAGGACGCCGAGCGGGATGTCGACGTCGATGTCACGGAGGTTGTTCGTCGACGCGCCGCGCACCTCCAGGGCACCGGTGGGTTGGCGGACCCCCTCCTTGAGGCGGGCATGGTCGTCGAGGTGTCGCCCCGTGACCGTGCCGCTGGCGCGCAAGCCGTCGACGTCACCCTCGAAGCAGACGGTGCCGCCGTCCGCACCGGCCCCGGGTCCGAGGTCGACGACGTGGTCGGCGATGGCGATCGTCTCGGGCTTGTGCTCGACCACGAGCACGGTGTTGCCCTTGTCGCGCAGCTGCACGAGCAGGTCGTTCATGCGCTGGATGTCGTGCGGGTGCAGGCCGATGGTCGGCTCGTCGAAGACATAGGTGACGTCGGTGAGCGACGACCCGAGGTGGCGGATCATCTTCGTCCGCTGTGCCTCTCCCCCGCTCAGCGTGCCCGCGGGACGCTCCAGGCTCAGGTAGCCCAGGCCGATGTCGACGAAGGAGTCGAGCAGGTCGCGCAGGCCGGCCAGCAGCGGAGCGACGGACGGCTCGTCGAGCGCACGCACCCAGCCGGCCAGGTCGCTGATCTGCATCGCACAGAGGTCGGCGATGTTCTTGCCGTCGATCCGCGAGGAGAGGGCCTCGCGGGTCAGTCGGGTTCCCCCGCACTCGGGGCAGATGTCGAAGGCGATCGCCCGCTCGACGAACCGGCGCACGTGCGGCTGGAGGGACTCCACGTCCTTGGAGAGCATCGACTTCTGGATCTTGGGGATGACGCCCTCGTAGGTGAGGTTGACGCCCTCGACCTTGATCTTCTCCGGCGCCCCGTGGAGCAGCTTGTCGAGCTCCTTCTTGCTGAACTTCGCGATCGGCTTGTCCATCGGCAGCCCGGCGCCACTGAAGATGCGGCCGTACCAGCCGTCCATGCTGTAGCCGGGCACCAGCAGGGCGCCCTCGGCGAGGGACTTGGAGTCGTCGTACAACGCGGTCAGGTCGAAGTCGGAGACGTTGCCCGTGCCCTCGCAGCGCGCGCACATGCCGCCGAGGTAGACCGCGTCCTTGACCACCTTCTTCTCGACGCGACCGCCCTTCTCGGTGCTCATCACCCCGCCTGCGCGGCGGGTCGGCACGTTGAACGAGAACGCGGTGGGCGGCCCGACGTGCGGCTCACCCAGCCGGCTGAACAGGATGCGCAGCAACGCGTTCGCGTCGGTGGCGGTGCCGACCGTCGACCGTGGGTTGGCACCCATGCGCTCCTGGTCGACGATAATCGCCGTCGTCAGCCCCTCGAGCCGGTCGACCTCCGGACGTGCCAGCGTCGGCATGAAGCCCTGCACGAAAGCGCTGTAGGTCTCGTTGATCATCCGCTGCGACTCGGCCGCGATGGTGTCGAAGACCAGCGAGCTCTTGCCCGAGCCGGAGACACCGGTGAACACAGTGACCCGACGCTTGGGGATCTCCACGTCGACGTCCTTGAGGTTGTTCTCCCGGGCGCCCAGCACCCGGATGACGTCGTGGCTGTCGGCGGCGGGGAGTGCGCTGTCGGCCGCCACGTCAGCGGACCTCGTCGCCGCGCACCTCGTTGATGCGGAGCAGGTTGCCGGTCGGATCGCGGAAGGCGCAGTCACGGACGCCGTACGGCTGCTCCATCGGCTCCTGGAGCACGTCGGCCCCACTGTCGACGAGGCGCTTGAACAGCCCGTCGAGGTCGTCGGTCGCCAGCGTCAGCGCGCTGCCGTAGCTGCCCTTCGCGATCAGCTGGAGGATCGTCTGCCGCTCCTCGTCGGTGATGCCCGGGTCCATGGCCGGCGGGTGCAGCACCACCGAGGTGCCGGGCTGTCCGGCCGGCCCGACCGTGAGCCAGCGCAGGCCGTTGTAGTCCACGTCCTGGCGGACCTCGAAGCCGAGCGTGTCGCGGTAGAACGCCAGCGTGGCGTCGGGGTCGGTCTGCGGAAGGAAGGCGTAGTGGATGCTGATCTCCATGGTGCTCACGCTAGAGGGAGACCGTCCGGACCCGCTTCTCGATTCCTGATCGGTCGGCCGACCTGCTTGACCAGGCAGGAGGGGATCCCCTCGGTCCGTCCGCTCGCCTGCTCGCGATAGGCGCTGGGCGAGACCCCGACGAGCTCCCGGAAGCGGGTGCTGAACGTGCCGAGCGAGGAGCAGCCGACGGCGAAGCAGACCTCGGTGACGGTGAGGTCGCCCCGGTCCAGCAGCGCCTTGGCGCGCTCGATGCGGCGGGTCATCAAATAGCTGTACGGCGACTCGCCGTAGACGAGCCGGAACTGACGGCTGAGGTGGCCGGCGGACACGTGCACGGCACGTGCGAGGGCCTCCACGTCCAGGGGCTGGGCGTAGTCACGGTCGATGCGGTCGCGGACGCGCCGCAACCGCTCGAGGTCCTCCAGCCGGTGCACGCCCTGATCGTCGCGGACGTGGCGTCTTCACGTCCACCCGTGCGATGCGCACCGCCGCGAGAGGGATCAGGACGAGGGACGCTCGTCGGGCGTCGAGGTCTGTGTCGACTCCTCGCCGGTCTGCTCCGGCCTCGCGGTCCGCTCGTCAGACTCCGCCAGGATCGCCTCCGCCTGGGCCTGCGGATCCTCGCTGCCGGCGGCGCGCTCCTCGGGCAGCAGCTCGGCGCGCTCCTGCACGCGCTGGTCGTCCTCCGGTGTCTGGCTCATGCCGGCGACGTACCCACCCGCGGCGCGCGGCAATCCGCAGCGGCCTACCCTTGGGGCATGGCCCCGATGATCCGGGCGGCGAGCCTGCGCGGCTTCGTGGCGCTGGTCGAGCGGCTCGGCGGGGATGCCGGAGACTTCCTTCGGCGCTTCGGGATCAGCGCCGAGTCCCTCGCGTCGGACGACGGCCTGGTGTCGATCACCGCGCACGACCTGATGCTCGACGCGGCCGCCACGGAGCTGGACTGCCCCGACCTGGGCCTGCGACTGGCCGAGGAGCAGGACCTGAGCATCCTAGGCCCACTCGCGGTCGCCATCGAGGCCTCGGGCACGGTCGCCGAGGCGCTCGAGTGCGCCTCGCGGTTCCTGTTCGTGCACAGCCCGGCCCTGGAGATCTCCGTCCAGTCGGACCCCCGCGGCGCACGAGGCGTGGTGCTGCTCGCCTACCGCAAGGACCTCCGCGAGTCGCCGTACTCGCCGCAGGCGATGGAGCTGGGGCTGGGTCTCTTCCACCACGTTGCCAAGGGACTCCTCGGCGCGAGCACCGGCCTCCGGTCCGTCGACCTCGCGCACGCCCCGCTGTCGGCCGTCTCCCGCTACACCGACTTCTTCGGGGTCGACGTGCGGTTCGGCAGCCCGGTCCAGGGGCTGCGGGTCGACCGGCGCCTGCTCTCGACGCGGTTCGCCGACGCCGACCAGCCGATCCGCCGGCTGGCCCTCGAGCACCTCCAGCGGAACTACCCGGACCCACGCACCCGCATCTCCGCCCAGGTGCGCCTTGCCCTCGCCGAGGCCCTCGGCGTGACCGCCCCGTCGCTGGCAGCGACGGCACGACTCCTCGCCACGCACCCGCGGACCCTGCAGCGGCGGTTGGCAGCGGAGGGCACCACCTTCGGCCAGATCCTCGACGACGTCCGGCGTGAGGCCGCCCATCGACACCTCACCACCACCGACCTGCCGGCGGGCCAGGTCGCGGCCATGCTCGGCTTCGCCGAGCAGTCGGCGCTGAGCCACGCCGTGCGCCGCTGGTACGGCACCAGCCCGCGCGCTCTCCGGGCCGCCGGGACGCCCCCCTGAGGTTGTCGCACAGGAACAAGTTTTCGGGCGCACGAGCACGCACCCTTGGACGCATGGTGATCCAGCAGTCCCCGGAGACGACCCTGACCGACATCGGCGCCCGGCCGATCCCCGAGTTCGACGGAGTCCACGACGTCTGGCCACGCGGAGAGCGCCTGGAAGCGGTCCGCTCAGCCGCCGCGGCATACAAGGAGCGGTTCCGCGAGCAGGGGCAGGTGCGTGCGGTGAAGTCCGTCGACATCGCCGCAGCGCCCTACCCGGTCAACTACGCCTTCCACGACGCCGTCTCCGTGCCGACGCTGCCGCTGATCTCGATGATCAACCGGATGATCGTCGTGCAGTACGACGACTGGAACGGCGCCGCGCGGACCCTCGTCTTCGAGCCGACGGTGCCCGACGGCTCCGCCGAGGCGCCGTTCTACCGCAACCTCCAGCGGCTGATGGACAAGGTGCCCGGTGGTCGCGTCATCGAGAAGGCGGTGCTCAAGTACTACAACGAGCCGGGTGACGTGCTGGCCCAGCTCGGCCTGGCGCCCGAGGACGTCGACTTCTGCACCTTCGACCACCTGCACGTCCAGGATCCACGGATGATCCTCGGCTCGACGGAGGTGATCGAGGGCGAGGATGCTCCCCGGGAACCGCTCTTCGGCAGCGCCCGCATGCTGGTGCACAGCCGCGAGCTGGCCACGCTGCAGTCTCTGCACCCGATGCAGTGGGCGTGGTACGTCGACGGCGGTCTTGGCGGCGTGGACCCGGACAAGTTCGTCACCTTCGACGGTGACATCGAGCTCGGCCCGGGCATCGCCCTGCTCTGGACCCCCGGCCACACCGACGGCAACCACTCGCTGGTGATCAACACTCCCGACGGCATCTGGGTCTCCTCGGAGAACGGGATCTCGCTGGACAACTGGCAGCCGGAGCTCTCCAGGATCCCGGGCGTGCGGAGGTACCACGAGCAGCTCGGACGCGAGATCTGCCCGAACGCCAACACCCTGGAGGACTCGCTGGACCAGTACGACTCGATGGTCAAGGAGAAGACCCTGGCCGACCCGTGCAAGGACGACCCGCGGTGGCTGCAGATCCTGCCGTCCACCGAGCTGGCTCCCTGGAAGCGGTTCTGGCCGGTCGTGCCGACCTACCTGCACGGCGGCATCGAGTACGGGACGATCCAGGCCGGGCCGCGATGAGCGACACTGCTCCGGCCGGTGCGCTCGTCACCGGCGCTGCCCGCGGACTCGGCAAGGAGATCGCCCGGCTGCTGGTGCAGCGCGGTCACCTGGTGCTGGTCACCGACCTCGACCTCGCCGCCGCCGAAGCCGCCGCCACCGAGCTGGGCGACCGTGCCGTGGCGCGCGCCCTCGACGTCCGCGACCACGCCCAGGTCGAGGCGGCGCGCGACGACATCGTGGCGCGGGCCGGCCGGCTCGACACCTGGGTGAACAACGCCGGCGTGCTCTTCACCGGCCCGGCGTGGGAGCAGGAGGCCGATGCCCGCCGGCTGATGCTCGAGGTGAACGCGCTGGGCACCATCAACGGGACCGTGGCCGCGATCGAGGCGATGCGGGGCTCCGGCGGTGGGCACGTCGTCAACATCGTCTCGCTCGCCGGGCTGACCGCCGTCGCCGGAGAGGCCGTCTACGCCGCCTCGAAGCACGCCGCGATCGGCTTCAGCCTCAGCACGATGGCCGATCTCCGCGCCGCCGGCGTCGAGGACATCGACATCTCGTGCGTGTGCCCCGACGGCGTCTGGACCCCGATGCTGCACGACAAGCTCGACGACCCCGGCTCGGCGATGTCCTTCTCCGGCAAGCTGTTGCAGCCCGAGGAGGTCGTCACGGCGGTCGCGACGGTGCTCGACCGGCCGCGACTCGTGACCGCCGTCCCCGGCTGGCGCGGCGTCGTGGCCCGGGTGGCGGACGCGATCCCGGCGCTCGGGCTCAGGGCGGTCCCGCTGGTCGTCGCGCAGGGCCGTCGTACCCAGCGCAAGCTCCTCGCGTCCGGAGGACCGCGCGCACCCCGCTGACCATCGCGCCGATGGGGCACGATGAGGCGATGCACGGCATCCTCGACTGGCTCGGCGACCTCGGCGCCTGGCAGATCGTGCTGCTCGCCATCGGCATCCTGGTGGTGCTGCCGATCGTCTCCGCGATCGTCACCGGGCTGCTGGTCCGCCGCGGCCTGCGGACGCCGTGGGCGATCCGCAAGGTCAACCAGCTGCGCGAGCGCGCGATCCAGGTCGTCAAGCGGCCGATCACCATCATGGTGCTGGACGAGGTCGCCGAGGTGATCCAGAGCGGCCGCTACACGCAGAACATCGCGGCGGCGCTCACGGAGAACCACCACGAGCTCGCCGAGCTGGTGGCCGAGAAGGTACGACGGGACCCGAACCTCCGCGTCGTGGGGCACATCCCGGGCTACCACCTGATCGTGACGGAGGTGGCCGACACGACGCTGCGGGTCATCGTCGAGATGCTGGGCGACCCGCGGATGGACGAGCTCGTGGCCGACCTGCTGCGCAACAACCTCGAGCAGATCCGGCGCGCGGTCCGCGAGCGCGACGAGGACGAGGTGCCGCCGCACGTGCCGCCGGAGATCCTGAGGTACCAACCACGCCGGGTCAGCCGACGACGGCGTCGAGGGCCTGGACCAGCTCCCTGAGGCTGCCGCCCTTGACGACGTAGCGCCGCGCCCCTGCCTCGAGCGCCTTCTGCGCCATCGTCTTCTCGTTAAAGCCCGACAGGACCACCACCCGGGTGGCGGGCGCGGCCTCCAGGATCAGCGGGAGCGCCTGGAGCCCGTCCATGCGCGGCATCGCCAGGTCGAGCAGCACGAGATCCGGCTGGAGCAGCCTGGCCAGCTCCACACCCTCGATGCCGTCACCGGCCTCGCCGACGACCTCGTAGCTGTCGTGCCGCTCCAGCTTGAGCCGGAGCACGTCGCGCAGGTCCTCGGCGTCGTCGACGAGCAGCACGCGGTGGCCGCTGCCCGCGACAGACCGGCCGGTGGCAGCCTCAGGCGCGCCCTCCGCCTCCGGTGCTGCGGACAGTGGGCCAGGCGGCGCCAGCCGGGCCGCCTGCTCCCGGACCAGGTCCCCCGGCTGGAGCCCACCGGGGCCCGAGGGCTCGAGCAGCCCCTCCATCATCGACCGGGCGGCGGCGAGGGTGCGGCTCACGTAGGAGAGGCCGGCGGAGTGCTCGTCGTTCTCCAGGGCGAGCAGCGCAGCGGCCAGGCCCTGGACCACGTTGTCGTTGAGCTCCATGGCCGTCCGGCGCAGCGCTGTCGCCTCCCCCAGCCGCTCGGCGGCCTCCTCGCGGGCGCGCTCGGCCAGCACGCGGTCGGTGATGTCGACGCAGGTGCCACGCATCCGGACCGGGGTGCCGTCCTCGTCGCGGATGACCTCGCCGTTGGACGACAGGTAGCGGACGTCGCCGTCGGGCCGGACGATCCGCTCGATCATCTGGTAGGGCTCTCCGGTTGCATAGGCACGCTGGTGCAGCGCGGTGATGCGCTCGCGGTCCTCGGGGTGGATCAGCGAGACGAACTTCTCGTAGGAGGGGTTGAACGACTGCGGTTCGTGGCCGTAGATCCGGTAGAGCTCGTCGGACCACCGGTTCGTGTCGGTCGGGATGTGCCAGTCGTAGTTGCCCATCCCGGCCAGGTGCTCCGCGTTGTCCGTGCGCGCCCGCAGGTCCGCGAGCTCGGCCCGCGCCAGCTCCAGCTGCTCCCGCAGCTCGGTCAGCTCCGACATGCGTCGCCGTCCTCCCCCAGGGGGGCGCACCACCACGGCCGATGGTGCTTGTCCTCGGAGCGTACGGCCGTGTCACCCGCCACCGCGCCGGGCAGCCAGCACTGGTCTATATCGGCACTGGTGGGGTCCGTGCCGCGCCGGCTGGCTCGTATCTCATATGTGAGATACGGTCTCCCGGTGGAAGACGACTACCGGGCCCGGATCGGCAACCTGATCCGCAGCGCCCGCATCCATCGCGGGTGGACCCAGCAGGAGCTCGCCAACGTGCTGGGCACCAGCCAGAGCGCGGTCAACCGGATCGAGCGGGGACACCAGAACGTCTCCCTCGACATGCTCGCGCGCATCGGCGAGGCACTCGACGAGCAGCTGGTCAGCTTCGGCTCCGGACCGACGCACCTGCGCGTGACCGGGCCGACCCGGCTCTCCGGCAGCATCGACGTGAAGTCCTCCAAGAACGCGGGCGTCGCGCTGCTGTGCGCCTCGCTGCTCAACCGCGGGCGTACGACGCTGCGCAAGGTCGCACGCATCGAGGAGGTCAACCGCCTGCTCGAGGTGCTGGCCAGCATCGGGGTGCAGACCCGCTGGCTCAACAGCGACAACGACCTCGAGATCATCCCCCCGGACGAGCTCCGCCTGGACGCCATCAACGGCGAGGCAGCCCGGCGGACCCGCTCGATCATCATGTTCCTCGGCCCGCTGATGCACCGCGCCAGGGACTTCGAGCTGCCCTACGCCGGTGGCTGCGACCTCGGCACGCGCACGGTGGAGCCGCACATGGCCGCCCTGCGCCCCTTCGGCCTCGAGGTGAAGGCGACCGAGGGCCGCTACCACGCGACCGTGGAGCCCGGCACCTCACCGGCGCGCCCGATCGTGCTGACCGAGCGCGGTGACACGGTGACCGAGAACGCCCTGATGGCCGCTGCGCTGTCCGACTCGGTGACGGTGATCCGCAACGCCAGCCCGAACTACATGGTCCAGGACCTGTGTTTCTTCCTGCAGCGCCTCGGCGTGCAGATCGACGGCGTCGGCACCACCACGCTGACCGTCCACGGACGCACCGACATCGACACCGACGTCGACTACGCCCCCAGCGAGGACCCGATCGAGGCGATGTCGCTGCTCGCGGCCGCCGTGGTCACCGGGTCCGAGATCACCATCTGCCGGGTCCCGATCGAGTTCCTGGAGATCGAGCTGGCGCTCCTGGAGGAGATGGGCCTGCGTTACGAGCGGTCCGAGGAGTACGTCGCCGAGAACGGCCAGACGCGGCTGGTCGACCTGACCACCCACCCCTCGACCCTGCACTCCCCCATCGACAAGATCCACCCGATGCCGTTCCCCGGCCTCAACATCGACAACCTGCCGTTCTTCGCGGTCATCGCCGCGGTGGCACAGGGCCAGACCATGCTGCACGACTGGGTCTACGAGAACCGCGCGATCTACCTGACCGAGCTGAACCGGCTCGGCGGCAGGGTCACGCTGCTCGACCCGCACCGCGTGATGATCGAGGGGCCCACGCACTGGTCGGGGGCCGAGATCGTCTGTCCGCCCGCGCTGCGACCGGCCGTCGTCGTACTGCTCGCGATGCTCGCCTCCAAGGGCACCTCGGTGCTGCGCTCGGTCTACGTCATCAACCGCGGCTACGAGGACCTCGCGCTGCGGCTGAACCAGCTGGGCGCGAACATCGAGACCTTCCACGACGCCGACTGAGGCGGCGACAGCCGTCAGGCGTTGAAGAGCGCCTCGATGAAGGCGCGGCTGCGCGGCCGCGGAGGCGGTGGCGAGGAGAAGTCCGTGATCCGGGGCAGCGCCGCCGTGTTGGCGGACTGGTGGTCGTGCCAGTCGTTCTCGGCCTCCACCAGGCCGCCGAGGTCGGACTTCGCCAGGAAGATCCCGCCGCACGACTCGCAGCGCCGTGCGGTGACCCCGCCGTACCGGTGTGCGGCCATGTCCCCCTGGCACTTCGGACAGGTCATCGTCTCCACGCCTCCGACCGTACTCCCCGGACAGTGCGGAACCGGGCAGGAACGCGGGATCGCGACCACCGCGTCATTGCCGCACGATCGTGCCGGGACGGTGAATACTGCTCGCGTGGGAGGCGTGGAGGGTCCGGCCACGGGAGGGTCGGCGCGACCGGTGACGGGTTACCCGTACCTCGACGCCGTCCTCGACCAGGCCGGCTCGGTGCTCGCGTTCGCGCACCGCGGCGGGGCCGGGCACCCGGACCTCGAGCGGCTGGAGAACACCGTCCGCGCCTTCCGGCACGCCGTGGACCTCGGCTACCACTACCTGGAGACCGACGTGCACGTCACCAGCGACGGCGAGCTGGTGGCCTTCCACGACCCCGTCCTGGACCGGCTCGCCGACCGCACCGGCGCGATCCTGGACCTCACCGCCGAGGAGGTGGCGGCGGTCGTCATCGGCGAGGGCCACGGGGTGCCGACCATGGCCGGCCTGCTGGAGGAGTTCCCGGACTGCCGGTTCAACATCGACCTGAAGGCCCCGGGCGCGGTGCCGGCGCTCGCGGCCCTGGTCGAGCGCACCAAGAGCCACGACCGCGTGCTGGTCGGCTCCTTCTCGCTGCGCCGGCTCAACCAGTTCCGATCCCTCACCCGCGGACGGGTGGCCACGTCGGCCGCTCCGGCGGAGGTGGCGGCCTTCCTGACCCTGCCGCTCCCCCGGCTGGCCCGGCTGGTGACCCGCTCACGCGTCCGGGCCCTGCAGGTGCCCCGCAAGCGCGGCCGGCTGCGCATCGTCACGCCCGGCCTGGTGCGCCGGGCGCACGCCGCCGGGGCACACGTGCACGTCTGGACCGTCAACGAGCCGTCGGAGATGAACCAGCTGCTCGACATGGGTGTGGACGGGCTCATCACCGACCGCACCGACGTGCTCAAGGACGTTCTCGTCACCCGAGGCCTGTGGAGGGACCACGCATGACATCACCCACCCCGATCGCGGACCTCGCGCCGCTGGAGCGCGCCCGGGAGCAGAAGGCGTGGTACTGGTACGACTGGGCCAACTCCGCCTACGTCACGACGGTCGGCACGGTGCTCTTCGCGCCGTACCTCACCTCGGTCGCCGAGCAGGCGGCCTGCGGCTTCGTCGGGGACGCCGACCGCAAGTGCACGCAGAACCTCGAGGTGCTGGGGCTCTCGGTGTCGCCGGGCTCCCTGGTGTTCTACGTGGTCACGCTGGCGACCGTCATCTCGGCGCTGGTGCTGCCGATCGTCGGGGCGCACGCCGATCGCCGGGCGGACAAGCGCCGGCTGATGGCCGGCTACGCGTGGGTGGGCAGCCTCTTCGCGGCCGGGATGTTCTTCGTCACGGGCGACAACTGGCAGCTGGGGGCCGGGCTGTTGTTCGGCGCCAACATCATGCTCGGCTCGTCGCTGGTGGTGTACGACGCGATCCTCTGCGAGATCGCCACCGAGGAGGAACGCGACCGGGTCTCCTCACGTGGCTGGGCGCGCGGCTACCTCGGCGGTGGCCTCCTCCTGGCGGTCAACCTCGCCGTGGTGACCCTGCACGACTCGCTGGGCCTGTCCACCGGGATGGCGGTGCGGCTCTCGTTGCTCTCGGCCGCGGTGTGGTGGGCGGCCTTCACGGTGATCCCCTACCTCGGCATCAGGGACCGAGCGCCACGCGGGGTGGTCCCGGAGAAGGGCAACCTCGTCCGGCAGAGCTTCGGCCAGCTCGGCGCCACGTTGAAGGACATGCGCAACTACCCGGTCACGCTCACGTTCCTGCTGGCGTACCTGTTCTACAACGACGGCATCCAGACGGTGATCACCTCGGCCTCGGTGTACGGCGAGAAGCAGCTCGGCTTCGGAACCTCGGTGCTCATCGCCACCATCCTGCTCGTGCAGTTCGTCGCGTTCTTCGGGGCGTTGCTGTTCGGCCGGCTCGCCGAGCGACTCGGCAGCCGGGTCGTGATCCTGGGTGGCCTGGGCATCTGGATGCTCGTGGTCGTGGTCGGCTACTTCCTGCCGGAGGAGAACCTCGCCCTCTTCCTCGCTCTCGCCGTCGGCATCGGCCTGGTGATGGGCGGCACCCAGGCGCTCTCGCGGTCCTTCTTCAGCCTGCTGATCCCCCGGGGCCGCGAGGCCGAGTACTTCAGCCTCTACCAGGCGTGCGAGCGCGGGACCAGCTGGCTCGGCACGCTCGTCTTCGGTCTGGTGCACCAGTGGACGGACTCCTACCGGCCGGCGATCTTCGCACTGATCCTCTTCTTCGTGGTGGGCGGCGCACTGCTGTGGCGCGTCGACCCGCAGCGGGGCATCCGGGAGGCGGGCAACGAGGTGCCCTCGGTCGTCTGAGCCGGGATCTCTGTGAGCCTCGTCTCCCGGTGCGCAGGGGCCGCGCCCGGCGAGTTGGGGAATCTCTGCCTCGTCTGTGACGTTTGAAGACAGTGACGGAGGGGAATCGCATCACGTTCGGCTTGTCTCCCCGTCCCAGAGGTTGTACGCATGGGGATGGGCCACGACCTGGCCGACCCTCAATCTGGGGACGACAGATCCCCGCCGAATCGGGAGGAACCAATGGGCGACCGCACACTGCGAGGCGCACGACTCGGGGGCCAGAGCTTCGAGGACGAGCGCGGCATCGAGTTCGCCGCCCGTCAGCAGGTGGGCTATGCCTGCTCGCAGGGACACCAGTTCGAGATCACCATGTCCGTGGAGGCGGAGATCCCGGCGACCTGGGAGTGCCCGCGCTGTGGTGCCGAGGCGCTGAGCGTCGACGGCATCCTGCCGGCGGAGAAGGCCGAGAAGCCCGCCCGCACGCACTGGGACATGCTGCTGGAGCGGCGGTCCATCAGTGAGCTCGAGGACATCCTCACCGAGCGTCTGGAGCTGCTCCGGGGCGGCGAGATCGGCCCGGCGCACCTGCACCGGCCCAGCTCGCGCAAGAAGAAGAAGGCCTCTGCCTGACCGGGGCTCTCAGCCGAGGTCGTCGTCGACGACCTCACCGGTGACGACGCCGCCCCCGCCGGCGGCGCCGTAGCTTGGCCCGTGGCCGCCGAACGGCACCGTGAGCCGTTTCACGACCAGCCCCGCGAGCACGCGCCGGCCGAGCGGTCGGGTGAACGGCAGGATCAGCAGCAGGCCGACCACGTCCAGCACGAATCCCGGGCTCAGCATCAGCGTGCCGCCCACCAGGATGAGCGCCCCGTCGGCAAGCTCCTTCGACGGCATCCGGCCACCGGCCAGGGCCGAACGCAGCGCCTGCCACGCCCGCGAGCCCTCCCGCTTGATCAGCCAGGAGCCGAGGAGGCTGTCGGCGACCAGGAGCAGGATCGTCCACCACGGCCCGACCGCCTGACCGACCTGGATGATCACGTAGATCTCGACGAGCGGCACGACGATGAACAGCACGGCGAGCAGCCCCCAGCGGAAGCGGCGTCGTCCGGAGCGGTCGGTCACAGCGCCACGCTATCCCGCGCCGACAAGCCGGTCCCGGAGCCGCCGCCACCGCTCCTGCACGCCCCAGCGGGTGATCCGGCGCAGGGACTCGCGAGCCACCTCGGGGGTCATCTTGGAGTCGCCCCGCTCGCGTTCGACGAACTCGATGGGCACCTCCACCACGCGCAGTCCCAGCTGCAGCGTGCGGTAGGCCATCTCGACCTGGAACACGTAGCCCGAGGACTGCACGGTCGCCAGATCCAGCGCCTCCAGCGTCGTACGACGGAACAGGCGGAAGCCGGCGGTCGCATCGCGCAGCGGCATGCCGAGCAGCAGCCGGGTGTAGAGGTTCCCGCCGACCGAGAGCGCCTTGCGGTGCAGCGGCCAGTTGGTGACCCGGCCGCCGGGGACCCAGCGCGAGCCGATGACCAGGTCGGCATGGTCCAGCGCGGCGACCAGCCGCGGCAGGTCCTCGGCGCGGTGCGAGCCGTCGGCGTCCATCTCGCCGATCACCTCGTAGCCGCGCTCGAGCGCGACCCGGAAGCCGTGCCGGTAGGCCTCGCCGAGACCCTTCTTCTCCGGCCGGTGCAGCACGCTGACGCTCGGGTCCCTGGCAGCGAAGCGCTCAGCCAGGTCGCCGGTGCCGTCCGGCGAACCGTCGTCCACCACGAGCACGTCGGCGTGCGGCACGGTGCCGCGGAGGTGGCTCAACAGATGCTCGAGGTTGTCCGCCTCGTTGTAGGTCGGCACCACCATGACGAGGCGCGGCGTCTCCCGGTCCACGGCGCAGACGCTAGCCGCACGCGGCGAAGGGTGGGCTGCGGGGGGAGCCACGGGCCCTTCGGACCGCCCGCACGATGGCCGGCTGCCATCGCCCGGACGTTGTCTACTGGACGCCGTGCGCTCCCCCCGTGTCCTCCCGTCGCGCTGGCTTCCTGCCGTCGCCCCGTGACCACTCCGCACCGTGGCCGCGATGGGTCCGATCGCGAGATCCCGACAAGCAACACGACGATCTGCCGAGGAGGAACGCCGGCAAACGTGCCTCATCGCCGCTGCTGTGTCAATAGCGACCTGACCTGCGGCTTCGGGATGAATTCGCAGGTCAGCAGGGGGTCGCCGACGGTCGGATTCGGTCCTCGAACCGGGACCTCGGCGGCGTGTCGCAGCGGACACGCCGGGCACTGGTCTACCCAGCGGCCGGCACCACACACGTGCCCGTCGCCGTCGTGGCGACGATCGGCTCGGCCAGCATGCGCGCTGACGACTGCGACTGGTCTGGACAGCCCCGCGCCAGCACCGTCGCGGTGAAGGCCATCCGCCGTGAGCGAGTGCCCACGGCGACCAGCTCAGCGGTGACCTCGAGGATGTCGCCGGCCCGGACCGGTGCCCGGAACTGGACGTCGTCGTAGGAGGCGAACAGGCCTTCGTCACCGTCGGTGCGGATGCACAGCTCCGTGGCAACGTCGCCGAAGAGCCCCAGGGAGTAGGCGCCGTCGACCAGGTTGCCGGCGTAGTGGGCGTGCGAGTAGGGGACGTAGCGGCGGTGCGTGACGCGGGTGCCGGGCTCGGGTGTCATGTGGTCTTCCTCTCCGTGATGATGCGGTGGACCAGGAAGCTGGCCACCTCCCCCGGCGTCGTCCCGCGACCGAAGATGCGGTCCACGCCCAGCTCCTCGGCCATCGACTCGTCGAATCGCGGGCCGCCGACCACCAGGACGGGCCGCCTGGCCGGCGGGAACGCCTCCCGGAATGCTGCGGACATCTCCCGGGTGTTGAGCAGGTGCGCGTCCCGCTGGGTCACCACCTGGGAGACGAGCACGGCGTCGGCCTTCTCCGCGACGGCCCGGTCCACGAGGTGGGGGACGGAGACCTGGGCACCGAGGTTGACCACCTTGACCTCCCGGTAGTACTCCAGCCCCTTCTCACCCGCGAAGCCCTTGATGTTGAGGATCGCATCGATGCCGACCGTGTGGGCGTCGGTGCCGATGCACGCGCCCACGACGGTGAGGCGGCGGCGTAGCGCCCGCTTGATCGCGGCGTTGACCTCCTTGGGGGTCAGCAGCGCGAAGTCGCGCTCGACGACCTCGACCTTCTCCGGCTCGACCAGGTGGTGCACCGAGCCGTAGACGACGAAGAAGGTGAAGTCGGGTCCCATCGGCTTGCTGTGCACGACGAGCGCCGGGTCCATGCCCATCTTGTTGGCCAGCTGCAGGGCTGCGCCCTCGGCCAGCTTGGCCTGCCCGCCCGTCGAGCTGATCGGCAGGGTGAAGGACAGCTGCACCATCCCGTCGCCGGTGGTGTCGCCATAGGGCCGGATCGGCCCGGTGGCCACTGGGCTCATTGCGTGCCCTCCAGGATCTCGCTCGCGGGGTTGTAGTACGCCGGTGACTTTCGCGCGACGCCGTCGAGGCCGCGGCCGCCGTCCGCTGTCCGGCGCATCAGCCCGAAGGTGCCGTCCCCGATGGCGTCGAGGAGCCCGTGCTCGCGGTCGACGATCTGGTCGAGCAGGTCGATGCTCTCGGCGAGGACCTGGCGGGCGCGCTGCATGATGAAGCCTTCCGGCGCGGGGTGGAAGTCCTCGTGCAGCTTCCCGGCCGCGTCCAGGACGTAGCGCACGTTCTGCAGGGCCAGGTCCCGGTCGGACAGCCACGGGGTGACGACCGCCTCGGTCATCATGCCGACGAGCAGGATGCCCTGGCCGGTGAGGGCGCCGGCCAGGTTGAAGAACCCGTCGAGCAGGTAGCCCCGGAACACGTCGCCGGTCATGTGCCGGGTCGGCGGCATCCACTTCAGCGGCGCCTTCGGGAAGAGCTCGCGCGCCAGCAGGGCGTGGGCCAGCTCCATCCGGAAGGAGTCCGGGACGGCGGGGTCGATCTCGAAGGCGTGCCCGAGCCCCAGCTGCCAGTCCTCCAGACCTGCTTCCCGGGCGAAGTACTCGTTGAGGAGCTGGCTGGTGGTGACGGTGTGCGCCGCCTCGACCGCGTCGGCCGTCGTGAGGTAGTTGTCCTCGCCGGTGTTGATGATGATGCCGGCGCGCGCGTGGACCTGCCTGCTGAACCGCTGGTCGACGAAGGTCCGCACCGGGTTGATGTCGCGGAACAGGATCCCGTACATCGAGTCGTTGAGCATCATGTCGAGCCGCTCGAGACCCGCCAGGGCGGCGATCTCGGGCATGCACAGGCCGCTGGCGTAGTTGGTCAGCCGCACGTAGCGACCGAGCTCCTTGCTCGACTCGTCGAGCGCCGTCCGCATCAGGCGGAAGTTCTCCTGGGTGGCGTAGGTGCCGGCGAAGCCCTCGCGGGTGGCGCCCTCCGGCACGTAGTCCAGCAGCGACTGGCCCGTCGAGCGGATCACCGCGATCACGTCGGCCCCCTCCCGGGCCGCCTGCTGCGCCTGGGGGATGTCCTCCATGATGTCGCCGGTCGCGACGATCAGGTAGATCCAGGGCTGCCGCGGGGCATCGCCGAACCGCTTCACCAGGCGGTCACGCTCGCGACGCCGCTGGTCGATGCGGCGTACGCCGGCCGCGACCGCCTTGCGTGCGGCCGCGCGCGCCCGGGTGTGCTCGCGCCCCTCGGGGACGCGGAAGCTGATCGAGCCGGCGGCTGCCTTCTGCGCCAGGGTCAGGAGGTCGTCCGCCTCGCCACGCGCGAGCGCGTCCCACACCGGGATGCTGACGCCGTGCTCGAGGTCGACGTCCGCCCGCACCGCGTCCAGCAGCCGGTTCACCCAGGGCGTGCCCTCGTGGTCCGCGCCCGAGAGCCCGGCGAGCCGCAGGGTGGCGCGCTCCACCGACACGGTGGTGTGCGCCTTCGCCAGCCTGACGATCGGCCGGCCCACCTTGCGGGCGAGGGCCCGGGCCTGGCGTACGGTCGCGGGATCGAGGTCGAGCTTGCCGCTCATCGTGATGCCTCCTGTGGTGCGTGGCTGGCCGACTGCACGGTGCGGCCGTCGACCACGAGCCGCTCGATGGCCGGCGTGGCGTCGAGCGGCGGCAGCGTGCCGTCGAGCTCGGTCCGCCAGACGGCGAGGTGTGCCGGGGCGCCGACGGCGAGGGTCCCGGCGTCCGGTCCGACGTCGGGGTCGCCCGACGCCCGCCAGCCGCCGACGGTGTGCATCCGGAACGCCGTCGCCCGGTCGACGCGCTGGTCCTCCTCGTGGTGCGTGCAGGCGGCCCTGATCGCCTCCCACGGCATCGGGCGGGTCACCGGGGTGTCCGAGCCGAGCGCGACGTTGATGCCGGCGCGGTGCATGGCGCCGATCGGGTTCATCCCGCGCCAACGGTCACCGAGCCGCTCGGCGTACATCTGGTCCGGACCGCCCCAGAGGGCGTCGAAGAGCGGCTGCATGCTGGCGTGCAGCCCGAGCTCGGCCATCATCGCCAGGGTCTCGCCGGACGGCATCTCGACGTGCTCGAGCCGGTGCCCCGCCCGGCGGATCGCCGCGGCGCCGAGCTCCTTCTCCGCGAGGCGGAAGGCCTCGGTGAGCGCCTCGATGCCGCTCTCGCCGATGCAGTGGAACCCCGCCTGGAGGCCCTCGCGGGTGCAGAGCACGACGTGCTCGGCCATCTGCTCCGGGCTCAGGTAGGCATGCCCGGTGTGTCCCGGGCGGTCGTCGTACGCCGTGTGCATCGCCGCGGTCCGGGAGCCGATCGAGCCGTCGGCGTTGAGGTCGCCGGCCAGTCCGCGAACGCCGAGCGCGCGGGCCTCCGCCACGGCCAGGTGCACCCCCCAGTAGACCGTCGGGAGCAGGCCGGCCTCGGCCGCGGCCTGCCGGACCAGCTCGATCTCGTACGCCGGGCCGATGTGCGGAGCGGCGGCCTCGTGGAAGGCCGCGATGCCCTGGCAGGCGTAGCCCTGCATCGCTGCCCGGGCGGCCGCGAGCCGGTGCCGCGGGCCGATGAGCTCGCCCAGCGCCGCTACGGCGTGGGCCATCGCGTCGAGGGTCATGTGGCCGTGGTGGCCGTATCCCTGGTGGCCGGCCAGCCCGTCGATCGCCAGCATCAGCGCCGGGGAGAGCACGGCGGAGTGGCCGTCGAGCCTGGTCAGGAAGACCTTGGCTCCGGGCGCCACCCCGTCGAGCTCCGTCGCCGTGGGTGGCCGCCGCTCCACCCACGCGGAGTCGTCCCAGCCCTGGCCCAGGATCACCTCGTCGGGGTCCTCGCGGTCAGCGGCCGCCCGGGCGACCAGCTCGAGCGTCTCGGCCAGGGAGGACACCGTGCTGAGGTCGACCTGGGTGCGCAGGTAGCCGCTCAGCACCGTGTGCACGTGGGCGTCGACGAAGGCTGGCGCCACCAGGGCCCCCTGGGCATCGAGGTGCTCGACGCCGGGATCGGACGCCCAGTCGGCGAGGCCGGTGTCCCCGCCGACGTGGGCGATCCGCCCGTCGTGCACGACGACCGCCGTGGGTGCGGGCTCGTGCAGGCCCCGGGTGCCGGTGTGCACCACGGCGTTGCGGATGACGATGGTCCTGGCCGTGGTCACAGGCGTCCCTCGAACAGCCGTCGGACCCCGGCGTCCTGCCGCACCAGGGCCAGGGCCTGGTCGGCGTGGCCGGGCACGTAGCCGTTGCCGACCAGCATGGTGACGTCCGCCGCGACGCCCTCCGCGCCGAGCGCCGCTGCGCTGAACGAGGTCGCCATGGAGAAGAAGATGATGGTGCCCGCCTCTGCCGTGGCGAGGATCGCGCCGCCCTCGCAGCCGGGCACGTCCACGCACACGACCGTCACGTCGGCGGGACCGCCTGCCTCGGCGACGGCGTCCCGCAGTGCCACGGGGTCGCGCGCGTCGGCCACGGCGATCCGGTCGACCAGCCCGGCCTCGTGCAGCAGGTCGGCCTCGGCCGGCACCGGGACCACGCCGATCACCGTGGCGGCTCCCGCGGCGCGGGCCGCTGCACAGCTCAGCGAGCCGGACTTGCCGGCCGCGCCGATCACGACGACCACCGGGTCGTCGTACCTCTCCACGACCCGGGCGGTGAGGGCGGGGGCGCCGCAGACGTCCAGGACCGCCAGCGAGAGCTCGGGCCGCAGGTCGTCGGGCAGCCGCGCGGCGATGCTGCGGCCGAACAGGATGGCGTAGCCGTCGCACGGGACCTGCTCCGACCGGCCGTCCCAGCGGACGAGTCCGTCCTCGAGCACGAGTGGCGTCAGGGTCAGGGACACGAGGGTCGCGACCCGGTCCCCCACGGCCAGCCCGAGTGGTGAGTCCGGCCCGACCTCCTCGACCACGCCGACCAGCATGCCGCCGGAACCGGTCACCGGGTTCTGCATCTTGCCGCGGGTGCGGACGATCTCGAGCACCTCGGCGCGGACCGCATCGCCGTCACCGGCGTGCTTCTCGGCCAGCTGGCGGTACGACGCGGCGTCGAGGTTCAGCCGCTGCACGCGGATGCGCACCTCGTCGGGCCGGAGCCGTGGGTCGGTGTCGAGCCGCCGGGCCGCCTGCGGAAGTGCGCCCGCCGGCTCGACCACCCGGTGCAGGCCGATCGGATCCGCTATGGTCACGCCCGCCATCACCCATGCTCCTTCTCGCAACGATGCACCTCAGCAGCAAATCTTCCGGTGTGCTGTTTTGCGCGCCGCAAGATCACAGTCATACTGTGGCAGGTGAGGGGCACGTCACACAAACGCGCGCCCACCGTCCCGACGCCCCACCAGCAGCGCCGACCAGGAGGAGCCAGATGAGCATCGAGACCGCCATCGGACTGGAGTCATCGCAGCCCTATCCCTACCGCCGGGTCGAGCTGGTCGAGCCGGACTGGACCCGGTTCCCGGGCTGGCGCGACGTGACCGCCGCCGAGTGGGCCGACGCCCAGTGGCAGCGGTCGCACTGCGTCAAGAACGTCCGGCAGCTCCGCGAGCTCATGGGCGACCTGCTCGACGACCGGTTCTACGCCGACCTCGAGCGCGACCAGGCGGAGCGTGCGACGATGTCCATGCTGGTGCCGCCGCAGATGGTGAACACGATGGCGCCGCACGCGACGCCCGCCGGCGCGGGCTCGCTGACGGACGCGTTCTACGCCGACCCCGTGCGGCACTACATGCTGCCCGTGTTCAGCGACCGGCGCACCGACTGGCCGTCGCACCCGCACGCCACGCGCGACTCGCTGCACGAGCACGACATGTGGGCCACCGAGGGCCTCACCCACCGCTACCCCACGAAGGTGCTCGCCGAGCTGCTGCCGCCCTGCCCGCAGTACTGCGGCCACTGCACCCGGATGGACCTGGTCGGCAACAGCACCCCCCAGGTGCAGAAGCTGAAGCTCGCGGGCAAGCCCACCGACCGCCTGGGCGCGATGCTGCACTACCTGCGCCGGACCCCGGAGGTCCGCGACGTGGTCGTCTCCGGCGGTGACGTCGCCAACATGCCGATCGCGCGCCTCGAGGACTTCCTGACCCAGCTCCTGGAGATCGAGAACATCCGTGACATCCGGCTGGCCACGAAGGCGCTGATGGGCATGCCCCAGCACTGGCTGCAGGACGGCGTGCGGGCCGGCGTCGAGCGGGTCGCCCGCCTGGCGCGCGAGCGCGGCGTGAGCCTGGCCATCCACACGCACGTCAACCACGCCAACTCCGTCACGCCCCTGGTCGCCGACGCGACCAGGGCGATGTTCGGGGCCGGCGTGCGCGACGTGCGCAACCAGGGCGTGCTGCTCAACGGCGTGAACGCCGACCCGCACGCCTTGCTGGACCTGTGCTTCCGGCTCCTCGACGGCGCGCAGATCATGCCGTACTACTTCTACATGTGCGACATGATCCCGTTCTCGGAGCACTGGCGGATCTCCGTGGCCGACGCCCAACGGCTGCAGCACCACATCATGGGCTACCTGCCCGGCTTCGCCACACCGCGGATCGTCTGCGACGTGCCGTTCGTCGGCAAGCGGTGGGTGCACCAGATCTCGTCGTACGACCGGGTGCGCGGGATCTCCTACTGGACGAAGAACTACCGCACCTCGATCGAGGCTGCCGACGTCGAGGCGCTGAGCCGCCAGTACGAGTACTACGACCCGATCCACATCCTCCCCGAGGAGGGCCAGCGGTGGTGGCGCGAGAACAGCCGCGTCGACGACTCCGCCCTGAGGGCCGGCGAGATGGCCGAGGCCTCGCGGCGGACCGCCGCGCTCCAGGCCCACTGATCCGCAGGCGCGTGGGTACCGTCGCGCCATGCCGAGGCTGAGACGCGTTTCGCCGAGCTCACCGGGGTGGACGCGTCGCCGGGCGGGCAGCGGCTTCACCTACCTCGACGAGCACGGGACGCGGATCGGCGACGCGGCGCAGGTGCAGCGGATCAGGTCGCTGGCGATCCCGCCCGCGTGGCGGGACGTGTGGATCTGTCCCGTGCCCAACGGGCACATCCAGGCCGTCGGCACCGACGACGCCGGGCGTCGCCAGTACCTCTACCACCCCGACTGGCGCGCCAAGCGCGACAAGCAGAAGTTCGACCGGGTCATCGAGGCGGCCCGCCGGCTCCCGGCCGCCCGCCGAGCGATCTGCCGCGACCTGCAGCGCGAGGGCATGCCGCTCGAGCGCGCCCGCGCCGTCGCGGTCCGGTTGCTCGACCTGGGCTACTTCCGGATCGGCTCGGACGTCTACGCCGACGCGAACGGCTCCTTCGGGCTGACCACCCTGGAGCGGCGCCACGTCAGCCTGCGGGACGGTCGGCTGCTGTTCCGGTTCGAGGGCAAGTCCGGGATCGAGCACGTGGTCGAGATCGACGACCCGCAGGTCCTCCCGGCGCTGGACCGCCTGCGGCGCCGTCGCGGCGGCACGGACCGGCTGCTGGCCTACCAGCAGGAGCGCCGTTGGCGTGACCTGGACTCGGCGACCGTGAACAGCTATCTCAGCGAGCTGCTCGACGACCTGACGGCCAAGGACTTCCGGACCTGGCACGCCACGGTGCTGGCGGCCGAGGCGCTCGCGACGACCGACGAGCCCGGCGACACCAAGGCGTCACGGCGCCGGGCAGTGAAGGCGGCCGTTGAGGAGGTGGCCAGCTATCTCGGCAACACCCCCACCGTCGCGAAGAACTCCTACATCGACCCGCGGGTCATCGACCTCTACGAGAACGGCCAGACGATCGACCCCGCACCGCTGCGCCGGCTCCGGTCCCCCGACCGCCGCCAGGCGGCGCTCGAGAAGGCGGTCCTCGAGCTGTTGTCCTAGTGGATGGGGCGGTTCTCGTACGGCGTGGAGAGCACGATCGTGGTCCGCGTGGAGACGTTGGCCGCCGAGCGGATCCGGGCGAGCAGCTCCTCGAGGTCCGCCGGGGTGCCGACCCGCACCTTGAGGATGTAGGACTCCTCCCCCGCGACCGACCAGCACGACTCGATCTCCGCGAGGCCGCGGAGCCGCTCGGGGTAGTCGTCGGGCTCGGAGGCGTCGAAGGGCTTGATCGAGATGAACGCCGTCAGCGGCTTGCCGGCCTCGACGTGGTCGATCGTCGCTCCGTAGCCCAGGATGACGCCACGTTGCTCGAGCCGCTTGACCCGCTGGTGCACCGCGCTCGTGGACAGGCCGGTCGCCTTCCCCAGGTCGGTGTAGGACATCCGGCCGTCCTCGGCGAGCAGCTGGACGATCTGCCGATCGATCTTCTCCACGGCGCGAGCCTAGCGAGCGTCCGACGAGCTTGCTCGTCGTGATCGAGTGGGCGAAGTCCCGTTGACGAGCGCAGCGAGGATCACGGCGCGAGCCTAGCGAGCGTCCGACGAGCTTGCTCGCGTGGAACACTCGCCGGGTGACGAACCGCCTGATGCTCCTCGACACCGCCTCCTTGTACTTCCGGGCGTTCTACGGCGTGCCCGAGTCGGTGACCGCGCCCGACGGCACCCCGGTCAACGCGGTGCGCGGGCTGCTCGACTTCATCGCCCGGCTCGTCACCGACCACCGGCCGACGCACCTCGCCTGCTGCTGGGACAACGACTGGCGGCCGCAGTGGCGCGTCGACCTGGTGCCGTCGTACAAGTCCCACCGGGTGGAGTCGGCGCGTCCGGGGGACGCCCCGGACGTCGAGGAGGTGCCGGACCCGCTCGAGGTCCAGATCCCCGTGATCGTCGAGGCGCTCGACGCCCTGGGCATCGCGATCGTGGGCGCCGACCACCACGAGGCCGACGACGTCATCGGGACGCTCGCCACCGGTGCGGGCATGCCGGTCGACATCGTCACCGGGGACCGCGACCTGTTCCAGCTGATCGACGACGAGGCCGAGGTGCGGGTGCTCTACACCGCCCGCGGCGTCGGCAACCTGGAGCAGCTGACGTGCGAGGACGTGGTGGGCAAGTACCGGGTGCTGCCGTCCCAGTACGCCGACTTCGCCACGCTGCGCGGGGACTCCTCCGACGGGCTGCCGGGTGTCGCCGGCGTGGGCGAGAAGACGGCCGCGACCCTGCTCCTTGCGTACGGCGACCTCACCGGCATCATCGCGGCGGCCAGCGACCCGGACTCCGGGATGGCGCCGGGGCCGCGCCGCAAGGTCCTGGCGGCGCTCGAGTACCTCGAGGTGGCGCCGAAGGTGGTCGCCGTGGTGCGCGACCTGGACCTGGGTGGCCCCGACCTGTCGCTCCCGGGGCAGCCGGCTGATCCGGCCCGGCTGGGTGCGCTGGCCCAGAAGTGGGGGCTCGGCAGCTCGGTGGAGCGCGTCGTTCAGGCCCTCGCCCAGCGGTAGAGGTGCTCGGGGCGGCCGACGTCTCCGTAGCGCAGCTCCACCCGGACCACGCCGATCTTGACGAGGTGGTCGAGGTAGCGCCGCGCGCTGACCCTGGACAGGCCGACGTCCTCCCCCAGCGAGGTGGCCGAGCACGGTTCGGTGAGCTCCCGGAGCCGGGCGACCACCGACTCCATGGTGACCGCCGAGAGTCCCTTCGGCAGCCGGTTCGCCGGTGCCGACTCCGGGGTGGTGCCGAAGAACCGGTCGACCTCGTGCTGGCGGACCGCCTCCTCGCCCCGGGTGGCCAGCTCCTCACGGAGTCTTCTCACCTGCAGCAGCCGGTCGTGCAGGTCCCTCTTGCCGAACGGTTTGATGAGGTACTGGCGGGCGCCGAGCTGCAGGCTCCGCGACACCGTCTCGACATCGCGGGCAGCGGTCACCACGATCACGTCGGTGTCCGCGTGGCGACCCGTCCGGAGCTGCTCGAGGACCTCGAGGCCGCCGATGTCGGGGAGGTAGACGTCGAGCAGCACGATGTCGGGTCGCAGGCGCTCGACGGCGGCGAGCGCCTCGGCGCCGGTGTGCGCCTCCCCCGCCACCGTGAACCCGTCGAGGCGGTCGACGAAGCCACGGTGGATCCGGGCGACCATGAAGTCGTCGTCCACCACGAGGACCGAGCAGTCCCGATCGCCGTCCGGGTCAGCCAAGACGTGCCTCCTCGTGGTGCAGCTCCGCGATGAACCTGGTCGGCGGCCCTGCGTCGATCCGGATGTCCCCGCCGTGGCGCTGGCACGCCATCCGGGTGAGCGCGAGGCCCCAGCCGTGCTCGCCCTCGTCGCCGGCCTTGCTGGTGCGGCCGGGCTCGAACAGGCCAGTGCTGACGGCAGGGTCGATGCCGGCGCCGGTGTCGCTGACCTCGACGACGACCGACCCGTCCTCGTCCGTCAGCGAGACGATGACGCTGCCACCGCCCGGAGCGAGCTCGTCGAACGCGTTGTCGACCAGGTTGCCGATCACCGTCACCAGGTCGGCCGAGAACCGGGCGGAGTGCGGCTCCAGCCGGGAGTCGTCGGACAGCTCCAGGCTGACCGCCAGCTCGTCGGCCCGCACCGACTTGGCCACGAGAAGCGCGGCGACGGCCGGGTCGCCCACCTGGCGCGCGATCCGGTCCACCCGCTCGTCCATCGCGTGCGCGATCGCCCCGACGAACTCCAGCAGCTCCTCACGCTCGTCCAGCTCCACCATCCCCGCGATCGCGTGCAGGCGGTTGCGGAACTCGTGCACCTGCGCGCGGAGCGTGTCGGTGTGGTCCTGCGACGAGGCGAGCTGGCGACGGATGTCGAGCAGCTCGGTGCGGTCGCGCATGGTGACCACCGAGCCGGTACGACGGCCCCGGACCCCGATCGGCAGGGTGTTGAGGACGAGCACCCGCCTGTCCGCCACCGCCGCGACATCCGTCTGCTCGCGCTCGCCCCCGAGGATCGACGTCAGCTCGGGCGAGGGGCTCACGTCGGTGACCTTGCGGCCGACCACGTCGGCGGACCAGCCGAGCAGGCGCAGCGCCTCGTCGTTCGCGAAGCTCACCCGTCCCGTCAGGTCCACGCCCACCACGCCCTCCCGGACACCGTGCAGCATCGCCTCGCGCTGCTCCACGAGCGCGCTGATCTCCCGGGGCTCCAGACCGAGGGTCTGCCGCTTCACCCTGCGCGCGAGCAGGACCGAGCCGACACCGCCCACGGCCGCTGCCAGCAGCAGGTAGAGGAAGACCATCGGGGTCGTGGTGCCGAGCACCTCCCACCACGAGGGGTAGTAGGTGCCCACGATGACGTAGCCGATCAGGTCGCCCAGCGTGTCGTCGGCGGCGCTGTCAGAGATCACCGGGACGTGCGCCTCGACGACCTTGCGCGCGTAGCGGTCGGTCGTCCCGGTCCACGTCCTGCCCGACAGCGTGGTGCCGGGCCCGGCCCGGAGCACGTCGTCGTCCCCCGCCGGCACGGTGGAGCTGAGCACCTCACCCTCGCGGGCCACGACGACCACGTAGGAGGCGTCCGCGAAGGACCGCCGGATCTCCGCCTCGACGTCGGTTGCCTCAGGCTGGTCGTGGTGGCCGAGCTCGCGTCGTACGACGGAGTTGGCGGCGAGCACCTCGGCCGCGGACAGCATCCGGCGCTCCGTCTCGCGACGGAGGGACGCGTCGGTCTGCACCGTGGACACGCCGGCGACGGTGCCCACGACGAGCACCACGATGACCATCTGCAGCAGCAGCAGCTGGCCGGAGAGGGAGAGACGCCGCACGAGTCCCGATTGTGCCCGCAACCGGGCGGCGCGGCATCAGCCCGGGCGTGACCACAAAGACCGAAAGCACCAGTACCACCGCAACGATCGACCAGTGCGTGACCTGGACCACGATGACGCAGGTCACACGAGGGCCGACCGGCCACGTGCACAGAAGAGGAGAATCATGAAGAACTGGCGGAAGACTGCGTTCGCGGTGCTGGCGGCAGCCAGCCTGGCGACCGCGGCGGCCTGCGGCAGCAGCGGTGGCTCCGGCGCGACCGGTGCCGACTCCAGCATCCGGATCATGGTCCCGAACTCGCCGGGCGGTGGCTACGACACCACGGCGCGCACCGCCGCGAAGATCATGGAGGACGAGGACGTCGTCAAGAGCGCCCAGGTCTACAACCTCGAGGGTGCCGGCGGCACGGTCGGGCTCGCCCGGATCGTGCAGTCGAAGGGCGACGGCGACGAGATGATGCTGATGGGCCTCGGCGTCGTCGGCGCGGTCTTCACCAACGGCTCGGAGGCGACGCTCGCGGACACCACGCCGATCGCCCGGCTGATCAGCGAGCCGGACTTCTTCGTGGTCCCGGCGAAGTCGCCCTACCAGAGCCTCGACGACTTCGTGAAGGACTGGAAGTCGAACCCGAAGGGCCTGCCCGTCGGCGGCGGCTCCTCCCCCGGTGGCCCGGACCACCTCGCTCCGCACCTGCTGGCCAAGGCCGTCGGGATCGAGCCGAAGCAGGTCAACTACGTCTCCTACGACGGCGGTGGGCCGCTCCTCGCCGGACTGCTCAGCGGCGAGATCAAGGTCGCTGCTGCGGGTGTCAGCGAGTACAAGGACCAGATCGAGGCCGGGCAGCTGCGCGTCCTCGGGGTCACCAGCGCAGAGCGAGTCCCCGGCTTCGACGTGCCCACGCTCAAGGAGCAGGGCGTCGACCTGGACTTCACCAACTGGCGTGGTCTGGTGGCGCCTCCGGGCATCAGCGACGACGACCGCAAGAACCTCGTCGATCTGGTCACGAAGATGCACGACACCGAAGCCTGGAAGAAGGCCGAGGAGGCGAACGGCTGGACCGACGCCTTCATGACCGGTGACGACTTCGGCGACTTCATCCAGAGCGAGAACGACCGCGTGGAGTCCGTCCTGTCCGAGCTCGGCCTGGTCTGATGCCGGTTGCTTCGGACATCGACGTGATGACGCGACTGACCGAAGGTACGACGGAGACCCGGCCCGCCACGCGGGCCGGGTTCTCCGAGTACCTCGTCGTGCTGGTCCTCGCAGGGCTCGGGGTGCTCGTGCTCGTCGAAGCACGGGGCATCCATCTCGCCCTCGCGGGCCACAACCCGGTGAGCCCCCGCGCGGTGCCCTACGTCGTCGGCGCGCTGCTGGTGGTCGTCGCCGGCCTCCTGGCGGTCGACATCGCCCGTGGCGGCCGCGGCGAGGCCGAGGCCGGCGAGGACGTCGACCTGGACGTCACCACCGACTGGCTCACGCTCGGCGCGGCGATCGTCCTCTTCGTCGCCTGCGGCCAGCTGATCCCCGTGATCGGGTTCCCCGCCAGCGGCGTCGCCCTGTTCTTCGGCATGGCGCGCCTGCTCGGCAGCCGGCACCTGGTGCGGGATCTTCTCGTCAGCGTGGCGATCCCGGTCGCCGCCTTCCTGCTCTTCACCCAGGGCCTGGGCGTCTACCTGCCCGCCGGCCCGCAATAGGGAGACCCATGGACTCCGTGAACAGCCTGCTCGACGGCCTCGCTGCGGCGGCACAACCCATCAACCTGCTCTACGCCTTCATCGGGGTGCTCCTGGGCACCTTCATCGGGGTGCTCCCCGGCATCGGCCCCGCGATGACGCTCGCCCTGCTCCTCCCTGTGACGTTCTCGCTGGAGCCGACGTCCGCCCTGATCATGTTCGCCGGCATCTACTACGGCGGCATGTACGGCGGATCGACGACCTCGATCCTGCTGAACACACCGGGCGAGAGCTCCTCGGTGATGACGGCCGTGGAGGGCAACAAGATGGCCAAGGCCGGCCGGGCGGCGCCCGCCCTGGCCACGGCGGCCATCGGGTCGTTCGTCGCCGGCACAATCGCCACCGCGCTGCTGGTCTTCACCGCGCCGGCGATGGTCAAGGTGGCGGTGGGCTTCGAGCAGCAGGACTACTTCGCGATCATGGTGTTCGCCTTCGTCGCCGTCAGCACGGTGCTGGGCAGCTCGGTGATCCGTGGCATCGCCTCGCTGGCCCTCGGGCTGATGCTCGGCCTCGTCGGCATCGACGCGATCACCGGCCAGCAGCGGCTGACCTTCGGCATCCCGGAGCTCTCCACCGGCATCGACGTGGTGGTCGTCGCGGTGGGGCTCTTCGCCGTCGGTGAGACGCTCTGGATCATCGGGCACCTGCGCCGCAAGGCGCCCGAGGTCATTCCCGTAGGCCCGGCCTGGATGAACCGGGAGGACTGGTCCCGGTCCTGGAAGCCGTGGCTGCGCGGCACCGCCCTGGGCTTCCCGTTCGGCGCGTTGCCGGCCGGCGGTGCCGAGATCCCGACCTTCCTGTCGTACGCGGCGGAGAAGAAGCTGGCCAGGCGTCCCGAGGAGTTCGGCCATGGTGCGATCGAGGGCGTTGCCGGCCCGGAGGCCGCCAACAACGCCTCGGTCGCCGGCACCCTGGTGCCCTTGCTCACGCTCGGCCTGCCCACGACCGCAACCGCGGCGATCATGCTCGCGGCCTTCCAGCGCTACAACCTGCAGCCGGGCCCGCTGCTGTTCCAGAACGACGCCACTCTCGTCTGGGGCCTGTTGGCCAGCCTCTTCATCGGCAACGCGATGCTGCTGCTGCTGAACCTGCCGCTCGCCCCGCTGTGGGCGAAGCTGCTGCAGCTGCCGCGCCCCTACCTGTACGCCGGCATCCTGTTCTTCGCGGTGCTGGGCAGCTACAGCGTGAACGCGAGCACGGTGGACATCATGGTGCTGCTGGGTGTCGGGCTGCTGGGCTTCATGATGCGCCGCTACGGGCTCCCCGTGGTCCCGACCATCATCGGCGTCATCCTCGGGCCGCTGGCCGAGGCCCGGCTGCGTCAGGCGCTGCAGATCAGCAACGGCGACTGGTCGATCCTGTGGTCGACCGGCTTCTCCGTCGCCACCTACGGGGTCCTGGCACTGCTGGTCGTCGGCATCGTCGTCCGGACGTGGCGCCGTCGTCGCGGCCAGGAGAGCGAGCTCGACCGGGAGCTGGCTCACGCATTCAGCGAGGAGTAGGCCACCACCCCACGTCGGAGCCGCCGGGCGGCTTCCCGGGCCGTGTCGCGGACCGGGGAGCCGCCCGCGGCGTCCGCGACCTGGTCGGTGAGGTCGAGCAGCTGCTTCATCCACCGCACGAAGTCGCCGGCCGCCAGGTCGGTGGCCTCGAGGACCTCGTCGAGGTCGTCACCCTCGGCCCACCGGAAGGCCGCCCAGCAGAAGCCGAGATCGGGTTCGTGGAGCTGGTCGACCTTGTGCTCCTTCTCGAGCTCGTCCAGCTCGGCCCAGAGCCGGGTCATCTCGCGAAGCGCCTCCCGGACCGGGCCCCCCGGAACCCGGGGACCGGCGGCGTCGTCGGGACGGCGGGCCTCGAACACGAGCGTCGAGAGCACGGCGGCGAGTGCGGAGGCGTCGAGGTCGTCCCAGAGCCCAAGGCGCAGCGACTCGGCCGTGAGCAGGTCCATCTCGTTGTAGATCCGCTGCAGAGTCCGGCCGCGTGGCGTCACGTGGAACTCCCCGTCGCGCCGCTCGAGGTACTCCAGCGCCCCGAGCACCTCGCACACCCGGTCGAACTGCCGTGCGATCGTGTTGGTGCGCTGCTCGATCCGCCGGCGCAGCGTGCGGGCGTCCCGGTCGAGCTTGAACCAGCGCTCGGCCCAGCGGGCATGGTCCTCGCGGTCCGGGCACTGGTGGCACGGATGCCCGCGCAGCTCGCCGCGCAGCTCGTCGATCCTGCTTCCCCCGGTGGCGCTCGCCTGCCGAGGACGGTCCGGTGCCGGCGGCCGGATGCCGTGCGTGCGGTTCCGCAGCGTCGAGGCCAGGTCGCGGCGCGCCTGCGGGTTGCGGCCGTTGAACGTGCGCGGCACCCTGATCCGGAGCATGGACTCGACCGGGGTCGCGAAGTCGGTGATGCTCAGCCGACGGGCGTGCCGGTCCTCGGTGAGGACGTAGGGCCGGGGCCCGTCACCCGCGCGCGAGACGCCCGGGTCGATCACCACGGCCAGGCCGGAGAACTTCCCGGAGGGAATGTCGATCACGTCACCGGGACGGAGCTTCTCCAGGGACGCCAGCACTTCGGCGCGACGGTCGGCCCGGCGGGACCGCGCCAGCTGCGCCTCGGTGTCGGAGAGTCGGCGACGCAGCGCGGCGTACTCCATGAAGTCGCCGCGCTCGCACGCGGTCGCGTCCGCATAGCCGGCGAGTGCGTCCTCGCTCTTGCGGAGCTGCCGGGCCAGCCCGACGACGGCCTTGTCGGCCTGGAACTGGGCGAAGGAGGACTCGAGCAGCTCCCGGGCCCGTTCCCGGCCGAACTGGTGCACGAGATTGACGGCCATGTTGTACGACGGGCGGAAGGAGGACCGCAACGGATAGGTGCGCGTGGAGGCCAGCCCGGCGACCGCCTTGGGGTCGAGCCCCGGCTGCCAGAGCACCACGCCGTGGCCCTCGACGTCGATGCCGCGGCGGCCGGCACGCCCGGTGAGCTGGGTGTACTCCCCCGGCGTGATGTCGGCGTGGGTCTCGCCGTTCCACTTGGTGAGCTTCTCGATCACCACGGAGCGCGCCGGCATGTTGATGCCGAGCGCCAGCGTCTCGGTGGCGAAGACCACCTTGCACAGGCCGCGCAGGAAGAGGTCCTCCACGCACTCCTTGAACCGGGGCAGCATCCCCGCGTGGTGGGCGGCGATGCCGCGGGTCAGCCCGTCGAGGAAGTCGTGGTAGCCCAGGACGTGCAGGTCCTCGTCGGGCAGGTCCGCGCACTGCTCCTCGACGAAGGATCGGATCTCGTCACGCTCCGCCGGCGTCGTCAGGCGCAGGTTCGCGTTCAGGCACTGCTGCACCGCGGCGTCGCACCCGACCCGGCTGAAGATGAACACGATCGCGGGCAGCAGCGCCGCCGCGTCGAGGCGCTCGACCACGTCGGCCCGGCTCGGGATCCAGACGCGCCTTCCGTTTCCGACCTGGCGGCCGCCGTTCCGTCGCTGCCCCCGGGGAGTACGACGATCGCGGACCCGGGTGCTGACGAAGTCGTCACGGGCGACCCGGAGCAGCTGCGGGTTCACCTTCTCCTCACCGGGCGCCGTCGACCCCGAGGCGAACAGGTCGTAGAGCTTCCGGCCGACGAGCACGTGCTGGTAGAGCGGCACCGGACGGCGCTCCTCCACCACGGTGGTCGTCGAGCCGCGCACGGTGCCCAGCCACTCGCCGAACTCCTCGGCGTTGCTGACCGTGGCGGAGAGCGACACAAGCGCCACGCTCTCGGGCAGGTGGATGATCACCTCCTCCCACACCGCGCCCCGGCTGCGGTCGGCGAGGTAGTGCACCTCGTCCATCACCACGAAGCCGAGCCCGGCGAGGGTCCGCGAGCCCGCGTAGAGCATGTTGCGCAGCACCTCGGTGGTCATCACCACCACGGGTGCCTCGCCGTTGATCGTGTTGTCGCCGGTGAGCAGCCCCACCGAATCGGCACCGTAGCGGGCGACGAGGTCGTTGAACTTCTGGTTGGACAGCGCCTTGATGGGCGTGGTGTAGAAGCACTTGCGACCGCTCTCGAGCGCCAGGTGCACGGCGAACTCCCCCACGAGGGTCTTGCCCGAGCCGGTGGGAGCGGCCACGAGGACGGAGTCTCCGTCCTCCAGCGCCCGGCACGAGCGCAGCTGGAAGTCGTCGAGCGGGAATTCGTAGAGCGACGCGAACGAGGCCAGCATGGGGTGCTCGCGGTTCCGGCGGAACCGGGCGTAGTCGTCGGCCGGTGAGCTCATCGTCCGGTCCTGCCTGATGCCATCATGGCACGAGCACCCGCAGCGCCTGCGGGACCACCTCGATGGTGAGCGGCAGCGGGCCGATGCGCTCGCCGTCGGCGTAGGCGACGATCCCGGGCGCTGCGACGGTGATCCGCCGGCCGCGGAACTGCTGGACCCCCGGGTGGGAGAGATGGGTGCCCTTGAACAGCTTGGGATAGGTCCGGAGCAGCTCCATGCGGGAGATCGGGTCGATCACCACCACGTCGAGCAGGCCGTCGTCGAGCAGGGCGCCCTCCGTGATCCGCAGTCCGCCGCCGAAGCTCGGGCCGTTGCCGACGGCGACCGTGACGGCGTCCAGCCGCTGCTCGAGGCCGTCGATGTCGAGCACGTAGGGGCGTGGTCCGAAGGTGCGCAGCTCGGCCAGGGTGGCGAGGTTGTAGCGCATCTGCCCCTTGGGCCAGCTCATCGCGTTGGCACGCTCGTTGACGATCGCGTCGAAGCCGGCGGCCAGCACCGTGACGAAGTGGGTGGCGCCGATCCGGGCGAGGTCGATGGTCCGCTCTCTGCCGGCGATGACCACATCGGTCGCGGCCAGCGGGTCCTTGCGGGGCAGCCCGAGGTTGCGGGCGACGTCGTTGCCGGTCCCCGCCGGGATCAACCCGAGCCTCGTGTCCGAGCCGACCAGCGCCTGGACGGCAAGGTGCACCATGCCGTCACCGCCCACGACCGCCAGCGTCGGCACCCCGTCCGCGACGACCCCACGGGCCAGGTCGAGCGCCTCGTCGGCATCCCGGCCGACCAGGTCACGCACGTGGTAGCCGGCGTCCCGCAGGCGCGGCAACACCTGGCCGACCAGCCGCGTCCCCCGACCCTTCCCGGAAGCCGGGTTGGTGAGCAGCGCGATCTCGGCGGACACGCCACGAACCCTACCTAGAGGGGTGACGGCTCGTCGTCGCCCCACTTCGCCGTGGACGTCGTACGACGGGCGCGTCGGCGATCCACCAGCCGGGCGATGACCTCGGAGACGAGGAAGAGCGCCAGCATCGGCAGCGCCAGCATCAGCATCGAGAACGGGTCGGTCGACGGCGTCGCGACGGCGGCGAAGACGAACGTGCCGAGCACGATCCAGGGCCGGTAGTTGACCAGCGTGCGGCCGGAGATGACCCCCGCCAGGTTGAGCAGCACCACGAAGAACGGGATCTCGAACGCCACCCCGAAGACGAGCAGCATCCGGGTGATGAAGGAGAAGAAGTCGTCGAAGTCGTTCAGGTTCGTCATCCCCGCCGGCGTGAACGAGATGAGCACCTTCAGGCCCTTCGGCAGCACGTAGTAGCCGACCGCCACGCCGGCGGCGAACAGCGGCCCGGCGATGATGACGAAGATCATGGTCCAGCGACGCTCGTTGGCGTGCAGCCCCGGCAGCACGAAGGCCCAGATCTGGTAGAGCCACACCGGGCTGCTGAGCACCACCCCGCTCAGCGCGCACAGCTTGAGCTGGATCAAGAGGCCGCCGCCGACCCCGGAGACGTAGATCTCCGAGGCCGTCCCCGACCCGAGCATCTCCCGGGCCTGGTTGTAGGGGCCGGTGACGAGCTCGATGAGCTGCTCGTAGAAGAAGAAGCTCACCGCGGTGGCGACCACGACGGCGAGCGCGGCCTTCAACAGCCGGGCGCGCAGCTCGCGGAAGTGGTCGGCCAGCGACATCTGGCCGCCGTCGCCCACGGTGCTGCGGGGCTTGCCCCGGAACAGGTCGAACAGCCCGGCGACCGCCATGTGTGTGCTCCGACCGCCGGTTCAGTCGGTCGGGTGCTGGTCGCGCTCGTTGCGCGCCTCGATCTCCCGCTGCTCGGGGGTCTTGCTGTCGTCGCCCAGGAGACCCTTGGTCTCGGACTTGAAGATGCGCAGCGCCCGGCCGCTGTTGCGGGCCAGGTCGGGCAGCTTGGCGGCGCCGAAGAGTAGCACCACGACCGCGAGGATGATGAGCAGCTCGGTGGTGCCGAGGCCCGCCAGCAGCGGCACGACGAGAGTGGTCATGGGATTCCCTTCACGGTGGTCGATGCAGGCCCCATGCTACGCCGGGGGGTAGAGCGCCCGCGCCGAACTCGCATTGTCACGCACCTGCCGACGGACGTCGTCGGGTTCGAGCACCTCCAGCCCGGGCGCCATCCGCAGCGCCAGGCGCACCAGCCACAGCGGGTCGCTGACCCGCAACTCGACCTCGAGCGCGCCGCTCCCGGCCTCCGTGACGGCCGTGACGGGGTAGTAATCGACGAACCAGCGCAGCTCCGGGGACAGCCGGACCCGGGCCACGGCGTCGTCCGGGTCCGGCTCGAAGAGGCCATGGGCCAGGTCGCGCGGCTCCACGTCGGGAACCGCACGGGGCGTGTCGAGAACGGTGACGGACTGGACCCGGGACAACCGGAACAACCGCCGGCCCCCGGCCTGGTGGCACCATGCGTCCAGGTAGTCCTTCCCGTCACTGTGCAGCAGCGCGATCGGGTCGACGGTGCGGTCGGTGTTCTCGTCGCGCGTCGGCACGTAGTACTCCAGCCGCACCTGCCGGTCGTCGCTGATCGCGCGGTCCAGCTCGGCTCGGTGGCGGGCCAGCTCGGGCGCCTGGTCGGGCAGGTGCACCTCCAGGTGCGTCCCCCCGGTGGCGGCGGCCTCCTCCAGCTTGGCCAGCGTGCGGTCGATCACCGCCCGCGACGACTCCTCCGCCGACTCCCGAAGTGTCCGCAGGGCCACGATCAGGGCCGCGGCCTCCGAGCTGCTCAGGCGGACGGGGCGGGACAGGTACTCGGCGTTGTCGATCCGGACCAGGCCGTCGGGGTCCTCCTCGAGGGCCTCGAAGTCGATGTCGATGTAGTCGCCAGGGGCCAACCCCGGGAGGCCGCACATCCACAGCACCTTGAGGTCACCGATCACCTGTCGCGGGCTGACGCCGAAGTCCTCGGCGACCGTGGACAGCCGCACCTCACCCCGTGACTGCAGGTACGGCGCCAGGGCGAGCAGCCTGGTGACCTGGTCCCGGGCGCCGGTCATCGGGCCCCCTCCTCTGCATCCGCCAGGACCGCCTCGAGCCGGTCCACGACGAGCGTGCGCAGCTCCGAGGGTGCCTCGACCACCACGGCGTCGCCGTAGCCGAGGATCTCCTCGCAGAGCTCCTGCAGGCCGCGCGTCGACACGGACAGCCGGTCCCAGGTCGTGGTCCCGTCCGGGCCCGCGACAGCGGTGTCGAGCACGTTGGCCCGGCGGCGCAGCCCCTGAACGCTGCCGCTCCGGGCCAGCACCGTCGCCGTCACCGGAGTGCGCTCCGGCACCAGGCTGGCGATGAGCCCGCGCACGTCGGTGCCCTCCGGGACGTCGTAGCGGCCGGGGCGCCCGACCGGCCGGACCTCGCCCTGGACGCGGCTGACTCGGAACGACCGCGGCTCGCCCCGGTCGAGGTCGAAGCCGACGACGTACCAGCGGTCGTTGACCGACGCGACTCCCCACGGCTGGAGGTGCCGGGTGGTCGGCCCGGTGTCACCAGGGCGCCGGTAGTCGAACGCCACCTCCTGCCGCGCCACGGTGGCTTCCCACAGGGAGTCGAACGCGGGCTCGTCCACCACCAGTCGGGGCTGGAGCTCGGTGAGCGCGTCGCGGTCGATCTGGTGGCCGGCGGCGCGCAGCTTGACCAGCGCGTCCGAGGTGGCGGCCGCCATCCCCGCGTGCTGCCAGACCCGGGCAGCCAGGCCGAGCATCGCCACCTCGTCCGGCTCCAGGTCGAGCTCGGGCAGCTCGAAGGCGTCCCGCCTGATCCGGTAGCCCTGCTCGTCCTCGAAGAACTTGTCGAGGTATCCCACCTCGATCGGGATCCCGAGAGCGCGCAGGTCCTCCTTGTCCCGCTCGAACATCTTCTCGAAGGCCTCCTGCGACCCCTGGCGGTAGGGCTCGATCACCTCCCGGATCCGCTCCTTGCTCACCAGGCTGCGCGAGACCAGCAGCAGGATCACCAGGTTCAGCAGGCGCTCGGACTTGCCGGCAGTCACAATCGCTCCTCCGTCGCTGTGTCGGTCACGGGGTCGGTCACGGGGCCGGTCACGAGACGCCCAGGACATCGATGACGTAGGCCAGCGTCGCGCCGGCGGGGACGTCGGGCGGGTTGCCGCTGTCCCCGTAGGCCAGTTCCGGTGGGGCCAGCACGAGCAGCCGGCTGCCCCGCCGTACTCCCACGAGTGCCTGGTCCCAGGCCGGCAGCACCCCGTCGACCCCCAGCGCGACCGTCACCGGCTCCTTGAGCCAGGTGTTCGCGAACTGCGCACGGGACCCCCAGACCTGGCCGAGGTAGTCGAGGGTCACCAGCCCGGACGCCCGGACCTCCGGTCCGGTCCCCTTCACCAGCGGTACGACGACCAGCCGGTCCGGTCGGGCGACAGATCCGCCGTCGACGCGGAACCGGAGCCGGTCCGGTGTGCCGTCCGCGTCCAGGAGCAACTGCGGAACGTCCCGCGCCGGAGCCACGTCCTCCCCGACTGGCCCGGTCAGCACGTCCTTCGGCGGGACTGCGACCACGTCGGCGACCAGCACCACCGGGTCGCCTGCGGCGATGCCGTACTGGGGCGCGCCGGTGTCCCCGAAGGTGTCGTCCGCGGTCGCGGCCATCACCAGTCGGCTGCCCTGGCGCAACCCGACGAGGGCCTCGCGCAGCGCCGGGAAAAGGCTGCCGGCGCTGTCCGTCACGGCCAGGGGCGCCTGGCCGTCGTCGTAGGTGGAGATGGCCTTGCGTCCGGTGCGGGCGTCGAACATGGTCAGCTGCAGCACGAAGATCCGGTCCAGGTAGAGCGGGGCTCCGGTACCGGCCACCACGGTGCGGCTGCGGGTGGCGTCGACCTCCAGCGGCGCCTGGATCCGCACCTGGGGAGGCCGCCCCGGCGTGCCCGAGACCTCGATGCCGCGCAGCTGGCCGGACGCCCTCGCGAGGTCGTCCTGGTCCACCGACCCGCTGCAGCCCGCCACAGCCACGAGGATCACTGCCAGCACGAGGACACGGCAGCGGCGCAGCACGCAGCACAGGTTAGTCGGCCGGTTCAGGCTGCACGCTCACATGCCTTCGATGAGCCGCTCAACCCGCTCGTCGTGGGACCGGAACGGGTCCTTGCACAGCACCGTGCGCTGCGCCTGGTCGTTGAGCTTGAGGTGCACCCAGTCGACGGTGAAGTCGCGCCGACGCTCCTGGGCCCGCTGGATGAAGTTCCCGCGCAGGCGGGCCCGGGTGGTCTGCGGCGGGATCGACTTGGCCTTGAAGATCTCCAGGTCGGAGGTCACCCGGGCGACCGCGCCGCGCTTCTCGAGCAGGTAGTAGAGCCCCCGCTCCCGGTGGATGTCGTGGTAGGCCAGGTCCAGCTGGGCGATCCGGGGATGCCCCAGGGGCAGGCCGTTCTGCTCGCGGTAGCGCTCGATGAGCCGCCACTTGGTGACCCAGTCGATCTCCCGCTCGACCAGCGACAGGTCGCCGGACTCCACGGCCTTGAGCCCCCGCTCCCACAGGTCCAGCACCCGGGCGATCAGCGGCGTGCTGATCTCGCGGCGGTCGACGAAGTCACGCACCCGGCTGAGGTACTCGCCCTGGATCTCCAGCACGCTGGCCTCCCGGCCGTTGGCCAGCCGGACCTTGCGGCGCCCGGTCAGGTCGTGCGCGATCTCGCGGATGGCCCGGATGGGGTTCTCCATGGTGAGGTCGCGCATCACCACGCCCTCCTCGATCATCCGCAGCACCAAGTCGCAGCTGGCGACCTTCAGCATCGTGGTGGTCTCGCTCATGTTGGAGTCGCCGACGATCACGTGCAGCCGACGGAACCGCTCGGCGTCCGCGTGCGGCTCGTCCCGGGTGTTGATGATCGGGCGGCTGCGGGTGGTCGCGCTCGAGACGCCCTCCCAGATGTGCTCCGCGCGCTGGCTCATCGAGTACGACGCGCCCCGCGGCGTCTGGATGACCTTGCCGGCGCCACAGATGATCTGCCGGGTCACCAGGAACGGGATCAGCACGTCGGCGAGCTTGGAGAACTCACCGTTGCGGCTGACCAGGTAGTTCTCGTGGCAACCGTAGGAGTTGCCGGCCGAGTCGGTGTTGTTCTTGAACAGGTAGACGTCACCGGCGATGCCCTCGTCGCGGAGCCGCCGCTCGGCGTCGATCAGCAGCCCCTCCAGGATCCGCTCCCCCGCCTTGTCGTGGGCGACCAGCTCGGCGATGTCGTCGCACTCCGGGGTCGCGTACTCCGGGTGGCTGCCCACGTCGAGGTAGAGGCGGGCGCCGTTGCGCAGGAAGACGTTGCTGCTGCGCCCCCAGCTGACGACCTTGCGGAACAGGTAGCGCGCGACCTCGTCCGGCGAGAGCCGGCGCTGCCCCTTGAACGTGCAGGTGACGCCGTACTCGTTCTCGATGCCGAAGATCCGCCGGTCCACGCCGCCAGACTACTCGCGGAGCAGCTCCGCGAGACGATCCGCGCGGAGTCGCACGAACTTCCTCGGCTGGGTCCGGGTCCGGTCGAGGAAGGCCACCTCGAGGTCCTCCGGCGGGATCACCCGGTCGCCTCCGTCGGTGTGTCCCAGCGCCGCGGCCGCCGTGCGCAGGGCTTCACCCAGCGAGGCGCCCGGCGTGTAGTGCTCGGAGAGGTACGACGCCACGGACTCCGCGTCCCCGCCCATGGCGGCGAAGCCGTGCTCGTCCGCCACCTGCCCGTCGTAGGTGAGCCGGAAGATCTGGTCCTGCTCGGGCGTGTCGCCCACCTCGGCGACGAAGATCTCGACCTCGTAGGGCTTCTCCCCGCCCGAGGAGAAGATGGTGCCGAGCGTCTGGGCATAGGCGTTGGACAGCGCCCGGCCGGTGACGTCGCGACGGTCGTAGGAGTAGCCACGTAGGTCGGCCAGCCGGACGCCGGCGATCCGGAGGTTCTCGAACTCGTTGTAGCGGCCCACCGCCGCGAACGCGATCCGGTCGTAGATCTCGCTGACCTTGTGCAGCGCTGCGGACGGGTTCTCCGAGACGAACAGCACGCCGTCGGCGTACTGCATCGCCACGACCGAGCGCCCCCGGGCGATGCCCTTGCGCGCGAAGTCCGCCCGGTCCTTCATCAGCTGCTCGGGCGAGACGTAGAACGGCATGCTCACAGGTGGAAGCCTCTCAGGTCAGGTCAGCGGGGCGGCCGGGCCGTCGGGACGCTGCATCCGCCCGGCGATGACGCGGTCGGCGATCTCGGCGACCTCCGCGTCCGGCAGGCGCCGCTGGCCGTCCGGGGTGATGACGTGCACGACGGGGAAGATCCGGCGGGTCAGGTCGGGTCCGCCGGTGGCAGAGTCGTCGTCGGCGGCGTCGTACAGCGCCTGGACGGTGGCCGTGACGCACTGGTCGCCGTCGAGGGAGTCGCGGTAGAGCTTCTTCAGCGAGCCGCGGGCGAACACCGACCCGGAGCCCACCGAGTGGAAGGCCGTCTCCTCGTAGCGTCCGCCGGTCAGGTCGTAGCTGAAGATCCGGCCGATGCCCGCGACCAGGTCGAACCCGGCGAACAGCGGCACGACGGCCAGGCCCTGCATCGCCATGCCGAGGTTGCCGCGGATCAGCGCCGAGAGCCGGTTCGCCTTGCCGTCCATCGACAGCGTGCTGCCCTCGATCTTCTCGTAGTGCTCGAGCTCGGTCTGGAACAGCCGCACCATCTCGACGGCCAGCCCGGCGGTGCCGGCGATGCCGACGCAGGAGAACTCGTCGGCGGGGAACACCTTCTCGATGTCGCGCTGTGCGATCACGTTGCCCATCGTGGCCCGGCGGTCGCCGGCCATCACCACCCCGCCGGGGTAGGTCGCCGCCACGATCGTGGTCCCGTGCGGCGCCAGGTCGGCGGTCGTGCCGGGCGGCAGCGTCCGGCGCCCGGGAAGCAGCTCGGGCGCCACGGAGCCGAGGAACTCGGAGAAGGAGGAGCCGCCCGGGGTCAGGAAGGCGTCGGGGAGACGTGCGTCTGCCATGTGGTGGTTACTCCCCGCCCTTCTGGATGAACGACTTCACGAAGTCCTCGGCGTTGGTCTCGAGGACGTCGTCGATGTCGCCGAGGATGGCGTCGATGTCCTCGTCGAGCTGCTCCTTGCGCTCGGTGACGGCCTCGGCCGGCGCGGAGACGTCGTCCTCGACCGGCTCCTCGCCCTCCTGCGACCGACGCGGCTGCTTCTGTTCCTGTGCCATCGCGCTCTCCTTCCGTCTCGGGGACGTGTGCTGCTGGCTCGACCCTATCCAGTGATCAACGCGTCAGGGCGGCAAAGAGGTCCACCGCCGTGGCACTGGCGTCGATCAGCTCCCCGACGTGTGCCCTGCTGCCGCGCAGGGGGTCGAGCGTCGGCACCCGTTGCAGGGACTCGTGCCCGGGCAGGTCGAAGATCACCGAGTCCCAGGAGGCCGCCGCGATGCTGTCGGAGTACTTGGCCAGGCAGCGCCCACGGAAGTAGGCGCGGGTGTCCTCGGGCGGCTCGTGCATGGCGTGCGTGACCTCGTCGTCACCGAGCAGCCGCTCGACCTTGCCCAGCCGCACCAGCCGGTTGTAGAGCCCCTTGTCGGGGCGGATGTCGGAGTACTGCAGATCGATCAGGTGCAGCTTCGCGTCGTCCCACTCCAGGCCGTCACGGTCCCGGTAGGACTGCAGCAGCTTGAGCTTCGCCACCCAGTCCAGCTCCGTCGCACACAGCATCGGGTCACGCTCGAGCCGGTCGAGCACCGACTCCCAGCGGTCCACCAGGTCGCGGGTGGCCGGCTCCACGCTGTCACCCATCCGCTCCTGGAGGTACTTGCGGACCAGCTCGAAGTACTCCCACTGCAGCTGCACGCCGGTGAGCCTCCGGCCGTCCTCGAGCTCGACGGTGGCCTGGAGGGTCGGGTCGTGGGAGATCTCCTTCAGCGCCGGCACGGACCGGGCCAGCGTGAGCCGGTCGCGGATGAAGCCGTCCTCGATCATCGAGAGCACCAGCGCGGTGGTGCCGACCTTGAGGTAGGTCGAGACCTCGGCGAGGTTGGCGTCGCCGATGATCACGTGCAGCCGCCGGTAGCGCTCCGGGTCTGCGTGCGGCTCGTCCCGGGTGTTGATGATCGGCCGCTTCAGCGTGGTCTCCAGCCCGACCTCCACCTCGAAGAAGTCGGCCCGCTGGCTGAGCTGGAAGCCGTCGCCGCGTCCGTCCTGGCCGATCCCGACGCGACCGGCGCCGCAGACCACCTGGCGGCTCACGAAGAACGGGGTCAGGTGCCGGACGATGTCGCCGAACGGGGTGCTGCGGCGCATCAGGTAGTTCTCGTGGGCGCCGTAGGAGGCACCCTTGTTGTCGGTGTTGTTCTTGTAGAGCAGCAGGTCCGGCTCCCCCGCCACCGAGGCGAACCGGCACGCGTCGAGCGCGATCTGCTCACCGGCCTTGTCCCAGCGGACCACGTCGAGCGGGTTGGTGCACTCCGGCGTGGAGTACTCCGGGTGCGCGTGGTCGACGTAGAGGCGGGCGCCGTTGGTCAGGATCACGTTGGCCAGCCCGAGGTCCTCGTCGGTGAGCTGGCTGGGGTCGGCGACGTCGCGGCCCATGTCAAAGCCGCGGGCGTCCCGCAGCGGCGACTCCTCCTCGAAGTCCCAGCGCGCCCGGCGCGCGCGCAGCGTGGCGCTCGCGTAGGCGTTGACCAGGCGGGTGCTGGCGACCATCGGGTTGGCGTGCGGCAGCCCCTGGACGGAGATGCCGAACTCCGTCTCGGTGCCCATCACCCGTCGCACGCTCATGGTTCGAGACTACGCGGCGGCGGGGTGCAGGACGCCGCCGACTGTCAGAGGTACTGCCCGGTGTTGGCGACGTTGTCGATCGAGCGGCCCGGCTCCGTGCCGGACTTTCCGGTGATCAGCGTCCGGATGAAGACGATCCGTTCGCCCTTCTTGCCGGAGATCCGTGCCCAGTCGTCCGGGTTCGTGGTGTTCGGCAGGTCCTCGTTCTCCTTGAACTCGTCCACGCACGCCTGGAGCATGTGCTGCACGCGCAGTCCGTGCTGGTTGTTGTCGAGGAACGCCTTGATCGCCATCTTCTTGGCCCGGTCGACGATGTTCTGGATCATCGCGCCGGAGTTGAAGTCCTTGAAGTACAGGACCTCCTTGTCACCGTTGGCGTAGGTGACCTCGAGGAACCGGTTCTCCTCCGACTCGGTGTACATCCGCTCCACCGTCGCCCGGATCATCCCGTCGACGCACGCCTGTCGATCGCCGCCGAACTCGGCCACGTCGTCGGGGTGCAGCGGCAGGTCGGGGGTGAGGTACTTGGAGAAGATGTCGCGCGCCGACTCGGCATCCGGCCGCTCGATCTTGATCTTCACGTCCAGCCGGCCAGGCCGCAGGATGGCCGGGTCGATCATGTCCTCGCGGTTCGAGGCACCGATGACCAGGACGTTCTCGAGCAGCTCGACGCCGTCGATCTCACTGAGCAGCTGCGGGACGATGGTGTTCTCCACATCGGAGGAAACCCCGGACCCACGCGTGCGGAACAGCGAGTCCATCTCGTCGAAGAAGACGATCACGGGGGTGCCGGCGCTCGCCTTCTCGCGGGCCCGCTGGAAGACCAGGCGGATGTGCCGCTCGGTCTCGCCGACGTACTTGTTGAGCAGCTCGGGGCCCTTGATGTTGAGGAAGTACGCCCGGCTCTCGTGACCCGGCCCCTCGGCACCACTGCGCGCGGCCACCTTCTTCGCCAGCGAGTTCGCCACCGCCTTGGCGATCAGTGTCTTGCCGCAACCGGGAGGGCCGTAGAGCAGCACACCCTTCGGCGGCTTGAGCTGGTGCTCCTTGAACAGGTCGGGGTGCAGGTAGGGCAGCTCGACCGCGTCCTGGATCTGCTCGATCTGACCGGTGAGCCCGCCGATCGACTCGTAGGCGATGTCGGGCACCTCTTCGAGGATGAGCTCCTCGACCTCGGACTTGGGGACGCGCTCGTAGACGTGCCCGGACTTCGCGTCGAGGAGCACCGAGTCGCCCGCGCGCAGGGTTTGGCCGCGCAGCGGCTCGGCCAGGCGCACGACGCGCTCCTCGTCGGCGTTGGCGATGATCAGCGCCCGCTCGCCGTCGGCGAGGAGCTCCTTGAACATCACCACCTCGCCGAGCTGCTCGAACTCGAGGGCGTCGACCACGTTGAGGGCCTCGTTGAGCATCACTTCCTGGCCCCGGGTCAGGGACTCCGCGTCGACGGCCGGGCTGACGTTGACCCGCAGCTTGCGACCGCCGGTGAACACGTCGACCGAGCCGTCCTCGTGCCGGGCCAGGAACGTGCCGAAGCCGGTCGGCGGCTGGGCGAGCCGGTCGACCTCCTCCTTGAGCGTCAGGATCTGGTCGCGCGCCTCCCGCAGCGTCTGCGCGAGGCGCTCGTTCTGGGAGGTGACGGCGGCGAGGGAGCGCTGGGTGTCGATGAGGCGCTGCTCCAGGCTGCGGCTGGACCCCGGGGCGTCGGCAAGGCGGCGACGGAGCTCGGTGACCTCGGCCTCGAGGAAGGAGATCTGGTTGCGCAGCTGGGCCGCGTCACGGGCGTCCCCAGCGTTGTCGCCCGACGTGGCACTCGTCATGGAACCCACCTCCGATCAGGAGCCATTCCCTTGCTTCGACACTACCCGCGAGGGACACATCATGCGCCCGACATGCCCTGTGGTCGTCCAGATTTACAACGTCTTGGTCACGGCGGCGCGCATGCTCGCTGCCAACCGGGGAACCGGGGTCTGTCATGAGCGCCACGATCCCCTGGAGACGGGTCCGCGAGGCCGGCAGCAAGCTGACCACGCCGCTGCACCCGGACGACTACCTGCGCCTGCTCAACCCGCTGTGGACCTCCCGTGAGCTGCGGGGGCGCGTGGAGAAGGTCATTCCCGAGACCGAGGACGCGGCCACGCTGGTGATCCGCCCGGGCTGGGGTTGGCACTACGAGCACCGGCCCGGCCAGTACGTCGGGATCGGGATCCAGGTCGAGGGCAAGTTCCAGTGGCGCTCGTACTCAGTCAGCTCGCCGCCGGAGCGCAAGGGCCGGACCATTGCGATCACCGTCCGCGCGATGCCCGAGGGGTTGCTCTCCTCCCACCTCGTCAAGGGCCTCGAACCGGGAACGATCGTGCGTCTGGCCCTGCCGGAGGGTGACTTCGTCCTTCCCGACCCACCACCGCCGCGGATGCTGTTCCTCGTCGGCGGCAGCGGCATCACACCGGTGATGTCCATGCTGCGCACCCTCGACCGGCGCGGCTCGGTCCCCGACGTGGTGCTGCACTACTCCTCCCCCACCCCCGAGCGGATGATCTTCCGCGACGAGCTCGCCGAGCTCGAGCGCCGCCACGCCGGCCTCACCGTGCACCGCCTGCACACGGACCTGGACGGCATGCTCGACCTCGCGGAGCTCGACCAGATCATTCCGGACTGGCGGGAGCGCGAGACCTGGGCCTGCGGTCCAGGACCGATGCTCGACGCCATCTCGGCCCACTTCGAGGCGGCCGACCTGTCGGACCGGCTCCACGTGGAGCGCTTCTCACTGGAGCTCGGCGGTGAGGGCGGCGAGGGCGGCACCATCACGTTCCAGAACTCCGGCAAGCAGATCGAGGTCGACGGCGCCACCACCATCCTGGAGGCGGGTGAGCAGGCCGGCGTGGGGATGCCCTACGGCTGCCGCATGGGCATCTGCCACACCTGCACCCTGCGGCTCGTCGACGGCACCATCCGGGACCTCCGCAACGGCGACGAGTTCGGGCAGCCCAACGAGCCCGTGCAGACGTGCGTCACCGCCGCAGTCGGGAACTGCACCTTCGACATCTGAGACCAGACCGACCGGCACGACACCACCAGGGAGAACCGATGGCCATCGCCGACGTCAAGGAGTACACCCACCTCAGCGAGGAGGAGGTCGAGCAGCTGGGGCGTGAGCTCGACGCGATCCGGCAGGAGATCGAGGAGTCACGCGGCGCCGCGGACGCGGCGTACATCAACCGGCTGATCAAGGTGCAGCGGGGCCTGGCCGCCGCGGGCCGCGCCACCCTCTTCGTCGGGTCGCGGCTCAAGCGCGGAAAGGTGCCCGCGGCCGCGGCGGGCGCCGGCCTGCTGGCGCTGGCCAAGATCCTCGAGAACATGGAGATCGGCCACAACGTCATGCACGGGCAGTGGGACTGGATGAACGATCCCGAGATCCACTCCAGCAACTGGGAGTGGGACACCGCCCAGCCTGCCGAGCAGTGGAAGCACTCGCACAACTACATCCACCACCAGTTCACCAACGTCCTGGGCTATGACAACGACATCGGCTACGGGATCCTGCGGATGGCGCGCGAGCAGAAGTGGCACCCCGTCTACATCGGCCAACCGATCTACAACGCACTCCTCGCATCGCTGTTCCAGTGGGGCGTTGCGCTGCACGACCTGGACATCGAGCGGATCCGCAAGGGCGAGAAGGACCCGAAGGAGATGAAGCGGCAGCTGCGCCAGATCTTGCGCAAGGGCCGCAACCAGATCCTCAAGGATTACGTCGTCTACCCGGCGCTGTCCGGACGGCACTGGCGCACCACGATCGTCGCCAACGCCGCGGCGAACTTCACTCGCAACCTGTGGGCCTACGTGATCATCTTCTGCGGGCACTTCCCCGACGGGGCGCTGCACTTCACCGAGGAGGAGCTCGAGGACGAGACCCGCGCCGAGTGGTACCTGCGCCAGGTGCTCGGTGCCGCCAACTTCGAGGGCGGCCCGCTGCTGCACATCCTCAGCGGCAACCTGGGCTTCCAGATCGAGCACCACCTCTACCCGGACCTGCCCAGCAACCGTTACGCCGAGATCGCGGTGAAGGTGCGGGCTCTCTGCGACAAGTACGACATCCCCTACACCGTCGGGCCCCTGCACCGGCAGTACGGTCAGGCCCTGCGCACCATCATCAAGCTGTCGCTGCCGAACGGGATGACTTCCAGCGACAGCCCCTCGCCGCCGCACGCGCCGGCCGGGGACGTGCGCGACCGGAAGCGCAAGTCCGACGCCGAGCGGCCGCCCCGACGCACCGAGCTCGGCGCCTGGACCCGCAGCCCGAGCGAGCGGGAGCACGCCTGATGGACCCGGCGCCGCGCTCGTTCTCGGAGCTGCCGCTCGACTCAGCTCTCGGAGTGCCGGTTCCGTTCGCCTGCGGCACGGACGGCACCTCCGCCCGCCGGCTCGACGCCCGGAGGGTGACCCAGTGCGCACTCAGTCGTGTGTGCGGCGTCTGTGGCGCGACCCTCGGCCGCCCGATCGCCTTCCTGGGCAGTCCCGACGAGGCGGCCCGCAACGCCTTCCACTTCCCGCCCACACACCTCGAGTGCGCCCGGGCATTGCTCGCGGAGTACGACGCCGTCACCGATGCCGTCCTCGGGCAGGAGGCTCCGGTGACCGGCTGGGTGCTGCGCACCACGGCAGCGTTCGAGTTCGTACGGCCGGGCCGCGACGACGTCGACCGCCGGCCGACGTTCCAGCCGAGCGCGATCCTGAGCGACTCGGCCTAGCTGCCGTCCAGGTCTGGTGGCAGGGGGCCGCTGTAGTCCTCCCCGTAGGCGCCCGGAGCGGGGCGGCGCTTCTTGCGCGGGGCCTGGTTGCCCGGCGCCATCCGTCGCGCCGTCACGAGGAACCCGGTGTGCCCGTTCATCTTGTGGCCGGGCCGGATCGCCAGTCCCTCCACGTGCCAGTCGCGCACCAGCGTCTCCCACGGTTGCGGCTCGGTGAACTCGCCGTGCGCGCGCAACGTCTCCACGACGCGACCGAGCTGGGTGGTCGTGGCGACGTACGCCACCACGATGCCCCCGGGTCGCAGCGCCTCGGCCACCACGCCGACGCACTCCCACGGCGCCAGCATGTCGAGGACCACGCGGTCGACGCTGCCGGGCTCGTCACCCTGAGGCAGCTCGTCCACGAGGTCACCGACGGTGAGGTGCCAGGCCGGGTGCGGCCGGTCGAGGGTGCCGCCGAAGAACTGCGCCACGTTGCGCCGGGCGACGTCCGCGAACTCCTGGCGGCGCTCGTACGACGAGACCCGCCCGTCGGGCCCCACGGCCCGGAGCAGGGAGCAGGTGAGCGCACCCGAGCCCGCTCCGGCCTCGACGACGTGGGCGCCCGGGTAGATGTCGGCCATCGCGACGATCTGGGCGGCGTCCTTGGGGTAGACGACTGCGGCGCCCCGCGGCATGGAGACGACGAATTCGCTGAGCAGCGGACGGAAGACCAGGTACTCCCCGCCGGACGTCGACACCACGGTGAAGCCCTCGTCGCGCCCGATCAGGTCGTCGTGGGCGATCGCGCCCTTGTTGGTGTGGAACGACGTCCCGGCCTCGAGCCGGATGTTGTGCTTGCGGCCCTTGCCGTCGACGAGCCGGACCCACTCGCCCTCGGCCAGCGGGCCGCGACGCACGCCGGACCAGTCTGTCCCCGTCACCTGCGGGCCCCCGCCTCGAACGCGCGGTCCACGTCGGCGGTCGACAGGATGCCGTAGAGCGAGCCGTCCGGCTCGACGAGCGCGTACTCGGACGCGGGCTGGCGCGACATCGCCAGCACCAGCTCCTCGCCGACGATGTCGACCGGGAGGACCAGCCCGGTGTCGAGCGTCCGGGCCACGGCCTGGATCGGCACCCACGGCCGACGCTCGACGGGGACGTTGACCAGCGCGGCCTCGCTGACGATGCCCGTGGGCCGGCCCTCGTTGTCCACCACGACGATGCCGCCGGCCTGCGCGCCCTGTGTCTGTCGGACGGCCTCCGCGACCGACGTGCCCTCGAGGACGGACACCGCGCGCCGGGCCAGCGGCCGCGCTTTCAGGGCCGGCAACCGACGGCGCACGTGCGCGCTCAGCAGGGACGCCCCTGCACCGCTCCACAGGAACGCCGCGATCACGCACGCGAGGGCGTAGTCGAGCAGCTCGAGGTGGTAGTCGAGCGCCGCCTGGGCGAAGAACGGCCAGAGCAGCACCAAGACGGCCGCCACCCGGCCGCCCCACGCGGCCACGATGGTGCCCCGGTGCATGTTGCCGGTCACCCTCCAGACGGCGGCGCGCAGCACCCGTCCCCCGTCGAGCGGGAGCCCCGGGACCAGGTTCAGCACGCCGACGACGAGGTTGGAGACGGCGAGACCGTAGATCGCCATCTCGACGAGGCCAGAGGGGTCCAGCAGCAGGGCCGACCACGCGATGCCGCCGACCGCGATGGAGGTGAGCGGCCCCACAACGGCGACCTTGAACTCCTGGCCGGCCGTCCGCGGCTCACCCTCGATCTCCGTGACCCCCCCGAGGAACTGCAGGCTGATCGAGCGCACGGGGAGGTCGAAGTGCCGTGCCATCAGCGCGTGCGACATCTCGTGCAGCAGGACGGAGAGGTAGAGCAGGATCGCGAACGCCACGCCGGCGACGTACTTCAACGCCCCCAGGCCGGGTTCGACCTCGTCGATGGCCGGCGCCATCAGGTAGGCGATCAGCGCCGCGATCACCAGCCAGGACGCGCGGACGAACACGTCCACACCGCCGACGGATCCGATCCGGAAGCTGCCGGGCGGCGCGCTGCGCTGGTCCTCGTCCACGCGGAAACGCTAGCGCGTAGGGGCGCGTGTCGGTGCCACCGCCTAGCGTTGCGCCCATGACCAGCGGCAGCCTCTCCCCCAGCAGGGCGGGTGACTTCAAGGCCTGTCCGTTGCGCTACCGCTTCCGCACCATCGACCGGCTGCCCGAGGAGACTTCCCCGGCGGCGGCCCGCGGCACGGTGGTGCACAAGGTGCTGGAGGAGCTCTTCGACCTGCCGGCCGCCGACCGCACCCCGGCCCGGGCAGCCACCATGGTTGAGGGCGCGTGGGCGACCGTGCTCGAGGCCGAGCCGGACCTGGCCGCGCTGTTCGGCCCCGAGCCGGACGCCGACGCAGTGGCGCACTGGCTGGAGTCCTGCCGCCAGGTGCTGGGCCGCTACTTCGACCTCGAGGATCCGCGCCGGCTCGAGCCGGCCGAGCGCGAGCTCCTCGTGGAGGCGGCCGTTCCCCACCGGGGCGACGAGCAGCTGTTGCTGCGCGGCGTCATCGACCGGGTCGACGTCGCCCCCGACGGGGCAGTGCGGGTCGTCGACTACAAGACCGGGCGCTCGGTCGGCGTGGGCTTCGAGGGCACGGCACTGTTCCAGCTGCGCTTCTACGCCCTGGTGCTGTGGCGGACCCGTGCGGTGGTGCCGAGGGTGCTCACGCTGCTCTACCTCGGTGACGGCCAGACGATCAGCTACTCCCCCGACGAGGCCGACCTGCTGGCCACCGAGCGCCAGCTACGGGCGCTGTGGGACGCGATCGACCTCGCCACCCGCACGGGCGACTGGCGCCCGAACCCGGGAAGGCTCTGTGACTGGTGCTCCTTCCGGCCGCTGTGCCCGTCGTACGGCGGCACGCCTCCTGATCTCCCGGCCGCGCTGCCGACCGCTGGTCAGGAAGAGGCCGCCTCGGCAGCCGACGAGTCCTCCGGCCGCTCGGGCTCGCCGGGGTAGAGCACGCACGCGACCTCGACGCCCCCGGCGGGCCGGAGCCGCGGGTCGACGCCGTCGTGGAAGCGGACGTGCAGCCCGTCAGCCTCCTCGACCAGCTCCTGCACGCCGGACCACATCGGCTCCTCCGGGCTCCGCGCCCGAGCCGCGTCGAGCACCTCCCGCACCTCGCCGGCCGTGGCGCCACTGCCGATGCGGGCGTCCAGCGTCGGGTCGTCCAGGTGCTCGAGGTCGCCGACCACCGCCTGCTCCCGCTGGTAGACGTCCGGGTCGACCTCGGTCCAGTGCTGCTCGAGCAGCACGCGCAGGTCGCGCGACTCCCAGCCGCAGTTCGAGACGGCCTCCGGGCAGCGCGGATGGAAGTGGCAGCCCAGGGGCGGCTTCGCGGCATCGGCGATCTCACCGCGGGGGAGGTCGCGCGCCACCATCCGCTCGGGGTCGGGCTCCGGGATCGCCTTCAGCAGCGCCTTCGTGTAGGGGTGCTTCGGGTCCTCGAAGATCTCCTGCGTCGGCCCGATCTCGACGACCCGGCCGAGGTACATGATGGCGATCCGGTCGCAGAAGAACTTCGCCGTGGCCAGGTCGTGGGTGATGTAGACGTAGGTCAGGCCGAGCTCGCTCTTGAGGTCGAGCATCAGCTGGAGGATCTTGGCCCGCACGCTCATGTCCAGCATGGACACCGGCTCGTCGGCGACGAGGACGTCGGGGTCCAGGATGATGGCGCGGGCGATCACTGCACGCTGCTTCTGCCCGCCCGAGAGGTCCGCCGGGTACTTGTTCATGAACTGCTCGGCGGGTGAGAGCCCCACCCGCTCGAGGGCCTGGGCGACCCGGCGGCTGAGCTCGGCACCCTTGGCGATCCCGTGGATCCGCAGCGGATGCCCCACGGCCGCCTCGATGGTCATCGTGGGGTTCAGGGCGGCGTGCGGGTCCTGGAAGACCATCTGGACGTCGGTGCGCAGCCGGCGCAGCTCGGCCGCCGACATCGAGGCCACGTCGTGGGCCCGCCCGCCGGTGTCGTGGTAGGCGATCGAGCCGCCGGTGGCCGGGGCCAGCCCGAGCAGGGCACGCCCGAGGGTCGTCTTGCCGGACCCGGACTCCCCCACCACACCGAGGACCTCGCCGCGGCCCAGCGAGAGGTTCACGCCGTCGACCGCCTTCACGGTCCTGGTGCCGAGCCCGAAGAGACGGGCCAGCATCCCGGAGCCGAGCTCGTAGTGCACCTCCAGGCCCTCGAGGTCCATGACGGTGTCGGTCGTCGCGTCAGGCTTCGTCGGCAACGGAGATCTCCTCCCGGATCAGCGGCGCCTTCTCCTCATCGGTCAGGTCGACGGCCCCGTGGGCGAGGTCCGCGGCCCAGCACTGCACGTGGATGCCGTTCTCGTAGACCCGGTCGCGTGGAGCCTTCGTGGCGCAGATGTTCATGGCGTCCGGGCCGCGCGGGTGGAAGTGGCATGCCGGCGGCGGGTCGGTCAGGTCGGGGGGCGCGCCAGGGATGTAGTTGAGCCCCTCGGTGCGCAGGGAGATGGTCGACCGGAGCAGCTCGCGGGTGTAGGGGTGCTGCGGCTTGGAGAACACCGTCTTGGCGTCCCCGAGCTCCACGATCTTGCCGGCGTACATCACCGCGACCCGGTCGCAGGCTTCTGCGACGATGCCGAGGTTGTGCGTGATCAGCAGCAGCGAGGTGTCGAACTCGCGCCTGAGGTCGTGCAGGATCCGGATGATCTGCGCCTCGACCAGCACGTCGAGCGCCGTGGTCGGCTCGTCGGCCACCACGAACGAGGGCCGCAGCACCAGCGCCAGGGCGATCATCAGGCGCTGCCGCATGCCGCCGGAGAACTCGTGCGGGTAGGCGCGGTAGCGGGTCGGCGGGATGCCCATCAGGCGGAGCACCTCCAGCGCCCGGCGCCGGACCTCGTCCTTGGAGATGCCCTTCTCGTGGGTGCGGACGGTCTCCTCGAAGTGCTGGGAGATCCGCATCAGGGGGTTCAGCCGGGTGAGCGGCTCCTGGAAGATCATCCCGAGCTCGGAGCCGCGACGCGCCAGCATCGCCTTGCGGGACGACTTCAGCAGGTCCTCGCCCTCGAACAGCAGCGTGCCGTCCATCGCGGCGCCGGGCGGCAGCAACCCCAGCAGCGCCCGGCCCAGGGTCGACTTGCCGCAACCGGACTCGCCGACCAGGCCGAGGATCTCGCCCTTCGCGAGGTTGAAGCTCACGCCGTCGACGGCCTTGACGGGTCCTCGCTCGCTGCCGTACCAGACCCTCAGGTCGTCGGCCTCGATCACGACGTCGCTGCGGGTCACGGGGTCACCACCTCGTTCTGGTCCGTGCCCGGGCGCTCCGGCTCGGTCACCGAGCCGCGGGTCAGCACCACCTTGCGGATCCGGCGCTTGCGCAGCGCCGGGTTGACGGTCTCGTTGAGGCCCTCGCCGATCAGGGTGAGGCCGGTGACCAGCAGCACGATCGCCAGGCCGGGGAACAGGGTCGTCCACCAGATGCCGGCGGCGGCGTCGTCCAGGGCGCGGCTCAGGTCGTAGCCCCACTCGGCGGCCTCGGTGGGCTGGATGCCCAGACCGACGAACCCGAGCGCGGCCAGCGTGCTGATCGCGTCCGCGGCGTTCAGCGTGCCGATCACCGGCACCGACTGGATCACGTTGCCGAAGAGGTACTTGCCCATGATCGTGCGCGGCTTGGCGCCGATGGCCCGTGCCGCCTCCACGTAGGTCTCCTCCCGCGCACTGACCGTCGTACTTCGCACCACGCGGAAGTACTGCGGTATGTAGATCGCCGTCAGCGACAGGGCCGCGGCCAGGATGCCGGCGCCACCGAGCCGCGCCTGCAGCAGGAACGCGAAGACGATGGCCAGCAGCAGCGACGGGAACGCGTAGAGCGCGTCCATCACGAAGACCAGCGCGCGGTCGACCCAGCCGCCGAGGAAGCCCGACAGCAGTCCGAGCGGGACCCCGATCACCACGGCGAGCAGCACCGAGAGCAGCACCACGGTCAGCTCGGTCCGGGCTCCCCAGATGACCCTCGAGAGGATGTCGTAGAACTGGTCGTTGGTGCCGAACCAGTGCGCTGCACTGGGCTCGCCCATCTTCGGGAACCGGTCGCCGGAGGCGTCGATCTTCTGGGCAAAGCCGTACGGCGCGATCCACGGCGCGAAGATCGCGAAGATCACGAACATCGCGGTGATCACCAGCCCGGTGATCAGGATCCACCGGGCGATCCCGGTGGTGTTGCGGAACGGCGCGAGCAGCAGCTTGAGCATCCGGGCCTCCTCAGTACCTGACCCGCGGGTCGATCAGGGCGTTCACGATGTCGACGAGGACGCTGACGACGACCACGACGATCGCGAAGAACGTCACCAGGCCCTGCACCGCGCTGTAGTCGTGGGCGACGATGTACTTGACGAGCTGGTTGCCCAGGCCCGGCCAGTTGAACGTCTTCTCGGTGAGCACCGCGCCGCCGAGCGTCAGGGCGACCTGCAGGCCGACCACGGTGATGACCGGGACGAGCGCGTTGCGGAACGCGTGCCGGCGGATCACGTACTTCTCCGGCACGCCCCGGGCGCGGGCCGCCTCGACGTAGTCACCCTTGAGGCTCTGCAGCAGGTTGACCCGGACCAGCCGGATGAAGACACCCGAGAGCAGCAGGCCGAGCGCGACGCAGGGCAGCACGTGGTGCTGCAGGACGTCGAGGAACGCGTCGGTGTTCCCGGCCAGGACCGTGTCGACGATGAGGATGTGTGTCCTCGGCTCGACGAGGAACTTGGTCTCGGCCGAGGCGATGTCGTAGGTCGGCCAGCCCGTGGGCGCCACCAGGATGACCATCAGGAGGCCGGTCCAGAAGATCGGAGCGGCATAGCTGACCACGCCGAAGATCCGGATCACCACGTCGCTGACCGTGTCGCGTCGCCTCCCGGCCAGCAGCCCCAGCGGGATGCCGACGAGCAGCGCGATCAGGAACGCGCCGACGGTGAGCGAGAGGGTCGCGCCGCCGTTGTCACGGACGACGTCGATGATCGGCCGGTTGTCGGTGAAGGTGTTGCCGAAGTTGAGGGTCGCGACGTCCTTGATGTAGTCGAAGTACTGGACGATCAGCGGGCGGTCGAGGCCGGCCCGGTGCTTGGCGTCCGCGAGCGCCTCGGCGCTCAGCTTGCCGCCCAGCGAGGCGGAGATGGGGTCGCCGGGCGCGACCCTCAGCAGCACGAAGACCACCGTCAGCAGGACCCAGATCATCGGGATGACCAGCAGCAGTCGCTGCGCCACGTAGCGCGGGACCGATCCCTGGCTGCTCAATCCAAACCTCCTGTCGTCGAACAGGCCGAAGGGGAGGGTGCCCCGGCGACGGGTGCACCCTCCCCCGCGGTCGGACTACTTCTTGCTGATCATCCAGAACCGGAAGATGTACGTCGGGTCGAGCGTCTCCTCGACACCTTCCATGTTCTTGGTCGCGACCGCCACGTTCTGGCCGTTCCACGACGGGATCAGCGGCACGTCCTCGGCGGTGATGTCCTGCAGCTGCCCGATGATCTCCTCGCGCTTGGCCGCATCGGTCTCCGCCAGCTCCTGGTCGAGGAGCTTGTTCACCTGGGGGTTGGAGTAGTTGTTGCCGTAGAACCCGCCGTCACGCAGGAACGGGGACAGGTAGTTGTCCGCGTCCAGGAAGTCGGGGTACCAGCCCAGGATGAACAGGTCGTAGGCGTTCTGCTTGTAGAGCGTCTGGTAGCGCTCCCACTCCGCGTCGTCCACGCTGACCTTGAACACGCCGCCGTTCTCCAGCTGGCCCTTCAGCTCGGTGGCCTCGTCGACGGCGTTCGGGCCGTAGTGGCTCGGCGTGTAGCCCAGCTTGATCGCCACCGGCATCGTGACGCCGGCCTGCTGGAGGACCTGCTTGGCCTTGTCGACGTCCGGGGTGTCGCCGTACTTTTCCTGGAAGGAGTCCTTCTGGCCGGCGAAGCCCGGCGGGACGATCGAGAACGCCGGCTTGACGGTGTCGTCGTAGGCGTTCTTGGCGATCGCCTCGCGGTCGATCAGGTAGGCAGCAGCCTGCCGGACGGCCTTCTGCTTGCCGACCGGGGTGCCGAGCTGCCACACCCAGTAGCGGAACTCCGAGCCCTTGCCCTTGAGGACGTTGACGTTGTCGTTGCCCTCCAGGTCGTTCAGGTCGGTCGGGCTCAGCGTGCGCCAGGCGATGTCGACCTGCCCGGAGTCGATGGCCTGCTTGAGCGGGGCCGGGTCGGAGAAGTACTGGATGAACAGGCGGTCGGTCTTGCCCTCGCGCTCACCGGCGTACTTGTCGTTCTTCTCGAGCACGGCCTGCTCCCCGGCCTTGTACTGGCTGAGCTTGTAGGGGCCGGAGCCGACGACGTCGGAGTCACCCAGCAGCTTGTCGGCCGGGAATACCTCCTCGTCGACGATGGAGGAGGTGGCCGACGTGAGCACCTTCATGAAGGTGGTGTCCGGCTTGTTGAGGTGGAAGATCACCGTGGTGTCGTCCGGCGTCTCGATCGCCCCGTCGGCCAGCTTGGGCTTGTCGGGGTTGGTCGAGTCGGTGATCGAGCCGAGCAGGACCGAGGAGCCGTTGGGGTCGGCGATCGCGATGTTGCGCTCGAAGGAGAACTTCACGTCGGACGAGGTGAGGTCGTGGCCGTTGGAGAACTTCAGGCCCTCGCGCAGCTTGCAGGTGATCTGCTGCGGGTCGTCGTACGTGCAGGACTCGGCAGCATCGGGCTGGGGGTCGCTCTCTCCCGCGGGCACGACCATCAGCTGCTCGAAGATGTTGTACTGCAGGTTCCACGACCCGAAGTCGTAGGAGCCCGCGGGGTCCATGGCCGTGACGGTCTCGGTCGTGCCGAGCGTCCAGCTGCTGCCTCCGCTGCTGGAGCCGTCGTTGCCGTCGCCATCGCCACCACTGCCGCAGGCAGCGAGCGAGGCGACCAACACACCGGCGCTGGCGACCGCCAGCAGTCCGCGTCTGCGATTCAAGATGAGCACCTCCGTGATCGGCGGCCCCAGTGCGGGGCAGTCCTCCCGGGACGCTACTCGCCCGACGTCGGGGGTGTCATCGTGGTTTGTGACGGATCAGGTCGCGATCCGGCAACGATTTGTAACAGCGCGTCGGCGTCCATCCCGACCAGCGTGTCCGTAAAGATCCGGTTCGTCCCGGGTGCGACGGGCACGTGGTTCGGCACCACCAGCACCGTGCACCCGGCCGCCTCGGCGGAGCGGGCGCCGGTGTCGGAGTCCTCGATCGCCAGGCAGCGCTCCGGGGGCAGGCCGACCTCGGCCGCGGCCCGCAGGTAGGGCTCCGGGTGGGGCTTGCCGTGGGTGACGGCATCGCCGGTGACCAGGTCGGCGAAGCTGTCCGGTGGCAGCGCCGCGAGCACCGGCTCGACGAAGCGCCGGTAGGACATGGTCACCAGTACGCACGGGACCGCGGCCGTGCGCAGGCTCGCCAGCAGCTCCACGGCCCCGGGCCGCCACGGCACCTGCCGACGGACCCGCTCGATCACCCCGTCCAGCAGCCGCTCGACGATCTCCGCCGGCTCGAGGTCGATGCCGGCGTGCTCGCGGATGTAGCGGCCCGAGACGAGCAGGTCGTTGCCGACCAGCTCGAGGGCGTGCTCACGGCTCCAGGTGCCGCCGTGCGCCTCGACCAGCTCGAACTCTGCCTCGATCCAGTAGGGCTCGGTGTCCACCAGGGTGCCGTCGAAGTCCCAGAGCACCGCATGCCCCTGCGCCACCCGGGTCAGTCCTCGGGGTTGTAGCCGAGGTTGGAGGACAGCCAGCGCTCGGCCTCCTTCTTCGTCCAGCCCTTGCGCCGCGCGTAGTCCGCCACCTGGTCCTCGCCGAGCCGGCCCACGACGAAGTACTGCGACTGCGGGTGCGAGAAGTACCACCCGCTGACGGCGGCCCCGGGCCACATCGCCATGGAGTCGGTCAGCTGGATGCCGGTCCGCTCCTGCACGTCGAGCAGCTGCCAGAGGCTGGCCTTCTCGGTGTGCTCGGGGCATGCCGGATAGCCGGGCGCGGGGCGGATGCCGACGTACTTCTCCGCGATCAGCGAGCTGTTGTCGAGGGTCTCGTCGGCGGCGTAGCCCCACAGCTCCTTGCGGACGCGCTCGTGAAGCCGCTCGGCGAACGCCTCGGCCAGCCGGTCGGCCACCGACTCGAGGAGGATCGCGCTGTAGTCGTCCAGCGCCTCCTTGAACTCCATGATCTTCTCGGTCGCGCCCAGTCCGGCGGTCACGGCGAAGGCGCCGACGTAGTCGGCCAGCCCGGTCTCCCTGGGTGCCACGAAGTCGCCGAGCGAGCGGTTGGGGACGCCTTCGCGGTGCTCACCCTGCTGCCGGAGGTTGTGCAGCGTGGTGAGCACCTCGGTGCGGCTCTCGTCGGTGTAGAGCTCGACGTCGTCGCCGACCGCGTTCGCGGGGAAGAAGCCGACGACGCCGTTGGCAGTCAGCCACTTCTCCTTGATCAGCCGGTCGAGCATGTCGTTGGCCTCGTCGTACAACTTGCGCGCGGCCTCGCCGCTGGCGGGGTTGTTGAGGATGTCAGGGAACTTGCCCTTCATCTCCCACGCGTTGAAGAAGGGCTGCCAGTCGATGTACTCGCGGAGCTCGGCGAGGTCGTAGTCCTCGAAGACGGAGATGCCGGGGCGGGCCGGGGCGGGCGGCGTGTAGCCGTCCCACTCCACCGGAGTGCGGTTCTCCCGGGCGGCGCGGAGCGAGAGCAGCGGGCGGTCGTGCTTCGCGGCGTGCCGTTCGCGGAGGTGCTGGTAGTCCTCCGCGACGTCGGCGAGGAAGGCGCCGCGGCGCTCCTCCGAGAGCAGCGCGGCGGCGACCGGCACGGAGCGGGAGGCGTCCTTCACCCAGACCACCGGGGACTTCCGCCGCGGTGCGACCTTGACGGCCGTGTGTGCCCGGGACGTCGTCGCGCCACCGATGAGCAGTGGGATCTCGAGGCCCTGGCGCTCCATCTCGACGGCGAAGTTGACCATCTCGTCCAGGGAGGGGGTGATCAGCCCGGACAGCCCGACCAGGTCGGCGTCGACCTCACGGACCGTGTCGAGGATCTTCTGGGCGGGCACCATCACGCCGAGGTCGATGACGTCGTAGTTGTTGCACTGCAGCACCACCCCGACGATGTTCTTGCCGATGTCGTGCACGTCGCCCTTGACGGTGGCCATCACGATGGTGCCGTTCTTGCGCTCCGCATCTCCTGGCTGCTTCTCGGCCTCGATGAACGGGATCAGGTAGGCGACCGCCTTCTTCATCACCCGGGCGGACTTGACCACCTGCGGCAGGAACATCTTGCCGGCGCCGAAGAGGTCGCCGACCACGTTCATGCCGTCCATCAGCGGGCCCTCGATGACCTCGATGGGACGACCGCCGGCCGCCTTGATCTCTGCGCGGAGCGCCTCGGTGTCCTCCTCGGCGAAGCTGTCGATGCCCTTCACCAGCGCGTGGGTGATCCGCTCGCGGAGCGGCAGCTCCCGCCAGGCATCGACCTTCGCCGGGTCCTCCTCGTCCTTCTTGTTGAAGCGCTCGGCGACCTCGAGCAGGCGCTCGGCCGCGTCCGCGCGGCGGTTGAGGACGACGTCCTCGATCCGCTCCCGCAACTCGGGGTCGATCTCGTCGTAGACCACCAGGGCACCGGCGTTGACGATGCCCATGTCCAGGCCGGCGTCGATGGCGTGGTAGAGGAACACCGCGTGGATCGCCTCGCGGACCGGGTTGTTGCCGCGGAAGGAGAACGAGACGTTGGAGATGCCGCCGGAGATGAGCGCGCCGGGCAGGTTGGCCTTGATCCAGCGGCATGCCTCGATGAAGTCCAGGCCGTACGACGCGTGCTCGTCGATCCCGGTGGCGAGGGCGAAGCAGTTCGGGTCGAAGATGATGTCCTCTGCGGGGAAGCCGACCTGCTCGGTGAGGATCCGGTAGGCCCGGGCGCAGATCTCCTTGCGTCGCTCCAGGTTGTCGGCCTGGCCCTCCTCGTCGAAGGCCATCACCACGGCGGCCGCGCCGTACTTGCGGCACAGCGTGGCCTGCTCGACGAACTTCTCCTCGCCCTCCTTGAGCGAGATCGAGTTGACGATCGGCTTGCCCTGGATGTTCTTCAGGCCCGCCTCGATGACCTCCCACTTCGAGGAGTCCACCATCACCGGCACCCGGGAGATGTCCGGCTCGCTGGCGACCAGCTTGAGGAACCGGTCCATCGCAGCGACGCCGTCGATCATCCCCTCGTCCATGTTGACGTCGATGACCTGGGCGCCGTTCTCGACCTGCTGGGCCGCGACGGACAGCGCGGTGTCGTAGTCCGCAGCCTTGATCAGGTTGCGGAAGCGGGCCGACCCGGTGATGTTGGTGCGCTCGCCCACGTTGACGAAGAGCGAGTCATCGGTGATGGTCAGCGGCTCCAGCCCGGCCAGCCGGGTCGCCGCGGCGGGCGTGGCCGGCACCCGGGGCGTCGCCTCCTCCGCGATGGCGGCGATGCGCCGGATGTGGTCGGGGGTGGTGCCACAGCAGCCGCCGACGACGTTCACCAGGCCGGCCTCGGTGAACTCCCGGAGGATGGTCGACATCTGGTCGGGGCTCTCGTCGTACTCCCCGAATGCGTTCGGCAGGCCGGCGTTGGGATAGCAGGAGACGAAGGTGTCCGCGAGTCGCGACAGCTCGGCGAGGTAGGGGCGGATCTCTGCCGCGCCCAGCGCGCAGTTGAGCCCCACGGCGATCGGCCGCGCGTGCCGCATGGAGTTCCAGAACGCCTCCGTCGTCTGGCCGGACAGCGTGCGCCCGGACGCGTCGGTGATCGTGCCGGAGATGATCACCGGCCACCGGCGCCCCCGCTCCTCGAAGAGGGACTCCAGCGCGAAGATCGCGGCCTTGGCGTTGAGCGTGTCGAAGATGGTCTCCACGAGGAGCAGGTCCACGCCCCCGTCGACCAGTGCCCGGGCCTGCTGGAGGTAGGCCGTGACGAGCTCGTCGTAGCTGACGTTGCGGGCCGCCGGGTCGTTGACGTCCGGGGAGATCGAGGCGGTCTTGTTCGTGGGGCCGAGCGCGCCGGCGACGAACCGCGGGCGCTCGGGGGTGCTGTACTCGTCCGCGGCGGCGCGGGCCAGCCGGGCGCTGGCAAGGTTCATCTCGCCCACGAGCTCCTCCATGCCGAAGTCGGCCTGGGCGATCGTGGTGGCGGAGAACGTGTTGGTCTCGACGATGTCGGCGCCGGCCTCGAGGTACTCCCGGTGGATGCTGCGGATCATCTCCGGCTGGCTGAGGCTGAGCAGGTCGCTGTTGCCCTTGACGTCGCTGGGCCAGTCGGAAAAACGCTGGCCGCGGTACTCCGCCTCACCGGGCCCGTGCTGCTGGATCATCGTGCCCATGGCCCCGTCGAGCACCAGGACGCGCTGCTGGAGCAGGCCGGTGAGCGACTCGGTGGCGTCCGGACGTACTTCGGGCTGGGATGCACTCACGACGGCTCCTTCCGGCTCGGAAGGCGTCCTTGTCGTCCTGCCGAGCGTGGCGGGCCCTGGCGCGGACCCGTTGCAACGCCTCTCGGCCGTCCGCCAGTCTAGGCGGTACGCCGAGCCTGCCGTGGCTAGTCTTGAGGTGTGATCGAGATCGAGGACGTGCCGCCGCTCGTCAGCCCCGTGATGGTCGCCGCGTTCGAGGGCTGGAACGACGCGGCGGGTGCGGCCACGGGGGTGCTCGACCACCTGCTCGAGGTCTGGGACGCGAGGCTGGTGGCCGCGGTGGATCCCGAGGACTTCTACGACTTCCAAGTGAACCGGCCGACGGTCTCGATGGGCGAGGACGGGATGCGGCGGATCACCTGGCCCTCGACCCAGCTCTATGTCGCCCGGCCACCCGGCGCCCACCGGGACATCGTGCTGCTGCGCGGCATCGAGCCGAACATGCGCTGGCGGCAGTTCTGCGCCGAGCTCCTCGCCGCGGCCGACGAGCTCGGTGTGGAGACCGTGGTGACGCTCGGCGCGCTGCTCGCCGAGATCCCGCACACCCGCCCCGTGCCGGTGCACGGGTCGGCCACCGAGCTCGACCTCGACGACCGGCTCAAGCTGGAGCAGTCGTCGTACGAGGGCCCGACCGGGATCGTCGGCGTGCTGCAGGACGCCTGCGTGCGGCTGGACCTGCCGGCCGTCTCCTTCTGGGCGTCGGTGCCGCACTACCTGCCGCAGCCGCCGCACCCGAAGGCCACGCTGGCGCTGCTCGGCCAGGTCGAGGACCTGCTGGAGCTGTCCGTCCCGCTGGGCGACCTGCCGGAGGAGCAACGGGCGTGGGAGCGCGGGGTCAGCGAGCTCGTCGAGGAGGACGAGGACATGGCCGACTACGTGCGCAACCTCGAGGAGTCCTCGGACGCCGCCGAGCTGCCCGAGGCGTCGGGCGACGCGATCGCGGCGGAGTTCGAGCGCTATCTGAAGCGGCGGGAGAACCCGGGCTCGCACTAGCACTTCGCGCGAGCGTTCCTGTCGACCTGGAGGACTTCATCCGGAGCGCGCGCCGATCTGCCAAAGTCGGTGGCTGGCAGGAATGTCCTGCACCTCGGTCGCTCAAGCTTGCCCGGCCCGCGAATGGAGCAAAATCGCTGTCCCAAGGTGGTCCGGGCAGCCCTTAGCGCCCATTCGTTGGCCGCGCCTCCTACGACACGCTGAACATGCGTGACCAGGCTGTCGTTCGGACCCGCCAGCAGGGGCCGTCAGAGGGCCACGCCGAGGGCCGCGTCGACCAGCTGCCGGACGACCGCGCCGGCGCCGGGCTCCTGTTCGGCACCGAAGTCGGTGGCGTCGGCCCACTGGTCGACCAGCCGCAGGGCGTCCGGTGCGCGGAGGTCGTCGGCGAGCGCGGACAGGACGCCCTCGACGAGCTCGGACGTGGACGCGCCCGCCGGCCGGGCGGTGGCCGCCCGCCACTTGTCCAGCCGCGCTCCCGCGGCCGAGACGTCGGACTCCTGCCACTCCCAGTCCGAGCGGTAGTGGTGGCCCAGCAGCACCAGGCGGATCACCATCGGGTCCAGGCCGGCCTCGCGCAGGCGGGAGACGAGGACGAGGTTCCCTTTGGACTTCGACATCTTCTCCCCGTCGAGCCCGACCATCCCGGCGTGCACGTACGCGCGGGCGAACCGGTGCTCCGGGTCGGCTGTCTGCGCCTCGGAGGCACTCATCTCGTGGTGCGGGAAGACCAGGTCGCTGCCGCCACCCTGCACGTCGAAGGCCGCACCAAGGTTGTCCACCGCGATCGCCGAGCACTCGATGTGCCAGCCCGGCCGACCACGCCCCAAGGGCGAGTCCCAAGCCGGCTCGCCCGGTCGCTCGGCCTGCCAGAGCAGGCAGTCCAGCGGGTCCTTCTTGCCCGGGCGGTCGGGGTCTCCCCCGCGCTCGCCGAACACGGCCAGCATCTGCTGGCGCGTCCAGCCGGACACGGAGCCGAAGCTCGGGTCGCTGGTGACGGAGAAGTAGAGGTCGCCGTCCACGTCGTACACCGCACCGGTCTCCTGCAGCCGCTGCACCATCTCCACCACCAGCGGGATGGCCTCGACCGCCCCGACGTAGGCGTCCGGAGGCAGCACCCGCAACGCGGCCATGTCGGTCCGGAACAGCTCCGTCTCGCGTTCGGCGAGCTCCACCCAGTCCTGCCCGGTCGCGTCGGCCCGCTCGAGCAGCGGGTCGTCCACGTCGGTCACGTTCTGGACGTAGCGGACGTCGTGCCCGGCGGATCGCCAGGCCCGGATCAGCAGGTCGAAGGCCACGTAGGTCGCCGCGTGGCCCATGTGCGTGGCGTCGTAAGGGGTGATGCCGCAGACGTAGAGGCGCGCGGTGCCCGCGGCGGGTACGACGTCCTGCAGCGCCTGGCTGGAGGAGTCGAAGACGCGCACCTCCGGGCCGGTCACGGCGAGCTTCGGCACCGCTGTCGACTCCCACGCACGCATGCAGGCCAGCCTAGGGGGTGGCTCTGGACGCAGGCTCAGAAGGGCGGCCACGGAATGGCCGGCCACTCCCCCGACGGGACGGGGAAGCACCCGCGCTGTCGCAGTCGCCGGAGGCGGCGCAGGGTGGCGGCGACCTCCGCCGCGGTGAGCAGGGCGCCGAGCTCATCGCCCAGCGGCCCGCCCAGCGCCGCCTCGAGGTCGTCGAGGCCGGCGAGCTCGCCGGCCTCGAGCGGCCGGCCGGCCCAGCCCCAGAGCACCGTGCGGAGCTTGTCGTCGGTGTGGAAGCACACGCCGTGGTCGACGCCGAGCCGCCGGCCGTCGGGCATCGGCAGCACGTGGCCGCCCTTGCGGTCGGTGTTGTTGACGACGATGTCGAACACCGCCATGCGCCGCAGGGCCGGAGTGTCCTCGTGGACGAGGGTGACCGGCTCGTCCTGCGCGTCGTGGGCATCCAGCACGTGCAGGTAGCCCTCCGGCACCGCACCGAACGGCACGATGTCGACCGGCTCCTGGGACTCGTCCGGCTCCTGCCAGAGCTGCACCATCCCGGGGCCCACGGGGCCGTCCCGCAGTGTCGTGGGGGGTACGACGGACCAGCCGGTCGCCTCGGAGACGAGGTAGGCGGCGTACTCGCGCTGCGCCAGCGTGCCGTCGGTGAAGTCCCACAGCGGCCGCTCGCCGGAGACCGGCTTGTAGACGGCCTGGACCGCCTCGTCACCCTCGCCGAGCTGGCACAGGAAGGTGTGGTTGGACGCCGGCATGATCCGGCCGAGCACCTGCAGCGGCCCGGAGGCCAGCAGCTCGGCCGGCGCGCGGGTCACGCGAACGTGCGCCGGTACCCGTTGGCGCGCGGGCAGAGGTGGCCGGCCGGGTCCATCGGACCTCCGCAGAACTGGCACGTCGGCCGACCCGCCGAGACGACGGTCCCGGCGCGCACCGCGAAGGCCCGGGCCTGCGCCGGCGTCAGCCGGACGATGAACACCTCGTCGGGCTCCGGCTCGTCGATCGGGAGCGAGAGCAGCTCCTCCTCGTCGGTCTCGATCGGCGCCGGCTGGTCGCTGACCGGGAACACCTCGATGACCACCCGCTCGTCCGTGGCGTCCCACGACAGCGTGATGGTGCCGGCGCGGAACTCCTCCTGGATCGGCTGCTCGAGCGGGTCGCTGTCGAGGTCGTCGGGCGCCAGCTGCTGCGGGATCGCGGCAGCCACGCCGCCGACGTCGAGCAGTTCGTCGAGGAGCTCGTCGATGCGCTCCCCCAGGATCTCGACCTGCTGCTTCTCGAGGGAGACACTGGTGACGCGGAGGCCCTCACGCGCCTGGAGGAAGAAGGTTCGCTGGCCGGGCTCGCCGACCGTCCCGGCGACGAAGCGCTCGGGCGGGTCGAAGCGGTGCACGACAGGAGGCATGCTTCCGAGCCTAGTGGCCGGTTCCCGCGCCGGCATGGCTGCCCGCCCCGCCGCCGATGGACTCCTCCGGCTTCTCGGCGCGCTCCGCGACCAGGTGCGCGAGCGAGCCGGCGCTGCTGTTCACGCCGAGCACGAACGGGCGGGTCGCGGTGTACCGGACCACCGAGAGGCTGGCCGGATCCACGACGATCCGCTGGAACTGGTCGAGGTGCACCCCCAGCGCGTCCGCGAGGATCGCCTTGATGACGTCGCCGTGCGAGACGGCCAGCCAGATCGCCTCCGCGCCCTGCTCCTCCTCCACTGCTGCGTCGATGTCCCGGACGGCACTGACGGCGCGCGCCGACATCTCGGCCATCGCCTCGCCGCCCGGGAAGCGGACTCCGGCGGGGTGCGCCTGCACCACCTTCCAGAGGTCCTCCTTGACCAGGTCCTTCATCGAGCGGCCGGTCCAGTCGCCGTAGTCGCACTCCGTCAGGCGCTGCTCGGTGCTGACCTCGACCCCGCGGCCGTCGACCAGCAGCGCGGCCGTCTCGCGGCAGCGCTCCATCGGGCTGCTCACCGCACGCGCCAGTGGCAGGTCCCGCAGCCGCTCCGCCGCCTTCGTGGCCTGCTGCCTCCCGTGCTCATCGAGGTGCACGCCGCCGGAGCGGCCGGCGAGGATGCCGTCGGCGTTGGCCGTCGTGCGCCCGTGCCGGGCCAGGATGACGGTTGCCATGGGGGCGAGCCTACGCACTAGCCTCGTCTGGTGATCGTCGACAACGCGCTCTACCGCAAGGGCGTGCGAGTCCCGTGCGGCGTCGCCGTGGACGACCTGGCCGGGGTGCGGACGCTGGCCACCGGCCCGGACGACTTCGTCTGGGTGGGCCTGCACGACCCGACCGAGCACGAGCTCGAGGCCGTCGCCGATCTCTACGACCTGCATCCCCTCGCCGTGGAGGACGCCCTGCGCGCCCACCAGCGGCCCAAGCTGGAGCGGTACGACGACTCGCTCTTCATGGCGCTGAAGACGCTCTGGTACGTCGACGAGGACGATGCCGTGGAGACCGGCGAGATCAACCTCTTCATCGGCGCGAAGTTCGTGGTGAGCGTGCGGCACGGCGAGGGCTCAGGACTGCACGACGCCCGCCTGGCACTGGAGAACCGCGAGCAGGTGCTGGTGCACGGCCCGTCGGCGGCGGTGTACGCGATCTGTGACCAGGTGGTCGACAAGTACGAGGAGGTCGCCCAGTTCCTCGTCGAGGACGTCGACGAGGTGGAGGCCTCGGTGTTCTCCGGGGAGCGCACCAACGACGCTGCGCGCATCTACGTGCTCAAGCGCGAGCTCGCGGAGATGCGCCGCGCGGTGGTGCCGCTGCGCGACCCGATCGCCCGGTTCGCCTCCGGGAACGTCGACGGCCTGGACGCCGAGGCCGGGCCGTACTTCCGCGACGTCGCCGACCACCTCGCCCGCGTCGCGGAGACGGTCGACAGCCTGGACGCGCTGCTCTCGACCGCCTTCGAGGCGCACCTCGCGCAGATCAGCATCAACCAGAACGACGACATGCGGAAGATCTCCGCCATCGTCGGGATCATCGCGGCGCCCACCCTGATCGCCGGCATCTACGGGATGAACTTCGACCACATGCCGGAGCTGCACTGGCTCCTCGGCTACCCGTTCGCGCTGTTGCTCATGGTCGGCAGCTCACTCGCGATCTGGATCGCTGCCCGGCGCGCCGGCTGGCTCTGAGGCTCAGGTCGGGCTCATCACGTTGGTCGCGAGCAGGACGATCACGACCAGGCCCAGCACCACCCGGTAGGGCACGAACTTGCCGATGCTGTGGTGCGCGACGAACTTCAGCAGCCAGGCCACGGAGGCGTAGGCCACCACGAAGCTGACCAGGGTTCCGACGATGGTGGGCCCGGCCCCGATCCCGTGGACGTCCTTGAGCTCGTAGACGCCCGCGGCCAGCAACGACGGGATGCCGAGGAAGAAGGCCATCCGGGTGGCGGCCACCCGGTCCAGACCCTGCACCAGCCCGGCCGAGATGGTGGCCCCCGAGCGGGACACGCCGGGCACCAGCGCGATGCACTGCACCAGGCCCATCACGAGCGCGTCGCGGAGCGTGAGCTGATCCTCGCCGCGCTCCTGGCGACCGGCACGCTCGGCGTAGAGCATCACCGCGCTCCACGCGATCAGGGCGATGGCGACGACCCAGAGCGACCGCAGCGGGCCGGTGATCAGATCCCGGGCCAGGAAGCCGACCATCCCGATCGGCACCGACCCGACGATGATGTACCAGCCCAGCCGGTGGTCGTAGGAGCCGCGGTACTCCGGCTTGAAGACGCCGGCGAACCACGCCTTCGCGATGCGCCAGATGTCGCCCCAGAAGTAGACGAGGACGGCCGCGATCGCACCCATCTGGATCACGGCGGTGAACGCGGTCACGGCCGGCGAGTCGATCTCGTGACCGAGGAGCTTCTCCGCGATGGTCAGGTGCCCGGTGCTGGAGACCGGGAGGAACTCGGTGAGCCCCTCGACGATGCCGAGGATGATCGCGTCCAGGTAGTCCACGGGCCCTCAGCCTACGCAGGCTGCCCCGGCGAGCCGGACCGGGGAGCGCACGGCGCGCTGGCTAACCTTGCCGCCATGCAGCAACGCCGCCTGGGCAGCACCGGCCTCCGGGTCTCCCGCCTCGGCCTCGGCACGATGACGTGGGGTCGGGACACCGACGAGCACGAGGCGCGCGACCAGCTGGTGGCCTTCGTGGAGGCCGGTGGAACGCTGCTCGACACCGCCGCCGGCTACGCGAACGGCGACTCCGAGCGCGTGATCGGATCGCTGCTCGGTGACGTCGTACGACGCGACGACGTCGTGCTGGCGACCAAGGCCGGGATCACCCGGCGCCGCGGCGAGCGGGAGACCAACGCCTCCCGCGGTTTTCTCCTGCAGAACCTCGACGACTCGCTGCGTCGCCTCGGCGTCGACCACGTCGACCTGTGGCAGGTGCACACGTGGGTCGACGACACCCCGCTGGAGGAGACGCTCACCGCCCTGGACACCGCGGTGAGCACGGGCCGGGCCGCCTACGTCGGCGTCTCCAACTACAACGGCTGGCAGAGCGCGCAGGCGGCCACCTGGCAGGCAGCCGTGCCGGGGCGCGCCCGGATCGCCTCCAACCAGGTGGAGTACTCCCTGCTCAGCCGGCACGTCGAGGCGGAGACCATCCCGGCGGCCCAGGCGCTGGGGCTGGGAATCCTGCCGTGGTCGCCACTGGGACGCGGCGTCCTCACCGGCAAGTACCGCACCGGCACCCCGGCGGACTCGCGCGCCGCCTCCCCTCACTTCTCCGGGTTCGTCGGCAAGCACCTCACTCCGGACGCCCAGCGGGTCGTCGAGGCCGTCGTCCGCGCCGGCGAGGGGCTCGGCTGGAGCCCGCTGGAGGTGGCGCTCGCCTGGGTGCGGGACCGTCCCGGCGTGACGGCACCGATCGTCGGCGCCCGGACGGCCGCGCAGCTGAAGGCGTCACTCACCGTGGAGGAGTGTGAATTGCCCGCGGAGATCGCCCAGGCCCTCGATGATGTGTCCACGAGCGCTGGAAACGGGGTGGGTTGATGCCCTCTGCGAAGGAACGTCGCTACGGGCCGACCGGGCGCCGGGCACTGCGGCCGGGTGTCGAGTACGAGTTCGACAAGATGACCATCCCGCCCGACCTCTCCCGCAACGTCGTCACCCGGCTGCTCGCCGACCGGGCCGAGCGCGAGGGCTGGGAACTCGACCGGGTCCGGATCACTCCCGACGGCACCCGCCGGGTGGTGCTGCGCCGCAAGATCATCCGCCAGCGGCCGATGTTCTTCATGCCGGCCTGAGGCTCACACCGAGCCCAGCCAGCGGTCGAAGACGCGCGCGCCGAACTCCAGCGCGTCGACGGGGACACGCTCGTCCACCCCGTGGAAGAGCGCGGTGAAGTCGAGGTCCACGGGGAGCCGCAGCGGCGCGAAGCCGAAGCAGCGCATCCCCAGCTCGGTCCAGTACTTGCCGTCCGTGCCGCCGCTCATCAGGTACGGCGCCACGACTGCCTCCGGGTCCTCGGCCAGGATCGCAGCCGTCATCGCGTCGGCCTCCGGCCCGTCGTACGACGTCTCGAGACCCGGCATCCGGACGATCGGCTCGACGGTGACGTCGTCGCCCGCGAGGGCGGCGAGCTGGGCGAAGAACTCGTCCTCGTGCCCCGGGAGGAACCGGCCGTCGACGTGGGCGGTGGCCTCCCCCGGGACCACGTTGACCTTGTAGCCGGCCGAGAGCATCGTCGGGTTGACGGTGTTGCGGATGACGGCGCCGAGCATCCGGGCCGCCGGTCCGAACTCGGAGACCAGCTCCTCGGCGTTGTCGGGGGTGGCCTCGGTGCCGGCCAGCTCGGCGACCGCCGCCAGCAGCACCTCCATCGTCGGCGTCAGCGTGACCGGCCAGCGGTGCTCGCCGATCCGGGCCACCGCCGCAGCCAGGTGCGTCACGGCGTTGTCGAGGTGCCGCATCGAGCCGTGTCCGGCGTTGCCCTTCGCGGTGAGGCGCAGCCAGGCCATCCCCTTCTCGGCGGTCTCGATCAGGTAGAGCCGGCGGCCGCGGACCGTCGTGCTGAACCCGCCGACCTCGCCGACGGCGACCGTGCAGCCCTCGAACCACTCGCGGTGCTCGCGGGCGAGGTAGCCGGCGCCCTTGGCCCCGCCTGCCTCCTCGTCGGCGGTGAAGCACAGCACCACCGGCCGGTCCGGCACCGCGCCGGCCCGGGCCCGCGCCCGGACGCTCGAGAGCAGCATCGCGTCGAAGTCCTTCATGTCGACGGTGCCGCGGCCCCAGAGGTAGCCGTCGCGGATCTCGCCGGAGAAGGGGTGCACCTGCCAGTCGGCCGCCTCGGCAGGTACGACGTCCAGGTGGCCGTGCAGCAGCAGCGGGTCGCCGCGGTCGCCGCCCCAGCGGGCCAGCACGGAGGCGCGCCCCGGCTCGGACTCGTGGATCTCGCTGCGGATGCCGACCTCGTCGAGGAGCGTCGCGACGTGCTCGGCCGCCTTCCGCTCCCCCGGCCCCTCCTGCTGGTCGCCGAAGTTCGTCGTGTCGATCCGGACCAGGTCGCGGCACAGCTCGACGACCTCCGCTGCGGGGTCGTAGCTCCCGGGAACGTGCTCAGCCATGCCACCCATAGTGCCTGCCTGCGTCGATTCGTGCTCCCCGGCGGTGCCCTGCTAATCTTTCCTCCGCTCGTCCGGGTGGCGGAATAGGCAGACGCGCTAGCTTGAGGTGCTAGTCCCCGTATAGGGGGTGGGGGTTCAAGTCCCCCCTCGGACACCAACACACGTAGAGGCTCGAGGTGGACACCGGCACCACGCTGCTGCTGGTCCTCGACCTGGCCGGCACGTTCGCGTTCGCGCTCAACGGGGCGCTCACCGCCGTGCGGGCGACCCGCCTCGACATCGTCGGGGTCCTGACGCTCGGCATGATCACCGCCCTCGGCGGCGGCATCATCCGCGACGTGCTCATCGGCTACCTGCCGCCGGCCACGTTCAGCGACTGGCGCTACCTGGCCGTCGCGGCGGCGGGAAGCCTGATCGCCTTCGTCTTCGGGCGCAGCCTGGACCGCCTCAACGGCGCGATCCTGGTGCTCGACGCCGCCGGCCTGAGCCTGTTCGCGGTCACCGGCGCCAGCAAGGCGCTGGACCTCGGCCTCGGGCCGGTACAGGCGGTCATTCTCGGCGCCGTCACCGCCGTCGGCGGCGGGACGGTCCGGGACGTGCTGCTCGGCCGGGTGCCCGTCGTGCTGCGCAGCGAGCTCTACGCCATCCCGGCGCTCGTCGGGGCCGGGATCACCGTCGTCGCGGAGCGCGCGGGCCTGTACGGCCCGGCTGCGGCCATCGTTGCAGCGGTGGTGTGCTTCTCCATCCGGATGCTGGGCGTGCGCTTCGGGCTGAACGCGCCCGGGCCGCCCGGCGAGCGCGGCTGACCGGCACACCGGAAACCTGCACGACACCGGCCGCGTGAGCCGTTAGCGTGCCGAGGTGACCGCTGTGGAGGCAACCGACCTGAGGCGCACCTTCCGACGGAGCAGCGGGCTGCTGCGGCGCACGCACCAGGAGGTCGAGGCCGTCCGGGGCGTCAGCTTCCACCTGGACAAGGGCGAGCTCTTCGGACTGCTCGGCCCCAACGGCGCCGGGAAGACCACCACCATCAAGATGCTGATCACGTTGCTGCTGCCGACGGCGGGCAGCGCGACCGTGGCGGGGTTCGACGTCGTCCGCGACCCCAGGGAGGTGCGCCGCAGGATCGGCTACGTCTTCGGCGGCGACCGGGGGCTCTACGAGCGGCTGAACGCCCGGGACAACCTGCGCTACTTCGGCGAGCTCTACGGCGTGGCCCCGGCGGTGCAGCGCCGCCGGATCCCCGAGCTGCTGGAGATGGTCGGGCTGACCGGCCGGGAGAAGGAGAAGGTCGAGGGCTACTCCCGCGGCATGCGCCAGCGCCTGCACATCGCCCGCGGCCTGCTGCACGACCCGGAGGTGGTGTTCCTCGACGAGCCGTCCATCGGGATCGACCCCGTCGGGGCGCGCGAGCTCCGCGAGACCGTCGCCCGGCTCGTCGCCGTCGGCAAGACGGTGCTGCTCACCACCCACTACATGTTCGAGGCCGACGAGCTGTGCGACCGGATCGCGGTGATCCGCTCGGGCGAGATCGTCGCGGAGGGCACTCCGGCGCAGCTCAAGCAGGCGGTGTCCGGTGGGCGGGTGCTGGAGGTCGAGACGTACGGCGCTCCTGAGTCGGTCGTCGAGGGGATCCGCGGCCTGGCCGGCGTCCGGTCGGTGGCCGTCGACGACCGGGGCCAGCAACAGGTGCTGCTGGTGCAGTGCGAGCCGGGCGCCCAGCTCACGCAGCCGGTCCTGGCCCTGCTCGGGGACGTCCGCGTCGGTCGGGTTGCGCTGCGGGAGCCGACCCTCGAGGACGCCTACATCGAGCTGGTGACCAGCCCGTGAGGGGCGTGCTGCGGCAGCTCTGGGTGTGCTACCGGATCCAGCTGAAGGTGATCTCGAGCGACTGGTTCGACGGCGTCCTCGCCGTCTTCTTCCCGCTGATGTTCGCCACCGCGGCGTTGCTGGTCTACCGCGTCAACGGGGACCCTGCGGCCATGCAGTACGTCGGCCTCGGCGCCGCGATCATGGGGATGTGGACCTGCCAGGGCGTCATCGCCTCGTCCCTGCTCTCGCGCGAGCGGTGGGCGGGGACGCTCGAGCTCGTCGTCGCTACGCCGGTCTCCATGACCAGGGTGCTGGTGCCCACCACGCTGGCGCTGTCCACGGTCGGTCTCTACTGCGTGGTGGCGACCTATCTCTGGGAGCGGTGGGTCTTCGGCCTCGAGCTGCAGGTCCTGAGCTGGCCGCTCTTCGTCGTCGCGGTCCTGCTCACCGCGCTCACCCTGGCGACGTTCGGCTTCTTCCTGTCCGTGACAGCGGTGCGCTACCGGGTGTCCTGGTCCCTGGGCGCCGCGCTGGAGTACCCCGGCTGGTTGCTCTGCGGGTTCGTCGTACCGCTGGCCATCCTGCCCGCGTGGACGCACCCGCTCTCATGGGCGATCCCGACGACCTGGGGCATGGCCGCCGTGCGGGACGCGGCGAGCGGCGCCTCGCCCTGGAGCAACCTCGCCCTGTGCGCCGCGGTCGGCATCGGCTACGCCGCCGTGGCCGCGTGGCTGGGCAAGGTGCTCGTCGAGTCGGCCCGTCGCCACGCCAGTCTGTCGCTGAGGTGACCGGGATGCTGACCAACGCGCGGATCTTCTTCGTCGGCGGGCTGTTGAGCTACCGGTCGCTGTTCGACTGGCTGAGCCCGTGGATCCTGGTGCCCTCGCTGCTGGTCTCCCCCATCTGCCAGGTGCTGCTGTTCGCCTACATCGGTCGCGGCGCAGGCGTTGGGAACGACGAGTTCTACGTGATCGGCAACGCCCTCTCCTACGCCGCCATCCCATGCCTGTTCGCCATGGGGGCGACGATCGAGGGCGAGCGCTGGGGCCAGACGCTCGGCATCGTCCTGGCGACCCCCGCCCGACGCATCCCGCTCTTCCTGGGCCGCTCACTGCCGGTGATCGTCAACGGCTGGTTCGTCGCGATCGTCGGCATCCTCGCCGGCGTCGTGCTGCTGCACACCTCCATCCCGGCGCACTCGTGGCCGGCGCTGCTGGTCGCCGTGGCCGTCGCCTCGACCTCCTGCACGGGACTCGGCCTGGCCATGGGAGCGGTCACCCTGCGCGTCCGGCAGGGGGCCGTCTTCGGCAACGTGCTGTTCTGCGTCCTGCTGGTGTTCAGTGGCGTGAACGTCTCGCTGGACCAGCTGCCCACGTGGATGGCGCGCATCGGGTCGTGGCTGCCGTTGAGCCACGCGATCGAGGCCGCCCGCGGGATCGCCGACGGGGAGTCGCTCGTCGAGGTCGGCGGACTGCTGCTCGACGAGCTCGGGATCGCCGTGCTCTACGCGGTCCTGGGGCTGGTGCTCCTGCGCTTCTTCGAGGACGAGAGCCGGCGTCGAGCCACCCTGGACCGGATGTGAGCACCGTGTCGGACCGGTGTGCTGGACTGCCGGCATGACTGAGCAAGGCAGCCGCAGGACGGCGTGGGAGTGCCAGTACTGCGGTGAGCGCGGCACCACAACGGAAATGATCGACCACGTGCAGTGCCCGACCTGCGGTGAGCCGGTGTTCCCGCTCTGATCTGGGGCACAGTGGCGGCATGCAGACGTTCCTGCCCTTCCCCGACTTCGAGGCCAGCGCACGTGCACTCGACGCCAAGCGACTGGGGAAGCAACGCGTCGAGGCACTGCAGGTCATCCGGGCGCTCACGCGGGAGAAGTACGGCTGGAAGCACCACCCGGCCGTGAAGATGTGGGCTGGTCACGAGGAGGCGCTGGGGCGGTACGGATTGGTGTGCTGCCAGGTGTGGGGGGAGCGTGGCTTCGAAGACAGCTGCGCCGCCACGATCAGCACTGACCTTGCCGCTGCGGGAGTCACCGGCATTCGTTCGGTGGCGGACCTGGAGGACGCGGGCGACATGCCCCGCTGGTTGGGTGATCGGGCGTTGCACCGTTCGCACCAGTCCGCGCTGGTCCGCAAGGCTCCGGGCCACTACCGCGAGCTGTTCCCGGACGTCCCGGACGACCTCCCCTACGTTTGGCCGACGCCGTGACCAACCGGGAGCTCGTCGCACTCGGCACCTCGTCGATGGTGCCGACGCGAACGCGGGCGCCCCACGGCTCGGTGCTGCGCTGGGGGTGGACACGCACGGCTGGCGGGTGCAGGAGCCCGATGGCCGACGGATGCTCCCGGAGCAGCTCGCCGGACACGGCATCAGCGGCCCGGTGATCTCAGTGCTCCAGGCGGTGACGCGCGTCCGCGCACTGGACACTTGTCCAGTCGCTCGCCCGGCGAACTGGAACGCGTTCTACCATCAGTGTCATGCGCAACGGACTCGTCCTGTTCACCTCCGACCGCGGGATCACCCCGGCGCGGGCGGCTCGGGCCGCGGAGGAGGCGGGCTTCGACACCTTCTACGTGCCCGAGCACACCCACATCCCGGTGCGCCGCGACGCTGCGCATCCGGGGACCGGTGACGAGTCGCTGCCCGACGACCGCTACCTGCGCACGCTCGACCCCTGGGTGGCGCTCGCGACCGCTGCGGCGGTCACCGAGTGGATCCGGCTCTCCACGGCGGTCGCGCTGCCCGTCGAGCACGACCCCATCACCCTGGCGAAGACGATCGCGACCCTCGACCACCTCTCCGGCGGGCGGGTCACGCTCGGCGCCGGCTTCGGCTGGAACACCGACGAGCTGGCCGACCACGACGTGCCGGCCGGCCGGCGTCGTACCGTCCTGCGCGAGTACCTGGAGGCGATGCGGGCGCTGTGGACGCAGGACGAGGCGTCGTACGACGGTGAGTTCGTGTCCTTCGGGGCCTCGTGGGCCTGGCCGAAGCCCGCGCAGCCGCACGTGCCCGTGCTGGTCGGCGCCGGCGGCGGGCCGAAGACGTTCAGGTGGATCGCCGCGAACGCCGACGGCTGGATGACCACGCCGATCGAGACGGGCATCGGCGGCAAGGCCGACGAGCTGCGCAAGGCATGGGCGGACGCCGGCCGTGCGGGCGAGCCGCAGGTGCACGTCCTGGTGGCGCGCAAGCCGACAGCCGTCGACGTCGCGGAGTGGGCCGCCGCGGGGGTCGACGAGCTGATCTGGGGCGTGCCGGACGCCGACGAGGCAACCGTGCTCGCGTCGATCACCCGGCTGGGCGCCAAGGTCGCCGGCGGCTGAGCGCCCCTTCAGGCGTCCTCTCCCCTGCGGCCCTCCTGCGCCTTGCCGATGGTCTCCTCGACCACGCTGTTGAGCCGCGCACCCACGGGCCAGCCGGCGTAGTGGGCCAGGAAGATCACCGCCTCCCGCAGCGCCTCGTCGTCGAGCTCGCCGTTGTCGTGGGCGGCCGGCACCTGGATGCCCAGGACGTCGGTCGCGCCCTGTCCGGCGAGCAGCCCGATCAGCAGCAGCCGCCGGTCGCGCGTGCTCAGCCCGGGGCGGTTCCAGATGTCGGCGAACAGGTGGTCGGCGGTGTAGCCGAAGAAGTCGCCGGGCCCGTCCTGGAAGTCCCAGCCGTAGACCTCGGTCATCTTCTCCAGGCCGCGTCGGCGCCGGTCGTCGGTCATGTCGTCTCCCTCGTGATGCCCAGGCCCGGTGCCAGTCGCTCGAGGGCCTGCCGGGCGAGTGGGACGTCGACGCCGAGCTCGTCGGCGAGCTGTACGGCGAAGCCCAGGTCCTTCTCGCCGAGGGCCACGACGTGCTCGAGGATCGGGTACCAGCCGTCGTCGCGGGACAGCGGCGCGCTGGTCTCCCGGTGCATGATGGCGCCGGGCCCGCCGGTGATCGCGTCGGTGTGCCGCACGACGTTGCCCAGCTCGACCAGGTCCAGGCCGGCCGCCTCGGCCAGGCGCTGGGCCTCCGTGGCCGCGGTGAAGGACACGAAGTGGAGCAGGTTGCGGGCCAGCTTGAAGCGGGTGGCGCTGCCGACGGCGCCGGTGTGCACCACTCGTGAGCCCATCAGCCCGAACGGCTCCCTGCAGCGCTCGAACACCTCGGCCGGCCCGCCGACCAGGATCGCGAGCGTGCCCTCCGCGGCGCCCATCGGTCCGCCACTCACCGGTGCGTCCACGACGACGACCCCGTGGTGGGCGGCCGTCGCGGCCAGCTGCCCCGGCGTCTCGGGCGCGACGGTGGAGTGCACCGCCACCACGGTGCCCTCGCGGGCGGCACCGAGGACCTCGCCCAGCACCTCGCGCACCTGGTCGTCGTCGCGCACCATCACGCAGAGCAGGTCCACCTGACGCGCGACGTCGGCGATCGACCGGGCGGCTCGGGCGCCGGCTGCGACCAGCTTGTGCACCGGCGCCGGGTCGACGTCGTACACCACCAGGCCGCCTGACCACGCGGCGAGCCGTCGGGCCATCGGCTTGCCGATCGAGCCCAGGCCCACGAACCCCAGGCTGGTGCCGGCACTCATGCGCGGAAGACCTGCCCGCCGTCGACGTTGAGGACCTGCCCGGTGATCCAGCCGGCCTGGTCCGAGAGCAGGAACAGGCAGGCGCCGACCATGTCCTCCGGCGTGCCCATCCGCTTGAGCGCCAGGCCCTTGACCAGCTCCTTGCTGGCCTCGCCTGCCTGTCGCCGGGTCGCCTCGGTGTCGGTCGGCCCCGGCGCGATCGCGTTGACGCGGATGTTCATGCCGCCGAGCTCGTGGGCGAGCTGCTGGGTGAGCCCGTTGATGCCCACCTTGGCCAGGGCGTAGAACCCCGCGTAGAGCCAGGCAGCCGTCGAGCTCTGGTTGACGATCGCTCCCCCGCCGCGCTCCTGGAGGTGGGGCAGGCAGGCGCGGGTCATGACCAGCGCGCCGTCGAGGTTCACCGCCATGAACCGCCGGTAGTAGTCCCATTCGACGGTGACGAGCAGGTCGAACTCCATGTCGCCGTAGATGGCCGCGTTGTTGACCAGGTGGTCGATCCCGCCCAGCTCATCGGCCGCTCGGCGCGCCATCGCCTCCGCGGACTCGGGGCTGGAGACGTCCGTCTCGACGTAGATCGCCCGCCCACCGTCTGCGGTGATCGTGTCGGCGACGTCCTTGCCGCGCGGGCTGAGGTCCGCCACCACCACCGCCGCTCCCTCCGCTGCCAGGCCGCGCGCGTAGGCCTCGCCGATGCCCTGGGCGGCGCCGGTGACGACGGCGACCTTGCCGTCGAACCGCCCGGTCATTGACCGGCCCCGGTCGCGATCAGCTTGATCTCGAGGTACTCCTCGAAGCCCTCCAGCCCCATCTCCCGACCGATGCCGGAGTGCTTGTAGCCGCCGAACGGGGCATCCGGCGAGAACCACACGCCGCCGTTGACCGCCAGCGTGCCGGTGCGGACCCGGTGGGCGACGTCACGGGCGCGCTCCGGTGACCCGCTGTCCACGGAGCCGGACAGGCCGTACGGCGACGCGTTGGCGAGCCTGACCGCGTCGTCGTCGCCGTCGTGCGGGAGCACCACCAGCACCGGCCCGAACACCTCCTCCTGCGCCACCCGGGCGTCGTTGGACAGCCCGGCGATCACCGTGGGACGGATCCAGAAGCCTCCGGCGAGGTGGTCCTGCTTGTCGTCGTCGACGCTCCCGCCCGCAGCGAAGGTGCCGCCCTCCTCGATGGCGAGGTCGAGGTAGCGCTGCACCCGGTCGCGCTGCGCCTGGGAGATCACCGGCCCGCAGACCGTCCGCGGGTCGCTCGGGTCGTTGGCGCCGATGGCGGTCATCGTGTCGGCCGCGATCTGGACGGCCTCGTCGTAGCGGTCCCGAGGCACCAGCAACCGGGTGGTCAGCGCGCAGCCCTGGCCGGCGTGGACGCAGACGGAGAAGGCTGCCGTCCCGACGGCAGTGGCGAGGTCGGCGTCGTCCAGCACGATGGCAGCCGACTTGCCACCCAGCTCCAGGCACACCTTCTTCAGGGTCGGGGCCGCCGCGGCCATGATCGCCTTGCCGGTCGCGGTCGAGCCGGTGAAGGACACCAGGTCCACGCGCGGGTCGGTGACGAGGCGGCCGGCGATCTCGTTGTCGCGCGGCGTGACCACGTTGAAGACCCCCGCGGGGATGTCGGTGTGCTCGGCGACGAGGCGGCCCAGCTCGCAGGCGACCCACGGCGTGTCGGGTGCCGCCTTGAGCACGACGGTGCAGCCCGCCGCCAGTGCGGGGGCCACCTTGTTGAGGTTGATCTGGTTGGGGAAGTTCCACGGCGTGATCGCGGCGACCACCCCGACCGGCTCGCGGCGCACCGTCCGGTCGGTCGGGATGCCCATCGGCTCGGCCCGGCCGAGCTCCCGCTCCCACTCATAGCTCTCGAGGAGGTCGGCCACCCAGGCGACGGACGCCACCGGGACGTCGTACTGCGGTCCGGCGAGCAGGAAGGCGGGCGCGCCCACCTCGGCCGTGGTCAGCTCGTGCATGGCGGGCGCATGGTCGACCAGCGCCTGGTGCAGCTGGCGCAGGCAGCGGACCCGGAACGCGTGGTCGGTCGCCCAGCCGGTCTCGTCGAAGGCGCGCCGCGCGGCGGTGATCGCGGCGTCGACGTCGTCGGCTCCTGCGTCCGGCGCCCGGCCGATCTCCGCTCCGGTGGCCGGGTTGAGGATGGGGTAGGTGGTGCCGTCGGACGCCGGGACGAGCTTGCCGTCGATGAGCAGCTGGGGCTCGGGGATCTCCATGTCAGTGGGCTCCTGCCGCTGGTCGGGTGGCGTGCAACCCGGCCTCCACGGGCGGGGGCCAGACGGTGGAGGGCAGGTCGGCGAGCCGGTAGTGGCCCGGTTGCGCCATGCCGTCGAGGGCCATCCGGTCGAGCAGTCCGCCGGGTGCCTTGCCGGAGCCGGCGATCTCGAGGAACGTCGTCGCCGTCGAGCCCAGGTCGAACCAGTCGCGCTGCCAGGCCAGCTTGACGTCCTCGCCGGTCCGGGCGAGGCCGAACCAGCTGCCGCCGATGCCGAGGATCTCGTACTCCTTGCCTGAGTCGTCCGCGATGCCGGCACGCTGTCGCCAGAAGCCGACGACCATCGCGTTGGTCTCGTCCATCACCGTGGCGACGTAGTCGTAGTGCCAGCCGTCGAGGCCGGCCATCTCCGTGCCGAGCGCGTAGGCACGGATCTCCTCGCGACCGACCGCCATGAAGTGCTCGTCGGGGGTGTACATCCACCCGTAGGTGGCGTCCTGCGCGTAGTGGTCGGCCAGCACGCTCCAGTCGTTGCGGCGCTCGGCCTCCCGGTTGGCCTCCAGCCAGGTGCTCCAGAACTGCTCCATCTCGGCGCGGCTCAACGGTCGGGTCATCGGTCCTCCATCGTCAGGGCCATGGCGGGGCAGTACTTGACGGCGCGCTCCACACCAGCGCGGCGCTCAGGGCTGGGGTCGACGTCGAGCACGACCACCTTGTCGGACTGCTCGTCGAAGCCGAAGACCTCCGGTGCCTCGGCCTGGCACATCTGGTGGCCCTGGCACAGGTCGTGGTCGGCGTGCACCCACCCACCC
>DASSOK010000108.1:0-51847 GCA_035700665.1 Marmoricola sp.
GGTCCAGCAACGCCTGGTCGCGGGACGACAGCGCCAGCTCGGGAGGTGTGTCGACGCGCTCGCGGGTGGAGCGTCCGCCGCGGAGTGTGAGCCGGACGGTCCACGGTACGGCGACGTGCCGGCCGTCGCGCGGCACCAGCAGCCGGCGGCCGAGCAGCTGCTCGACCGGAGTCCGGGCGGTCTCGCGGGTGACCCGCTTGCCGGCCTGGTCGGAGGCGCCGTCGACGTCGGTATCGTCGAGGTGGTCGAGCATCGCGCGGGAGCGGTCGTCGAGCTCGGCCAGCAGCGCCGGCACCTGCTCCGGTGAGGGGCCGGGAGGCAGGGAGAGCAGCTCGACCACCATGCCCGTCGGCCGCGGGTCCTCGTCCGGGCCCCAGACCAGGGCGCGGTCCGCCAGCCGCTGCACGGCCCCGGTGACCGCGTCGGCATCGGCGTTGACGACCTCGGCCAGCGGGGTGCGGTCGGTGTCCCGGGGTCCCTGGGCCAGCGCCTCCAGGACGGAGAGCTCGAACCGGTCGAGGTCCTCGAGCGCGCGCAGCACCGAGGTCCGCACCACCGCGCGGGCCGCCAGCTGCGCGGAGTCGCGGGGGGCCGGGGTGGCGAGGTCCGGACGCGCCTCCAGCAGCCGGGCGAGCCGCTCGGCCGGCCAGCCGCGCAGCTGGTCGGCGAGCGTGCGGGGACTCGGGGCGGCCATCCGGCCAATTCTACGGGTGCGCCCGGTGAAGGTTTGGTGCAGACGACCGACCGCCGGCCGGGGGTTTGCAAGGATCAGGGCCATGGCGGTCATCGAGGCACGTGGGCTGGGCAAGACCTACTCCGGCAAGACGGCGGTGGCCGACCTGTCCTTCGACGTGCTCCCGGGCAGTGTCACCGGCTTCCTCGGGCCCAACGGAGCCGGCAAGTCCACCACGATGCGGCTGATGCTCGGACTGGACAACGGCGCCGGCAACACGACCTTCGACGGCAAGCCGTTCGGCGAGCTCGGCCAGCCGATGCGTCGCGTCGGCGCGCTGCTCGAGGCCAAGCCGTTCCACCCCACCCGCAAGGCCCGCGACCACCTCCGGATGCTCGCCGCCGCGAACCGCATCCCCACCTCCCGGGTGGACGAGGTCCTCGGGCAGCTCGGGCTGGCGGAGGTGGCCCGGAAGCGGCCGCGCACCTTCTCGCTGGGCATGGGCCAGCGACTCGGTCTGGCCGCCGCCCTGCTGGGCGACCCGGACACGCTGATCCTCGACGAGCCGGCGAACGGGCTGGACCCGCAGGGGATCCAGTGGATGCGGCTGCTGCTCCAGCACCTCGCCGGCGAGGGCCGCTCGGTGCTCGTCTCCAGCCACCTGCTCTCGGAGATGGCCCTGATGGCCGACCACCTCGTCGTCATCGGCAAAGGCCGGCTGATCGCCAGCGGGCCGATCGAGGAGTTCGTGAAGGGCTCGCGGCGCAACGCGGTGGTCGTGCGGACGCCGGACCCCGGCGCGCTGACGACGGCGCTGGAGGCGGCCGGGCACACCGTCAGCACCGACCCCGACGGCTCGCTGAGCGTCGCCGGGGTCGACACCCGCACGGTGGGGGACCTGGCCTTCGAGCACGGCATCCGCCTGCACGAGCTGACCAACCGGGTCGCCACCCTCGAGGAGGCTTTCCTCGAGCGCACGGCCGGCGCCGAGGAATACCTCGCGCACGGCGGGGAGCAGGTGGCTCCGTGAGGGACGCGCTGGCCTACGAGCTGGTCCGGATCCGCACCATCCGGTCGACGTGGTGGCTCACGGTCGGGGCGGTCGTCGTCGGTGTCGGCATCTCCACGCTGTTCTCCTGGGGGATCAGCGCGGACTTCGCCGACAACGGCGTCAACGGTCCCGAGCCCGTCGGGGCGCTCGTCGTCACGCAGGTGGCCGCCACCGGGCAGGTGCCGAGCATCGTCTGCTTCATCCTCGCCCTTGTCGGGGTGCTGGCGTGGGGACACGAGTACCGGCACGGGATGATCCGCTCCTCCCTCACCGCGCTCACCTCCCGTCCCGCGCTGTGGCTGGCGAAGTTCCTCGTCGTCGGCGCCTGGGTCGCGGTGGTCGCGTTCACCACCTTCCTGCTGGCCGGTCTCGTCGGCACGCTGTTCCTGTCCGACTACCTGACCGTCCTCGACGGGCAGACCTGGAGCGTCATCGGCCGGCAGGTGCTCTACGGCGTCCTGCTGACCTGGCTGGCGATGGCGTTCACGCTGCTCACCCGGTCGCAGGCGTTCGCGCTGGTGATGGTGTTCCTGTGGCCGCTGCTCGTGGAGTCGCTCGTCAAGCTGCTGTTCCTGCTGGTGCCGCAGCTGCGCGACGACCAGGAGGTGCTGCGCTTCCTGCCGTTCACCGCGGGCACCAAGATGGTCGACGTCCTCAGCGAGCCGACCAGCACGTTCGGCGACCCGCTCTCGCCGCTCGGCGGCACGGTGGTCTTCGGCCTCACCGCCGTGGTGCTGATGGTCGCCTCGTTCGTGTCGTTCCGGACCCGTGACGCCTGACCCGTGACGCCTGAGCGCCACCCCACGCCGTACGACGACCGCTGAGCCGCCCCGGTCAGCCGAGGGAGCGGACCGTCAGCGACTGCGCCAGTGTCCCGAAGGGGCCGGCCTGGTCGTGCAGCACGCTGCTGGTCACGCCGTGCCCGTGCGGACCGAAGGACACCGTGGTGTCGAAGCCCAGCCACTCGCCGTGCGGCTGCCGGAACAGGTGGGCGGACAGGTCCACGTTGGGGAAGGCCACCTCCCGCGGGTCGGCCCGGACGGTCATCCCGTTGGCGATGTCGAGCAGGCCGACGAGCCGCGCCGTCGGGCTGACCGGCTCGTCGAGCAGCGGCACGTCCGTGGCCACCCAGTACCGCCCGCGGCCCGGTCGCTGCTGCTGGCGGCGCAGCCTCGCCGAGGCGATGAAGCCGCCGGGCCAGAGCGTGGAAGGGTTCCACTCCGGCAGCTCGTCGGGCGGCGGCAGGGCGGGCAGGTCGGTGCCGGCCAGGGCCTCGGTGTCGCGCGACTGCAGCAGCCAGGCGCGGAGCACCACGACCGGCCGGCCACCGTGACGCAGCACCGCCTCGACGAGCTCGATGGTGCGACCGGGCCGGACCACCTCGACGCTCACCTCGACCTGCTCGAGCGGGACGGTGCCGAGGATGTCGTAGGTCAGGCGGGTCAGCGCGAGGTCGCTGCGGCGCGCGGCCACGTCCGTCTCGACCAGGTGCGCCATCAACCCCAGGGCCGGGGCGATGTGCTGCTCCCGGACGTTCCACGCCCCGCCGACGTGCTCGGTCGGGGTGAACGCCGACGCACCGGTTCGTTCGAAGTAGGGCACCGGACCTCCTGCCGTGACGAAGGCTCCATTCTGCGCATCGACCCGGCCTCCGGGCGGCCGGGGTGGCGCCCCGGCGTGGTGGTTGCCGAGCGGGGTGCGCCGCGGTAGGAACGGTGCATGGAGTCCTACGCTGCGGGAGAGACCACGCCTCCGCTGATCGAGGAGACGATCGGCGCGAACCTCGAGCGGATCGTCGGGGAGTTCCCCGACCACGAGGCGCTGGTGGAGTTCTCCACGGGTCGCCGGTGGACCTACCGGGAGCTCAACCAGGCCGTCAACGAGGTGGCCCGCGGGCTCATCGCCGCCGGGCTGCAGAAGGGCGACCGCATCGGGATGTGGGCACCGAACTGCGCGGAGTGGACGATCACCCAGTACGCCACAGCGAAGATCGGCGCCATCCTAGTCAACGTCAACCCCTCCTACCGCACGCACGAGTTCGCCTATGCGGTCAACCAGTCCGGGATGCGGTTCCTGGTCAGCGCCTCGGAGTTCAAGACCAGCAACTACCGGCAGATGATCGAGGAGACCACGGGCCCCTCGTCGGGCTCGGCGACCGGCGAGGCCAGCTCGGCGACCGGGACGCAGCTGGAGCGGGTGATCTACTGCGACACCGACGACTGGGCCCGGCTGATCGAGGAGGGCCAGTCGGTCGACGCCGACGCGGTGGACAACCGGATGGGCGAGCTGGACCCGGGGGACCCGATCAACATCCAGTACACCTCGGGCACCACCGGCTACCCCAAGGGCGCGACCCTGTCGCACCGCAACATCCTCAACAACGGCTACTTCACCACCGAGCTGATCAACTTCACCGACGCCGACCGGCTGGTGATCCCGGTGCCCTTCTACCACTGCTTCGGGATGGTGATGGCCAACCTCGGCTGCACCTCGCACGGCGCCACGATGATCATCCCGGCACCGGGCTTCGATCCCGAGATCACGCTGCGCTGCATCGCGGAGGAGCGGGCGACGGCCGCGTACGGCGTGCCGACGATGTTCATCGCGATGCAGAACCACCCCACCTTCGCCGAGCACGACCTCTCCACGCTGCGCACCGGGATCATGGCGGGCTCCATCTGCCCGGTCGAGGTGATGAAGCGCTGCATCAACGACATGCACATGGCCGAGGTCGGGATTGCCTACGGGATGACCGAGACCTCGCCGGTCTCCTGCCAGACCCGCTCCGACGACGACCTCGATCGTCGTACCTCCACGATCGGGCGGGTGCACCCGCACGTGGAGATCAAGATCGTCGACCCCGCCACCGGGGAAACTGTTGAGCGCGGCGAGCCGGGCGAGTTCTGCACCCGCGGCTACTCGGTGATGCTGGGCTACTGGGACGACCCGGAGAAGACCGCCGAGGCGATCGACGCCGACGGGTGGATGCACACCGGCGACCTGGCGGAGATGCGCGAGGACGGCTACTGCAACATCGTCGGCCGGATCAAGGACATGGTGATCCGGGGCGGTGAGAACGTCTACCCGCGCGAGATCGAGGAGTTCCTCTACACCCACCCCGACATCGAGGACGTCCAGGTGATCGGCGTTCCGGACGAGAAGTACGGCGAGGAGCTGTGCGCCTGGGTCAAGCTGCGCAGCGGTGCCGAGCCGCTGGATGCGGAGAAGGTGCGCGCCTTCGCCACCGGCAAGCTGGCGCACTACAAGATCCCGCGCTACGTGATGCTCGTCGACGAGTTCCCGATGACCGTCACGGGCAAGATCCGCAAGGTGCAGATGCGCGAGGAGTCCGCGAAGCAGCTCGGCCTGGCCTGATTTCTCCTTGCCCTCGCGTGCCGGTCCGGCATAGGACTGTCCGGACACCACGAGAGAGGGACACATGACCACGCACGTCGCACAGCTGGCCGCGCACTACTGGGACTCCCTGATGGAGGCCGAGCCGACCTGGGCCCACCTGCTGGGCGACACCGGCAAGGCGAGCCGGTACGAGGACGCCAGCCGGGCCCACGAGGACGTCCGGATCGCCGAGCTCCGGGACTTCGCGGCGCAGGCCGACGCCATTGACGAGGCCGGCCTGGGCGACGACGACCGGGTCACCCGCGCAGTGCTGGTCAACGACGCCTCGACCCGCGCCGACATGATGGCGGCGCGCTTCCCCGAGCTCGGCGCCGACCCGATCTTCGGCCTGCAGCGCTCCGCCGCGCTGGTGTGCGGGATGCTCAACGTGCCCGACGCCGCCACCGCTGCGGCGATGGTCGACAAGCTCGCCGGCATGGGTCAGTTCTTCGCCGACCTGGCCGAGCGCCAGCGCGAGGGCGTCCGCAACGGCCGGGTCTCCGCGTCGTTCGCGGTGCGGGGGACCATCGAGCAGATCGACCGCGCCCTCGCCGTCCCGCTCGACGAGGACCCGGTCGTCGCGGCCATCAAGGCACCTGAGGGCGTGGACACCCCGGAGTGGCGTCAGCAGCTCACCGAGGCGGTCGCCCGGCACCTGCGCCCGGGCATGGCGCAGTTCCGTGACGCCCTCCGCGACGACGTGCTGGCCGTCGCCCGTCCCGACGACAAGGCGGGCCTGTGCTGGCTGCCGGGCGGCGAGGACGACTACGCCCGCACGCTGCGCTACTACACGACCACGGGGCTGGGGGCGCAGGAGATCCACGACATCGGCCTCGCGCAGCTGGAGTCCCTCGCCGAGGAGTACCGCGCGCTGGGCTCGCAGGCCCTCGGTCTCTCCGACCTCGAGGAGATCTTCACGGCCATGCGCACCGACCCGGCGCTGCACTTCGAGACCGGCCAGCAGCTGGTCGATGCCTCGAAGGTGGCGCTGCAGCGGGCCTGGGACGCGATGGGCGACTGGTTCGAGGTGCTCCCCCAGGCGCCGTGCGCGGTGGAGGGCACCACCACCGGGGCCAAGGCGTTCTACTTCCCGCCGGCCAACGACGGCAGTCGCGGTGGAACGTTCTTCATCAACATCGAGGACCCGACCGCCTGGGGCACCTTCGAGCTGGAGTCGCTGGCCTTCCACGAGGGCATCCCGGGCCACCACCTGCAGCTGGCCGTCGCCGCGGAGCTGCCGGACGCGGTGCCCGCGATCCGCAAGTACACCGAGACTGCCGCCTACGCCGAGGGCTGGGGCCTCTACACCGAGCGGCTGGCCGACGAGATGGGCCTCTACTCCAGCGACGTCGACCGGCTCGGGATGCTGTCGGCCGACTCGCTGCGGGCCTGCCGGCTGGTCGTCGACACCGGCCTGCACGCCCTCGGGTGGAGCCGCGAGCAGGCGGTGCAGTTCATGGTCGACAACTCCCCGATGACGCGGGGCATCTGCCAGCCGGAGGTCGACCGCTACCTCGTCTCGCCCGGCCAGGCGACGTCGTACATGATCGGCCGCCTGGAGATCCAGCGGATGCGCCGGGAGGCGGAGGAGCGGCAGGGCGACGCCTTCGACATCAAGGCGTTCCACTCGGCCGTGCTCGACTCCGGCACCCTCCCGCTCGGCGTGCTGGACCAGGTCGTACGACGCCGGCTCGGCGCCTGACGACGGCCGGCGAAAGCGGTCGCCGTACGACGCTTGCGTTTGCGCAGACATTGCTGCGGGTACCTCCGGCCCGGACCAGACCTGGGAGGTAACCGTGGCCGACACCGTCGAGACCGGACGCATCACGACCGACATCCCCGCGCGGCTGGACCGGCTGCCGTGGGCGAGGTGGCACTGGCTGGTGGTGATCGGCCTCGGCACGGTGTGGATCCTCGACGGGCTCGAGGTCACCATCGTCGGGTCGATGAGCAGCGCCCTCAAGCCCGAGGGCTCCGGCCTGGGGATGACCAGCTCCGACATCGGCTTCGCCGGCGCCGCCTACGTCGCCGGTGCCTGCCTGGGCGCGCTGTTCTTCGGCCAGCTCACCGACAAGTTCGGGCGCAAGAAGCTCTTCCTGATCACCCTCGGGGTCTACACCGTCGCCACCGTGCTGACGGCGTTCTCGATGAACCCCGCGTGGTACTTCGCCGCCCGCTTCCTCACCGGCACCGGCATCGGCGGTGAGTACGCCGCGATCAACTCCGCGATCGACGAGCTGATCCCCGCCAAGTACCGCGGTCGCGTCGACATCGCCATCAACGGCTCGTTCTGGGTCGGCGCCGCAGCCGGCTCGCTGCTGACCATCCCGCTGCTCGACCCGCAGATCTTCGACCCGGCCTGGGGCTGGCGGTTCGCCTTCGGCCTGGGCGCCATCCTGGCCGTCGGGATCCTGATCGTGCGCCGGCACGTGCCGGAGAGCCCCCGCTGGCTGTTCATCCACGGCCGCGAGGACGAGGGCGAGAAGATCGTCCGCGACATCGAGGGGACCGTGCAGGAGGAGACCGGCAAGCAGCTGCCCTCGGTGCACGACACGATCACGATCCGGCAGCGCAAGACGATCGGCATCGTGGAGATCGCGCGCACCGTCTTCACGCTCTACCCCAAGCGCACGGTGCTCTGCTTCTCGTTGTTCGTCGGCCAGGCGTTCCTCTACAACGCCTTCTTCTTCACCTACGGCGACAGCCTGACGACGTTCTTCAAGGTCGACCAGACCGGCTGGTACCTCGCCATCTTCGCGGCCAGCAACTTCCTCGGCGCCCTGGTGCTGAGCCCGCTCTTCGACGTCATCGGCCGGGTGAAGATGATCGCCGGCACCTACATCCTGTCCGGCCTGCTGCTCGCGTTCAGCGGCGTGATCATCGGCCACCTCAACGCCACGACGCTGACGATGATGGGCGTGATCATCTTCTTCTTCGCATCCGCCGGCGCCAGCGCCGCCTACCTGACCGCCAGCGAGGTCTTCCCGATGGAGACCCGCGCGCTGTGCATCGCGTTCTTCTACGCGATCGGCACCGCCGTCGGCGGCATCTCCGGCCCGATCCTGTTCGGGAAGCTGATCGAGCACGCCAAGGACATCGGCATCGAGGGCATCGCGATCGGCTACTACATCGGCGCCGCCCTGATGATCGCCGGTGGCATCGTGGAGATCTTCCTCGGGGTCAAGGCCGAGGGCCAGTCGCTGGAGAGCATCGCCAAGCCACTGACCGCGCACGACGCAGAGGTCGACGGCCCCGGCGGCAAGGCGCCGCAGCCCGCCTGACCGACACCACGACAGCAAGGAGGCTTCCCATGCCGATGCCACCACCGAAGCCGTCGACCGAGGGCCGACGCGACCGCCAGGTCTTCCACGAGATGGGCCAGATCCTGCGCGCCGTCGAGCGCAACGGGCCGGTCTCCGTCGACCAGCTCGAGGGCCTCCTCGGTGCGTCGTACTGGGAGAAGGACCGCTTCGACCGGGCGCTCTCCTTCGCCGTGGCCGACGGGCTCGTGGTCCGCAACGCCGACGGGCAGCTCCAGGCCGCGCCCTGAGCCCCGCCTCGCGACTGGTTCGACAGAACGCATTCGCCCCCGCCGGGAGGGCGACGTAATCTATGCGTTCGCACGGGAGCCCCCGTGCGCCCACCCGGTTTCACGCGAGAACGAAAGGCCGAGCTGGTGCCCACCGGAAAGGTCAAGTGGTACGACGCCGAGAAGGGATTCGGCTTCCTCTCCCGCGAGGACGGCGAGGACGTCTACGTGCGGGCCTCCGCCTTACCCGCCGACGTCACGACGCTGAAGGCCGGCACCCGTGTGGAGTTCGGCATCCTCTCGGGGCGCCGCGGTGACCAGGCCCACCAGGTCCGCCTGCTCGAGTCGCCGCCGTCGCTCTCGACGGCCCAGCGCCGGGCCCAGCGCAAGAAGCCCGAGGACATGGTCGGCATCGTCGAGGACCTGATCCGGCTCCTCGAGGGCGTGGGCGAGGCCTACCGCAACGGTCGCCACCCCGACCCCAAGACCGCCCGACCGACCGCGAAGCTGCTGCGGGGGCTGGCCGACGAGCTGGAGCTCTGAGGCGCGCGGTTTCACAGGTTCACCTGTGACTTGGACACTTCACCCCCGTTGCAACGCCAGAGAAGTGGGCGTTTCACAAGTTCACCTGTGAACCATCCCGGGCCGCAACCCCCGGCCGGCGAGTCAGCACCAGCGTGGTCCACCCGACCATGATCAGCGCGAGCGTGCCGAGCCCGACCCACGGGACGAGCGGCAGCGCGATGCCGATGAAGCCGCCGATCACCCACGAGAGCTGCAGCAGCGTCTCGGAACGGGCGAAGGCCGAGGTGCGGAACGACTCGGGGACGTCGCGCTGGATGGTGGCGTCCAGCGCCAGCTTGCCCATGCCCTGGGCGATGCCGGCGGTCAGGCCGAGCAGCACGGCGGTGAGCAGCCCGTAGAGGGCGGCGGCCACCACGGCGGCGACGGCGTCCGCAAGCAGGGCCACCACCACGACGATGCGCGGGTTGACGTTGCGCAGCAGGGAGGCCGCGGCGATGCCGACGGTGTTGCCGAGCCCGGCTGCCCCGATCACCAGCCCCATCAGCAGCACCGTCTTGTCGAGGTCGAAGAGGCCCAGCGAGAGGGTGCCCCTCCAGCCGGGGCGCGGGTGCTGGCGCAGCAGGAACGCCATGTACATCGTCAGGAAGCCCGACAGCACCCGCAGCCCGGCGTTGCAGCGCAGCGCGAAGACGGCGTCGGTCGGCATCGCGAACCGCTTCCGGTCCCCACCGGAGAGGGAGACGTCCTCCTCCCCAGCACTTGCGTCCGAGCGCTGCGGCAGCAGGATCGCCAGCACGGTGGCGCCGGCGAAGACGAGGAAGGCGTAGCGCAATGACCACGGCGCCCCGAAGGTCGAGGCCAGCACGGCCAAGGGGGCGGAGACGGCGGCGCCGATCACCCCGGCGAGCGAGATCCGGCTGTTCGCCTTCACCAGGGTCAGGTCCGTCGGCAGCAGCCGCGGGACGGTCGCGGCACGGGTGACGCCGTACGCCTTGGACGCCACCAGGCAGCCGAGCGCGGTGGGGAACATCCACATCGACTGCGCCGCAATGGCGTCGGCCATCAGCCAGCACATGAACGCCCGGAACGCCATCGTGCCGCCGATCGCCCACCGGCGGCCGTGGCTGAACCGGTCGAGGAACGGGCCGATCAGGGGGGCCACCACCGCGAATGGGAGCATCGTCAGCCCGAGGAAGAGCGCCACCGAGCCGCGAGCCTCACCCGGCTGCGCGAAGAAGAGCGTGCCCGCCAGCGAGATCGCCACGGCGGCGTCGCCGGCGGCGTTGAAGGCGTGCAGCTCGATCAGCCGGTAGAGGCCGGAGTCCCCGGCGCCCTCGGCCCGGGCCGCCCGTCGGGCGAGCCGGAAGGTGCGCGCCGCGCCGCGACCGGTGACGCGGCCGAGCGTGCCCAGTCCGCGTCCGGTGGCCAGCGCTCCCCGGCCGACCCCGCGTCCGGCCGCCTGGGCCGCCCTGGCGCCCCGGCCAGGGCCCGGGTGCCCCTCGGCCTCGGGCGGAGCGGGGTCGGGCTGCATGATGTCCATCCTGCCAATCCGGCGGGGTGGGCAGGACAGCCACTCCGGTGATGGGGGAGAATCCTCGTGTGATCACCGACGACCGGACAACCGCGGCGCAGGACGTCGCCCGCTCGGCGCTGCTCGAGCAGGTCGGCGAGGCCGTCGTCGGCGAGTACCTCCGCGCCGAGGACGAGGGCGCCGGCCTGGTCACCCACTACTTCGCTTGCAGCCAGGCGGGCTACCCCGGCTGGAACTGGGCGGTCACCGTCTCTCAGCTTCCGGACCAGGAGCGGGTCACCGTCGACGACGTGGTGCTCCTCCCCGGCGCCGAGGCGATCGTGGCACCCGCCTGGGTGCCGTGGCGCGAGCGCATCAAGCCCGGCGACCTCTCCCCGGGTGACGTGCTGCCGACCGACGAGGACGACCCCAGGCTGGTGCCGGCCTACCTCAGCGGCGACCCCGGCGACGACGACGTCGACGCCTTCGAGCGGCGGCAGCAGCAGCTCGTCGCCGAGGAGCTCGGCCTCGGTCGCTCGCGGGTGCTCTCCGTCGAGGGCCGGCACCTCGCCGCTCAGCGCTGGTACGACGGCGAGCCGGGCCCCGACACCCCGCTCGCCCAGAACGCCCCCGGCAAGTGCTGGAGCTGCGGCTTCCTCGTCCGGCTCGCCGGTCCGCTCTCCGACACCTTCGGCGTGTGCGCCAACGAGTACGCCAACGACGACGGCCGCGTCGTCGCGTTCACCCACGGCTGCGGCGCCCACTCCGAGGCCCAGCTGCGCAAGAAGCAGCTCCCGCCCCCGCTGCCGGACCCCGTGGTCGACACCATCAGCACGGACGACTTCGAGCAGTTCTGACCTTCCTCCCCCGGGCCCGCCGAGTTGCGCCTCCGGCCCGCCGAGTTGCGCCTCGCGGTGTTGCGAGTCGGCCGGCGCGGCACGTCGTACGACGATCAGCCGGCCTCGCGCGCCTGCCGGGCGTTGCGCCGGCGACGGCAGTGGTCCCAGCCGAGCAGGCCGAGCCCGAACCCCGCGATGCAGGTCCACAGCCACCACAGGTGACCGTCCTCGCGCAGTCGGCTGGTGAAGGGCAGCAGCAGCAGGAACGCCAGCCCCCAGAGGGCAGTGCCGACCTGGACCGTGCGCACGCCGTCGACGTCCAAGGGGTCGACGTCCGCGACGATGTAGGTGCGGTTGCCGATCTCGTGGACCCTCGGCTGCTCGTCGTCCAGGTGCACGCCGACAATCTAGTCGCTGCGAAGGCCCGCCGGAGCCGGCCCGTGTCCAGAACGGCCGCGTCGCCGTCGTACCGATGTCCCGGGCATGGTTGGATGTGCGCCCGTGGACAAGTTCTTCAAGATCAGCGAGCGGGGCTCGACCGTAGGACGCGAGATCCGCGGTGGTTTCGTCACATTCTTCACGATGGCCTACATCATCGTGCTGAACCCCTTGATCCTCGGCTTCGCCAAGGACGGCGACGGCAACTTCCTGGGCGGCGGCTCGGAGCCGAACCTCGCAGCGATCGCGGCCGGCACCGCGCTGGTCGCCGGCGTGATGACCATCCTCATGGGCGTCGTGGCGAACTACCCGCTGGCGCTGGCCACCGGGCTGGGACTGAACGCCTTCGTCGCGTTCGCGGTGGCCTCCAAGATGACCTGGGCCGACGCGATGGGCCTGGTCGTGCTGGAGGGCCTGGTCATCCTGGTCCTGGTGCTGACGGGCTTCCGGACCGCCGTGTTCCACGCGGTGCCGGCCCAGCTGAAGATCGCCATCTCCGTCGGGATCGGCCTGTTCATCGCGCTGATCGGCTTCGTCGACGCCGGCTGGGTGCGCCGGATCCCGGACGCCGCGCAGACCACCGTCCCGGTGCAGCTCGGCCCGGGTGGCTCGCTGGCCGGGTGGCCGGCCCTGGTCTTCGCGTTCGGCCTGCTGCTGGTGATCGTCCTGTGGGTCAAGCACGTCAAGGGCGCGATCCTGATCTCGATCCTCGTCACCGCCGTACTCGCCTTCATCGTCGAGATGATCGGCGACCTCGGCTCCAGCGCCGAGAGCCCCACCGGCTGGAGCCTGAACATCCCGGCCTGGCCGGACGAGTTCCACTTCAAGCCCGACTTCGGCACGCTCGGTGAGTTCAACCTGCTCGGATCCTTCGAGCACGTGGGCGTGGTCAGCGCGATCCTGCTGATCTTCACGCTGATGCTGGCCGACTTCTTCGACACGATGGGCACCATGACCGCGATCGGCGCGGAGGCGAACCTGCTCGACGACGAGGGGATCCCGCCGAACACGCAGCGGATCCTGGTCGTCGACTCCGTTGCCGCTGCCGCCGGTGGTGCCGCGGGCGTCTCCTCCAACACCTCCTACATCGAGTCGGCCTCCGGTGTGGGCGAGGGCGCGCGGACCGGCCTGGCCTCCGTGGTGACCGGGGTGCTGTTCCTGGCCTCGATCTTCCTGTCCAGCCTCGTCGACATGATCCCCAGCGAGGCGGCCGTGCCCGCCCTGGTGCTGGTCGGCTTCCTGATGATGCAGCAGATCAAGGGCATCGACTGGGACGACCTCGAGATCGCCATCCCGGCGTTCCTCACCATCGTGCTGATGCCGTTCACCTACTCCATCTCGGTGGGCATCGGCGCCGGCTTCATCGCCTTCGTGGTGGTCAAGGCCGCCCGCGGCAAGGCCGGTCTGGTGCACCCGCTGATGTGGCTCGTCGCGGCACTGTTCGTGGTGTACTTCGCGATCAACCCGATCACCGACTGGCTCACCTGACCGCCGAGACGGCGATTCGTGCGTCCGTGGCGTCGTCGAGACGGCGCTTCGTGAGTCTCTGTGAGCGCCGAGACGTCGCTTCCTGCTGGCCCGCGCACAGGAAGTGACGTCTCGGCAACCCTCGACGCGCATCAAGCGCCGTCTCGGCGACCCCGAGCCCACACAAAGCGCCGTCTCGGTGACCCCGAGCCCACACAAAGCGCCGTCTCGACGGAATAGTTAGCGCTGCTAATGAGTTACGCTAAGCATCATGGCACCCACCGTCGAGAAGTCCGCCCGCACCAACGCGGGGCTCGCTGCCGAGCTCCGGATGTCGGTGATGCGGCTCCGACGGCGCCTGGCCAACGAGCGGCACCCTGACAACGAGCTCAGCCTGGGCGCGATGGCGGTGCTGGGCTGCCTGTTCCGCAACGGCGGCGAGCTCACCATCGGTTCGCTCGCCCAACAGGAGCGCGTGCAGCCGCCGAGCATGACGCGCACGGTGAACTGTCTGGAGGACAAGGGCTACGTGATCCGCCGGGCCTCCGAGTCCGACGGCCGGCAGGTGCTCGTCGGCCTCTCCGACAAGGGTCGCCAGACCGTCCGGGCCGACCGGCTGCGCCGGGACGCCTGGCTGGCCCGTCGCCTGGAGGAGCTGGGCGCCGACGAGCGCCGGATCCTGCGCGACGCCGCCCCGATCCTGGCGCGGTTGGCCGATTCCTGATCGTCGTACTGTCCTTGACCGCCGCACCAGAGGAGCACTGACCACAGCTTGAGCCCCACCTTCCGAGCGCTGCGCAACCGCAACTACCGCCTCTACGCGATGGGCGGGGTGGTGTCGAACACCGGCACCTGGATGCAGCGCGTCGCGCAGGACTGGCTCGTGCTGCAGCTGTTCCACGGCAGCTCCGCGGCTGCCGCGACCGCGCTCGGCATCACGACCGGGCTGCAGTTCCTGCCGATCCTGCTGCTCTCGCCGTACGCCGGCGTGGTCGCGGACCGGTTCTCCAAGCGGCGGCTGCTGCAGCTCACGCAGGCCTGGATGGGGGTCAGCTCGCTGGTCCTCGGTGTGCTGGCGCTGAGCGGTGTGGCGCAGCCGTGGATGGTCTACGTGATCGCCTTCGTCTTCGGCATCGGGGCGGCGTTCGACGCCCCGGCGCGGCAGTCCTTCGTCAGCGAGATGGTCGGCGCCGACGACCTCTCCAACGCGGTCGGGCTCAACTCCGCCTCGTTCAACCTCGCCCGGCTGATCGGCCCGGCCCTCTCCGGGCTGCTGATCGCAGCCCTGGGCGGCGGCGTGCAGGCCACCGGCTGGGTGATCCTGGCCAACGGGCTGAGCTACGCCGCCGTCATCCACGCACTGCAGCGGATGCGGCCGGCTGAGCTGGCCCAGGTCGAGCGCGCGCCGCGCGGCAAGGGGATGATCCGGGACGGGCTCCGCTACGTGCGCGGGCGCCCCGACATCATGCTGATCCTGGTGGCGGTGTTCTTCGCCGGCACGTTCGGGATGAACTTCCAGATGACCTCGGCGCTGATGGCGACGCAGGTGTTCCACAAGGGGGCGGGGGAGTACGGCATCCTCGGCACCACACTCGCGATCGGCTCCCTGACCGGGGCGCTGATCGGTGCCCGCCGGATGGGCGCGCCGCGCCGGCGGCTCGTGGTGACGGCCGGCCTGGCCTTCGGCGGCCTGGAGGTCGTGATGGGCCTGATGCCGACGTACCTCGCCTTCGCGATGCTCACCCCACTGGTCGGCCTCGCCCAGCTCCTGATGCTCAACGCCGCCAACACGCTGATCCAGCTGACCGTCAGCCCGGCGATGCGGGGGCGCGTGATGGCGCTCTACATGATGCTCGTGATGGGCGGGACTCCCTTCGGGGCGCCGGTCGTCGGCTGGATCGGCGGCACCTTCGGCGCGCGGTGGACCCTCATCGGGGGCGGCACGCTCACCATCTTCGGCGTGGTGCTGGCGGTGGCGCTGTTCCACGGCTTCCGGCGCGGCCCGATCATCGGCCGGCTGCGCGAGGCGCCCGCCGAGGCGACCGATGCCGCGATGGCGGCCTGACGCCGCGCCCTACACTCGGCGCATGCATCCCCGCTACCGCCGCATGGTGATCACCGGCCTGCTGGTGGGGCTGATCGTGATCGTCGTCGTCGCCACCCTGCTGGGCTGACCGTGCCCGAGCCGCTCGAGCCAGCACTGGACCGGTTGCGCACCCTGATCGGTGACCGGGGCACGCTGGTGCGCGCGATCGCGGCGGGCCGACGCAGGGGCGCGCGGCCCGCGTGGCGGCGGGTGGAGCTGCGGTACGTCGACCTCAAGGCCGGCCGCCGCCTCCAGGTCGTGAAGTACGACGAGTCGCAGGCGCACACCAGCAACCACGAGGACACCGATGCCGTCCTCGACGACCTCTTCGCCCAGCCGTTCGGCAACTGGCACGTCGAGACCACCGACCGGACGGTCCAGTTGCGCGTCACGAAGAAGGGCGAGGCGGTCGTCTCGGTCCAGGACACGACGCGGGATGTCCCGGGCTCCCGCGACCACGACCGCCCGAAGGACCGGCTGCTGCCCGAGGACGACCCGGTCCTCGTCGAGCTCGGGATCAGCCACGCCCAGGGGCGGGTGAAGCCGACCCGCCGGGCCAAGTACCGCCAGGTCGAGGAGTTCGTCCGGCTCCTCTCCGCGGCGCTCGACGAGGCGCTCGAGTCCGGCCGGCTCGCCCCGACCCCCGATCGGCCGCTCCGGGTCGTCGACCTGGGGTGTGGCAACGCCTACCTGACCTTCGCCGCCCACGCCTGGCTGTCCCGGGTCCGGGGCCTGCCGGTCCGGATCGTCGGTGTCGACGTCAAGGAGCAGTCCCGCGAGCACAACACCGCGGTCGCACGGCGGCTCGGCGTCGCCGACGAGCTGAGCTTCGTGGTCGGTGGGATCGACAGTGTCGAGGTCGACCCGCCCGACGTCGTACTCGCCCTCCACGCCTGCGACACCGCCACCGACGACGCGCTCGCCCGCGGCGTGGAGTGGGAGGCGCCGCTGGTGCTGGCCGCCCCCTGCTGCCACCACGACATCTCGGCGCAGCTGCGGCGACAGCCCGCGCCGGAGGGCTACGGGATGCTCACCCGCGACGGGATCCTCCGCGAACGGCTCGCCGACACCCTCACCGACGCGCTGCGGGCCTCGATCCTCCGCAGTCGCGGCTACCGCGTCGACGTTGTCGAGTTCGTCGGCAGCGAGCACACCCCGCGCAACACCCTGCTCCGCGCTGTGCACACGGGTCAGCCGAGCGCTGCCGCGCAGGAGGAGTACGACGATCTGGTGGCCGCTTGGCGGCTCCGGCCCAAGCTGGCCGACCTGCTCGGGGCCGGGCCGTGACGAGCGTCCGCGCGCGATGAGGGCGCTGCTCCTCGCCCTGGTGCTCGCCACCGTTCCGGCGCACGACGGCACGCCGCGGAACGACACCGCCCAGGAGACCCCCGGCCGCGACCGCGCCGGGCCGGTGTTCCGCTTCGCCGACCCGGACATCACCGAGGCGAGCGGCCTTGTCGACCAGGGCGACGTGATGGTCACCGCGAACGACTCGGGCCACGACCCGGTGCTCTACGTGGTGGACGCGCGCACCGGCGCGACCCTCGGTCGGACCCACTACACCGACGAGGTCGTCGACGTGGAGGCGCTGGCCCCCGGGCCCGGTCCGGTGGTGTGGGTCGGGGACATCGGCGACAACCGGCGTCAACGTTCCTCGGTGCGCATCTACCTCGTCCCGGTGATCCAGCGGGACAGCAGGATCCGGACGGGGTCCTTCGAGGTGGTCTACCCCGACGGACCGCACGACGCCGAGTCACTCCTCACCAGCGCGGACGGCCGGCTGTACGTCGTCACCAAGGGGCTCTTCGGCGGTGCGGTCTACGCGCTGCCGCCCTCCCTGGACCCGGCCGGGCCGAACCGGCTCGCCAAGGTGGCGGCGGTCTCCGTGCTGGCCACCGATGCGGCCGGGATCCCCGGCACCACGCTCGCGCTGGTCCGCGGCTACGGCTCGGCGGAGGTGCTCGACCTGGCCACGGGCCGGCAGGTGGGCCGGCTGGACCTGCCGCGCCAGCCGCAGGGGGAGGCGATCTCCGTGGGTCCGCACGGGCGGATCCGGGTGACCTCCGAGGGCGCGCACGCCGCCGTCCGCCAGGTCGCCACGCCGCACTGGCTCCGCCGGGCGGTGGTGCGCTCGCGCGGAGCGACCGCCGCCTCCGCCGGTGTGATCGCCGGTCGGCTCGGTGCCATGCTGGGCTGATGGACATCACCGTCGTACAGGGCGACATCACCACCCAGGAGGTCGACGCTGTCGTCAACGCGGCCAACAACCGGATGCGTGGCGGCGGCGGTGTGGACGGCGCGATCCACAGCGCCGGCGGTCGAGCGGTCTACGACGACTGCGTGGCGCGGTTCCCCGACGGCCTGCCGACCGGCAAGGCCGGCTGGACCACGGCCGGCGAGATGCCCGCCCGGTGGGTGATCCACGTGGTCGGCCCGAACTGGAACGCCGGCCAGCGCGACCGCACCCTGCTCACCTCGTGCTACCGCAACGCCCTCCGCGTGGCCGACGACCTCGGGGCCCGGACGATCGCCTTCCCGCTCATCTCCGCCGGCATCTACGGATGGCCGAAGCAGGACGCCGTGGCCGCCGCCGTCGACACCCTCCGCGACACCCCCACCTCCGTCGAGGAGGCCCGGATGGTCGCCTTCGGGAGGGGAGCGCACGACCTGATCAGCGACTACCTGGCCCGTTGATTGGTCACCTTTTCACCGTCGAGAAGTGAGTTCTTCACCGACGAGTGGTCACTTCTTCGAAGGCATCAAACAAAAGTGCCTACTCGAGGCCGAAAAGGCGCCTACTCAACGATGAACAACTGACCAACCAACGGCGAAAAGATGACTACTCAACGAGTCGGCAGGTGTTCGACCACGAAGTCGATGCAGCCGGTGAGCGCCTCGACGTCGGCCGGGTCGATGGCGGGGTACATCGCGATCCGGAGCTGGTTGCGGCCCAGCTTGCGGTAGGGCTCGGTGTCCACGATCCCGTTCGCCCGCAGCACCGCCGCGACCTCGGCCGCGTCGATGGACTCGTCGAAGTCGATGGTGCCGATCACCAGCGAGCGATCGGCCGGGTCCGCGACGTACGGCGTGGTGTACGACGTCTTCTCGGCCCACCCGTAGAGCGCATCGGCGGAGGTCGTCGTACGACGGACCATCGCCTCGAGGCCCCCCTGGCCCAGCATCCAGTCGAGCTGCTCGGCGAAGAGGAACAGCGTCGCGATCGAGGGGGTGTTGTAGGTCTGGTTCTTGCGGGAGTTGTCGATCGCGGTCGGCAGGTCGAAGAACGCCGGCACCCAGCGGTCGGACGCGCCGATCGCGCTGGCCCGGTCGAGGGCGGTGGGCGACAGCACCGCCACCCAGAGCCCGCCGTCGGAGGCGAAGCACTTCTGCGGTGCGAAGTAGTAGGCGTCGGTCTGCGTGACGTCCACGGGTAGGCCCCCGGCGCCCGACGTGGCGTCGATGAGCACCAGCGCTCCGTCGTCGGCCCCGGAGACCCGCTGCACCGGCGCCATCACGGCGGTCGAGGTCTCGTTGTGCGCCCAGGCGTAGGCGTCCACGCCCGGCTCGGCGACCGGCGTTGGCCGCGTGCCCGGCTCGGAGCTGATCACCGTCGGGTCGGCCAGGAACGGCGCAGCCTGCGCGGCCTTGGCGAACTTCGAGGAGAACTCGCCGAAAGCGAGGTGCTGGCTCTTCTCCCGGATCAACCCGAACGTGGCGATGTCCCAGAACGCGGTGGCGCCGCCGTTGCCGAGCACCACCTCGTAGCCGTCCGGCAGGCTGAACAGCGCAGCGACCCCGTCGCGCACGCGCCCGACCAGGTCGCGCACCGGCGCCTGGCGGTGGGAGGTGCCCATCAGCGCGCTGCCCGTGGCGGCCAGGGCATCGAGGTGGGACGTCTGGATCTTCGACGGCCCGGCGCCGAAGCGGCCGTCGGCGGGCTTGAGGCTGTCGGGGATCGAGATCGCGTCAGTCACAGGCGTTCCTCGGGGGAGTCGGTGGTGGGCTGCCTGACCGCGTTGTCAGCGGCCCTATCCTCTCACCGCGACATCGACGACGACGGAGCGGGGACGAGACGTGGACGAGCCTGCGGGCAGCCTTCGCATCGAGCGGTTGCCGATCACCCATCCCGATGCCGCCCGGCTGGTCGAGGAGGTCCAGCAGGAGTACGTCGACCGGTACGGCGGCCGGGACGACACCCCGCTCGAGCCCGGCTACTTCGACGAGCCGGCCGGGGCCTTCTTCGTCGGCTACCTCGACGACGTCCCGGTCGCGAGCGGCGCCTGGCGCCGTCGTACGGATGTGTCCTACGTCGGCAGCGCGGCGTCCGCCGAGGTGAAGCGGATGTACGTCGCGGGGTCGGCCCGCCGCCGCGGGCTGGCCCGCCGGATGCTCGCGCACCTGGAGGACACCGCTCGCGTCGCCGGCGCCGAGGTGATGGTGCTCGAGACCGGCCTGCGCCAGCCGGAGGCGATCCGGCTCTACGTGTCCGCCGGCTATCAGCCGATCCCGGGCTTCGGCTATTACAAGGACGCCCCGCTCTCGCGGTGCTTCGCCCGGCGCCTGTGATGGCCCCCGGTCAGTGGGCGTGGTGCCCGTGCGCCGAGTGCTCCATGGCGTTCAGTGCCAGCGTGGAGTGGGCGTAGGCGCCACCCGCCCGCATCTCCGCAGCGACCCAGATCGACTCCATGACCTCCTCGGGCGTCGCCCCCTTGCGCACCGCGAGCTTCGTGTGCCCGTCGATGCAGTAGGGGCACTGCGTCACGTGGGCCACCGCCACGGCGATGAGCTGCTTGGTCTTCTCGGGCAGCGCGCCCTCGGCGAAGACGGCCTTGCTGAACCCCTCGAACGCCGCGTGGATGTCGGGTGCGAGCTCCTTGCGGCGCTTCGCCTGCTCCGGTGTGGTCGGCTGGTACATCTGGTCGGGCACGGGGCCTCCTTCGCGACGGGCGGCCGCGAGCGCGACCGCAGCTGCCTCCAACGTATGCCCGACGCCCGTCGGTCCTTCGGGCAGGTGTGGCGCGGGCCACATCCGGTCAAACTTCGGACAAACCGGACAAACGGTTCTTAGGGTTCTCGGGTTGACTCGGGAGGGAAACCCACATGCTCGTCCGTCGTACTGTCCAGGCCTGCCTGTTCGCCGTCATCCTCGGGCTGTCGGTGGTGGCGCCCACATCGTCCTCGTCGGCCTCGCTGGGGCCGGTGGACCCGTACGCGAGCTACGCGCCGCAGACGAAGTGCGCGCCGGCCGCCAAGATCGGCACCAGGACCTTCGCCGCCTGGGTGGTGCGCCGCTACGGTGGCGCGTTCGGCGGCATCTCGCGGCCGTGCAACATCGGCGGCACCTCCGAGCACAAGGAGGGACGCGCCTTCGACTGGACCCTGGACGCGGCCAAGGCGACTGACCGTCGGCGCGCGGCGGCGTTCCTCGAGCGGGTCTTCGCCACCGACCACTGGGGCAACCACGCCTCGCTGGCGCGCCGGATGGGGATCATGTACATCATCTGGAACGACCGGATCTACGGCGCCTACGACCACTTCCGGCCGCGCGCCTACCTGCACTCCGGCTGCAAGCGGCTGGCCACCTGCTCCAAGACGCTGCGGCACCGCGACCACATGCACATCTCGCTGTCCTGGCGGGGCGCCCGGGGCCGGACCACCTGGTACGTCCCGCGGCTGGGCTGACCGCGACCCGCAACTGGGCTGACCGCGACCCGCAACTCGGCGTGCCGCGAGCCGCAACTCGGCGTGCCGCGACCCGCAACTCGGCGTGCCGCGAGCCGCAACTCGGGGAGAGAGGCGCGCGGGCGGTCAGTCGGCCCAGGCGTCGTTCCAGCCCTCGACGTCGGAGGCCGGGCGGGACGCCGGGCCGGCGTAGATCGCCGAGGGGCGGATCAGCCGGCCGGTGCGCTTCTGCTCGAGGATGTGCGCCGACCAGCCGGCGGTGCGCGCGCAGGTGAACATCGAGGTGAACATGTGCGGCGGCACCTCGGCGAAGTCGAGCACGATCGCGGCCCAGAACTCGACGTTGGTCTCCAGCACCCGGTCGGGGCGACGCTCCTTCAGCTCGGCGAGCGCGGCCTTCTCCAGCGCCTCGGCCACCTCGTAGCGCGGGGCGCCGAGCTCCTGCGCCGTCCGCCGCAGCACCCGGGCGCGCGGGTCCTGGGCGCGGTAGACCCGGTGCCCGAAGCCCATCAGCCGCTCCCCGCGGTCGAGCAGCTGCTTGACGTACGACGTGGCGTCGCCGGTCTTCTCGACCTCCTCGATCATGTGCAGCACCCGCGACGGCGCACCGCCGTGCAGCGGGCCGCTCATCGCGCCGATCGCGCCGGAGAGCGCGGCGCCCACGTCCGCACCGGTGGAGGTGATCACCCGGGCGGTGAAGGTGGAGGCGTTCATGCCGTGCTCGGCGGCGGAGCTCCAGTAGGAGTCGACGGCCTTGATGTGCCGCGGGTCCGGCTCGCCGCGCCAGCGGATCATGAACCGCTCGGCGATCGAGTGCGCCTCGTCGACGCGGGACTGCGGGATCATCGGCTGGCCGATGCCGCGGGCCGCCTGCGCGACGTAGGAGAGCACCATGACGGCCGCGCGACCGAGGTCCTCGCGGACCTGGGTGTCGTCGATGTCGTAGGACTGCTGCAGCCCCCACACGGGGGCGAGCTGGGCGACGGCGGACTGCACGTCGACCCGGATGTCACCGGTGTGCACCGGCAGCGGGAACGGCTCGGCGGGCGGCATCCCGGGCGTGTAGGAGCCGTCGACGAGCAGGCCCCAGACGTTCTCGAAGGGCACCCGGCCGACGAGGTCCTCGATGTCGACACCGCGGTAGCGCAGCGCGGAGCCCTCCTTGTCGGGCTCGGCGATCTGCGTCTCGAACGCGATGACACCCTCGAGCCCGTGCTGTACCTCGGCCATGCCCACTCCTTCGACTCCGTCTCCACCTGCTGATCCCGCTGCATTCTGCCCCACGCCCCGCGCGCGCACTATGTTCGCTCCCATGGACCAACCCGGAGCACCGCGCGAGGCCTCGGCCGCCGGAGCGGAAGGCGGCCGGCGGCTGGACCTCGCCGGCCAGCGCGTCGACTACGCCATGGGCGGCCTGTCCGAGGAGGACGCGCCCGGGTCGCCGTACGAGCTCTTCACCCGCTGGTACGACGAGGCGCTGGCGGCCGGCGGGGAGCCGAACGCGATGGTCGTCTCGACCGTGTCCGCCGACGGCGCGCCGAGCAGCCGGACGGTGCTGCTGAAGGGGCTGGACCCCTCGTCAGGCTCCGGGAACAGGGACGGGTTCGTGTTCTTCACCAATTACCGCTCCCGGAAGGGTCGGGAGCTGGCCGACGAACCCCGGTGCGCGCTGCTGTTCCCGTGGTACGCGCTGCAGCGCCAGGTCCGCGTGGAGGGGACCGCCGAGCAGGTGAGCCGGGCGGAGTCGCAGGCCTACTTCGCCTCCCGGCCACGCGACGCCCAGCTGGGCGCCTGGGCCTCGCCGCAGTCCGGGGAGGTGCCCGACCGTGCGGCGCTCGAACGGCTGCTCGCCGAGGCCGCCGACCGGTTCGAGGGCACCGACGTGCCCTGCCCGCCGCACTGGGGCGGCTTCCGCGTCCGGCCCGAGGCGATCGAGTTCTGGCAGGGCCGGCACGGCCGGATGCACGACCGGCTGGTCTACCGCCGGGGCGGGGACGGCTGGACGAGGAGCCGGCTGGCGCCCTGACCTACAGGTGCTCGAGCCCGAGCGCGCCCAGCTCGCGGATCTCGTCGTCGAGGTTGCCGAAGTCCTGGCCGCCCATCGCGCCGGCGCGCGCCCGAGCCTGCACGCCCTGCGCGATGATCGCGAACTTGTAGTGCGCGAAAGCCTGGTAGTAGCCCAGGTCGGACAGGTCCGCCCCTGACGTGGCCGCGTAGCGCTCCAGCATCTCGTGGCGCGTCGGGAAGCCCGGCAGGTGCGTCACGCCGGGGATCAGCCGCAGCTGGCCCTCGCCCTCCTCGCGCCAGAACAGCATCAGCAGCGCCAGATCGGTCAGCGGGTCACCGAGGGTCGACAGCTCCCAGTCGAGCACCGCGTTGATGGTCCCGGGGTCGTCGGCGGAGTAGACGACGTTGTCGATCCGGAAGTCGCCGTGCACGATCGTGCTGCGCTGCTGAGCGGGCACGTCTGCGGCCAGGCGTCGGCCGAGCTCCTCGATCTCGGGCACGTCGTGGGTCCTCGACTTCTCCCACTGGCCGGCCCAGCGTCGTACCTGCCGCTCCATGAACCCCTCAGGACGGCCGTAGTCGCCGAGCCCCACCGCATCGAATTCCACCGCGTGCAGGTGCGCCAGCGTGTCGGCGAAGGCATGCGCCAGCGCCGTGCGCTCGGCGGCCGTCCCGGCGTACGACGGCGGCAGCTCGCCCCGGATCACATGGCCCGGGACGCGCTCCATGACGTAGCACTGGATGCCGATCAGCTCGCCCTCGTCGGCCAGGACGATCCGTGCGACCGGCACGTCGGTGTCGGCCAGCGCGCGCTGCACCCGGGCCTCGCGCACCATGTCGTGCGCGCTGGGCAGCAGCGTCCCCGTCGGCGGCCGGCGCAGCACCACGTCGCCGGCATCGCTGCGGACCAGGAAGGTGAGGTTGGACTTGCCGCCGCTGATCAGCTCGGCGTGCGCGTCCAGCCAGCGCTCGTCTCCGAGCCGGTCGGCGAGGACCGGTGCCAGGCGGTCGATGCCGGCGAGCTCCTGCGGGTCGGCGGTCGTCATGGCGGCACGCTACCGATCCGCGACCGCAGCCCCGGTCAGGCGTTGCGCTGCTGTTGCTCCTGCTGCTGTGTCCGTTGCTCGGCGACCGCCCGGGCGAGCTCCTCGGAGTCGATGCCACGGACACCCTCGATGAGCTGCTCCAGCGCCGGGGCCGGCAGCGCGCCGGCCTCGTTGAACACCAGCACCCCGTCCCGGAACGCCATCAGCGTCGGGATCGAGCTGATCCCGAGGGCCTGGGACAGCCCCACCTCCGCCTCGGTGTCCACGGAGGCGAAGACCAGGTCGGAGTGCTCCTCGGAGGCCGCCTCGTAGACCGGGGCGAACTGCCGGCAGGGGCCGCACCAGCCCGCCCAGAAGTCGACGAACACGATGTCGTGGCCGGTGATGGTCTGCTCGAAGGTGTCGGCGCCGATGTCGATCGTGGGCATCGCTCCACGGTACGTGCCGCGGCCGCACGAGCGAAGGGCTCCGGAAACCGGTTGCTGAGTGAGTGCTCACTCACTTAGGCTGCCGGACATGACCCCGCGTGCTGCCCCGATGAGTGCCGAGGACCGGCGCAGCGCCATCGTCGAGGCGACGCTGCCGCTGCTCCTCGAGCACGGCCGCACCGTCACCACCCGTCAGATCGCCGACGCCGCGGGGGTCGCGGAGGGGACAATCTTCCGGGTCTTCGAGTCCAAGGACGACCTCGTCCTGGCGGCCGTCGAGCAGGGGACGGACATCGAGCCGTTCCTCGACGACCTGGCCTCGATCGACGCCGGCCTGGACCTCCGCGGCCGGCTGCTCGAGGTGGTCACCCGGCTGCAGGCGCGCTTCACCGGGATCTTCGCGCTGATGACCGCCATGGGCATGGTCGGTCCGCCCCGGGCGCACCGGCACCTGGCGGACGGCCGCCATCGCGCGGAGGAGATCATGGTGGCCCTGGTGGCGCCAGACGCCGACCGGCTGACCTGCTCTCCGGAGCAGCTGGTGCACCTGCTGCGGCTGCTCACCTTCTCCGGCAGCCACCCGCACATCAGCGACGGACGGCGGCTCACCCCCGAGCAGATCGTCGGCGTGGTCCTCGACGGCGTCCTCGCGCCGGCGCCCTCCGGGAAGGCGGGGTGACCCGATGCTGCTGCGACTGATCCGCACCCACGTGGCGCCGTACCGCCGGTGGCTGGCCGCCGTCGTGGCGCTGCAGTTCGTCGGCACCGTGGCCGCCCTCACCCTGCCGACCCTCAACGCCGACATCATCGACCGCGGCGTGGTCACCGGCGACGTCGGCTACATCGTCCGGACCGGCGGCGTCATGCTCGCGGTGTCCCTGGTGCAGATCGCCTGCTCGATCGCCGCCGTCTGGTTCAGCGCCCGCACGGCGATGGCGTTCGGACGCGACGTCCGGGCCGCGATCTTCCACCGCGTCGGGTCGTTCTCCGCCCGTGAGGTGCAGGACTTCGGCGCGCCCTCGCTGATCACCCGCGAGACCAACGACGTCCAGCAGGTCCAGATGCTGGTGCTGATGGCCTGCACCATGGCGGTGGCGGCCCCGATCATGATGGTCGGCAGCATCGTGATGGCGATGCGCGAGGACCTCGGGCTCTCCTGGATCATCGCCGTCGCCGCGCCGGTGCTCGCCGTGGCGATCGGCTTCATCGTCACCCGGATGGTGCCCAGCTTCCGGCTGATGCAGGAGCGCATCGACGAGGTCAACCGGCTGCTGCGCGAGCAGATCACCGGCGTCCGGGTCGTGCGCGCGTTCGTCCGGGAGCGGCACGAGACCGAGCGGTTCGAGCGCGCCAACGACGACCTCACCGACGTGTCCATCCGGGCCGGACGCTGGCTGGCTGCGATGTTCCCGACCGTGATGCTGGTCGCCAACCTCTCCTCGGTGGGCGTGCTCTGGTTCGGCGGCCACCGCGTCGCGACCGGACAGATGGAGATCGGCTCGCTGACGGCCTACCTCTCCTACCTGATGCAGATCATCATGTCGGTGATGATGGGGACCTTCATGATGATGATGATCCCCAGGTCGGCCGTCTGCGCCGACCGGATCGTCGAGGTCCTCGACACCGACTCCTCCGTCGTACCGCCGCAGGCGCCGGTCACCGAGGTACGCGAGCGCGGCACCGTGCGGTTCGAGGACGTGGAGTTCTGCTACCCGGGCGCCGACGTGCCCGTCGTACGCCGGGTCTCCTTCACCGCCGTGCCCGGCCGGACCGTGGCCGTGATCGGCTCCACCGGCGCCGGCAAGACCACCATGCTCAACCTGATCCCGCGGCTCTTCGACGCCACCGGCGGCCGGGTCCTGGTCGACGGCGTCGACGTGCGCGACCTCGCGCCCCAGGTGCTGTGGGCGCGGATGGGCCTGGTGCCACAGCGGGCGTTCCTCTTCTCCGGCACCATCGCCAGCAACCTGCGGCACGGCAAGGCGGACGCCACCGAGGAGGAGATGTGGCGGGCGCTGGAGATCGCCCAGGCGCGTGACTTCGTCGAGGCGCTGTCCGAGGGACTGGAATCCCCGGTCAACCAGGGCGGCAGCAACTTCAGCGGCGGCCAGCGGCAGCGGCTGGCGATCGCGCGAGCGCTGGTACGACGACCCGAGATCTATCTCTTCGACGACTCGTTCTCGGCGCTCGACCTCGCCACCGACGCCCGCCTGCGTGCCGCGCTGAGGCCCGAGACGACCGACGCGACCGTCCTGATCGTGGCGCAGCGGGTCTCCACCATCCGCGACGCCGACCAGATCCTCGTGCTGGAGGACGGCGAGCTCGTCGGGCACGGCACCCACGACGCGCTGCTCGAGACCTGCCAGACCTACCGCGAGATCGTGGAGTCCCAGCTCGGCGCCGAGGACGCAGCATGAGCGACCACCCCGACGTCGGCCCCGACGCCGGCCGGGCCTCCACCGACGGGGTCCCCGACGTCCCCGGTGGCGAGCCCACCGGGGTCTCCGTCGGCGAGCCGGGCACGGCGACCAGCAGCGGTCAGCTCAAGGAGACCGAGCGGGTCCAGGCGGGGCCGGGGCCGGGTCGCGGGCCCTTCGGCGGCCCGATGGTCGGCCAGAAGGCGCACGACTTCGGCGCGTCCGCCCGCCGGCTGGTCCGGCGGCTCTCGCCCCAGCGCGGCAAGGTGATCGGCCTGATGGTGCTCGCCGTCGTGTCGGTGACGCTCACCGCAATCGGCCCGAAGATCCTGGGGCGGGCGACCGACCTGATCTTCGCCGGCCTCATCGGCGCCAAGCTGCCCGAGGGGATGACCAAGGCCCAGGCGGTCGAGCAGCTGCGCCAGGGCGGTGAGGACAAGCTGGCCTCGATGGTGTCCTCGATGGACGTCACCCCGGGGCAGAGGGTCGACTTCGGCGCCGTGGGCACGGTGCTGCTCGTCGTACTCGCCATCTACGTCGTCGCCGCGATCCTCGCCTTCGGCCAGGGCTACCTCATCAACGACGTGGTGCAGGCGACGGTGCGCCGGATGCGCGCGGACGTCGAGGACAAGGTCAACCGGCTCCCGCTGAGCTACTTCGACCGGCAGCCGCGCGGCGAGCTGCTCAGCCGGGTGACCAACGACATCGACAACCTCAGCCAGTCGCTGCAGCAGACGATGAGCCAGCTGCTGACCAGCCTGCTCACCGTGGTGGCGGTGCTGTCGATGATGTTCTGGATCTCGCCGCTGCTGGCGCTGATCGCGCTGATCTCGGTGCCGCTCTCGATGCTGCTCACCGGCGCGGTGATGAAGCGCTCCAAGACGATGTTCATCGACCAGTGGCGCCGGACCGGTCGGCTCAACTCCCACATCGAGGAGACGTTCTCCGGGCACGCGCTGGTGAAGGTCTTCGGCCGCCAGGAGGAGGCGGAGCGGATCTTCGCGGAGGAGAACGACGAGCTCTACCGCGCCTCGTTCGGCGCCCAGTTCATCAGCGGGCTGATCATGCCGCTGATGATGTTCATCGGGAACCTCAACTACGTCGCGATCGCCGTCATCGGCGGTGTCCGGGTGGCCAGCGGCCAGATCTCCCTGGGCGACGTGCAGGCGTTCATCCAGTACACCCGCCAGTTCACCCAGCCGCTCACCCAGCTGGCGTCGATGGCCAACCTGCTGCAGTCCGGCGTCGCGTCGGCCGAGCGCGTCTTCGAGCTGCTCGACGCCGAGGAGCAGAGTCCCGACGCGGCGGTGTCCGCCGAGGTGGCCGCACCCGTACGACGCGGGGAGGTCCGCTTCGAGCACGTGTCGTTCTCCTACGACCCGGTGCGCCCGCTGATCCGGGACCTCTCCCTGGTCGCGCAGCCGGGCCACACGGTGGCCATCGTGGGGCCGACCGGGGCCGGGAAGACCACCCTAGTCAACCTGGTGATGCGGTTCTACGAGCTCGACGGCGGCCGGATCACCCTGGACGGGGTCGACATCACCGCGATGCCGCGCGGGGTCCTCCGGGCCCAGACCGGGATGGTGCTGCAGGACACCTGGCTCTTCGAGGGCACCATCCGCGACAACATCGCCTACGGTCGTCCGGACGCGACGGTGGAGCAGATCCTCGAGGCGGCGCAGGCCACCTTCGTCGACCGGTTCGTGCACTCGCTGCCCGACGGCTACGACACCGTCATCGACGAGGAGGGCTCGAACCTCTCCGCGGGCGAGCGGCAGCTGGTCACGATCGCGCGGGCGTTCCTCTCCGACCCGGCGCTGCTGATCCTCGACGAGGCGACGTCGTCGGTGGACACCCGCACGGAGCTGCTGCTGCAGCACGCGATGGCGGCGCTGCGCTCCGACCGGACCTCCTTCGTGATCGCGCACCGGCTCTCCACCATCCGCGACGCCGACCTGATCCTGGTGATGGAGGACGGCGCCATCGTCGAGCAGGGCACCCACGAGTCGCTGCTCGACGCCGACGGCGCCTACGCGCGGCTCTACAACGCCCAGTTCACCGCCGCCCTCGCTCCCTCCTGACCCCCCTTCGCCGAGTTGCGCCCGCGGGCACGCCGAGTTGCGCCCGCGGCTCCGATAACCCGTTGTCCAGCCCAGCCCCCCGACGTACCGTGGTCGCACACGGAAAGGAGGTGGTCCAACAGATGAATTCTTCAAGGACGCGTGAGGTGGCTGCGCGCTAGCAGCAGCCATGCATCGCTGGCGCTGCCGGCGAATCCAACGCAGCTACCCGACCCGCAGGTCGGCCGGACCACGTCCGCCGGTGACTCCTTCGTGAGCCATGGCCTGCGGGTCGCTGCATGTCCGGGGGCGGCCGGGGCACCGAGACTCCACCGACCGATGTGACGCTCCTCATCAAAGTTGCATAGGGCAACTATCTAGTTGCATACTTCAACCATGAGCGTTGCCACCTCCGCCCCGTCCGCCGAGCTCTCCGGACGGATGTCCCACCGCCAGGTCCTCGAGGCCCTGAGCGGACTGCTGCTCGCCATGTTCGTGGCGATGGTCTCGAGCACGATCGTCTCCAACGCGCTGCCGCGGATCGTCGCCGAGCTGCACGGCAGCCAGAGCGGCTACACCTGGGTGGTCGTCGCCACGCTGCTGACCATGACGGCGTCGACGCCGCTGTGGGGCAAGCTGGCCGACCAGTTCAACAAGAAGCTGCTGGTCCAGGTGGCCCTGACGATCTTCCTGGTCGGCTCGCTGATCGCCGGCTTCGCGCCCTCGATGGGCGTGCTGATCGGTGCCCGGGCGATCCAGGGCTTCGGCGTCGGCGGCCTGAGCGCCCTGGTCCAGGTCGTCATCGCGGTGATGGTCACCCCCCGCGAGCGCGGCCGCTACAGCGGCTACATCGGCGCCGTCTTCGCGCTCGCCACGGTCAGCGGCCCGCTCATCGGCGGCTTCCTCGTGGACGCCCCGGGCCTGGGCTGGCGCTGGTGCTTCTGGGTGGGCGTGCCGATCGCCGCGGTCGCGTTCGTCGTACTCCAGAAGACGCTGCACCTCCCCGTCATCAAGCGCCCCGTGCAGATCGACTACGCAGGCGCCACGCTGATCACCGCCGGCGTCTCCGTGCTGCTCGTGTGGGTGTCGCTGGCGGGCAACCAGTTCGACTGGGCCTCTGGTACGACGGCCGCGCTGGTCACCGTCGGCGTGCTGCTGCTGGTCGCCGCGGTGTACGTCGAGGCCAGGGTGGCGGCCGAGCCGATCATCCCGCTGCGCCTCTTCCGTGACCGGACCACGAGCCTCGCAACCATCGCGAGCGTCTTCGTCGGGGTGGCGATGTTCGGCGCCACCGTCTACCTGCAGCAGTACTTCCAGCTGGCCCGCGGGATGAGCCCCACCAAGGCCGGCCTGATGTCGGTCTGCATGGTCGGCGGCCTGCTGATCTCCAGCATCGTGTCCGGCCGGACGATCACCCGCACCGGCATCTGGAAGAGCTGGCTGGTGGGCGGCATGGTGCTCGTCGTGGTCGGGATGGTGCTGCTGGGCCAGGTCGACGAGACCACCCCGCTGCTCGCGGTCGGCGTGTTCATGTTCATCGTCGGCATCGGCCTGGGGGCCACCATGCAGAACCTCGTCCTGGCGGTGCAGAACAACACCAAGGCGGCCGACATGGGCGCGGCCAGCTCCGTGGTGTCGTTCTTCCGCTCGATGGGCGGCTCCATCGGCGTCTCCGCGTTGGGCGCGGTCCTCAGCGCCCAGGTGGCCGATCACGTTCGCACCGGCCTCGCCCGCCTCGCCCGGGAGACCGGCCAGCCGCTGCCTGTCTCCCACGACAGCCACGCCATCCCGGACCTCTCGCAGCTGCCGGAGCCGGTCAGGCTGATCTTCGAGCACGCCTTCGGCACCGCGAGCGGTCACCTGTTCCTGATCGCGGCGCCCTTCGCCTTCCTCGCACTGGTGGCCGTATTGTTCATCCGCGAAGTGCCGCTCCGGACGACGCTGGACGATCCCGAGCACACCAGGCCCATGACGGACGGGAACCGCGATGGACAGGCAGACAGGGCGCGTTGAGATGCTGCGCGGCCTCGAGCACGAGATCGGGATCCTGCTGCGCCGCGTCCGGAAGGTGATCGGCGAGCGTGCCTACCTCGTGCACCCGGAGCTGAACACGTCGGCCTACTTCCTGCTCGGCACCCTGACGGAGTTCGGCCCGCGTCGCGCCTCCGAGCTGGCCGACCTGTTCCAGCTCGACAAGGGCGCCGTGAGCCGCGTCGTGCACCAGCTGATGGAGCTCGAGCTGGTCGAGCGCACCCCGGATCCCGAGGACGGCCGGGCGTCCATCCTTCGGGTCACGGAGGTGGGCCGGCAGCGGATGGCCGAGGTCAGCGAGCTGCGTCGCCGCCAGCTCAGCGACAAGCTCGGTGAGTGGGACGACGCCGACCTCGACCAGCTGGTCGCCTACCTGGCCCGCTACAACGCCGCGCTGGCCGAGCTCGAGGCCGGTCCCGAGCACCGGCGCACCGGCCTGCCCGAGGCCGACACCGCTCCGGCCTGACGGCGAGGCGGTCCGGTTGCCCGGGTGTGCCGCCTGCTCGTGCCGATGGGGGAGAATGGCCGCGTGAGTGACCTCATCGACACCACCGAGATGTACCTCCGGACGATCTACGAGCTCGTCGAGGAGGGCATCGTGCCGTTGCGGGCCCGGATCGCCGAGCGGCTGCACCAGAGCGGCCCCACCGTGAGCCAGACGGTCGCCAGGATGGAGCGCGACGGGCTGCTCACCATCGAGGGCGACCGGCACCTGGAGCTGACCCCGGAAGGCCTCAACCTGGCCACCCGGGTGATGCGCAAGCACCGGCTGGCCGAGCGGCTGCTCACCGACGTCATCGGCCTCGACTGGGAGCTGGTGCACGCCGAGGCGTGCCGCTGGGAGCACGTGATCAGCGAGTCCGTCGAGAGGCGGCTGCTCGAGCTGCTCGGGCATCCCACCGAGTCGCCGTACGGCAACCCGATCCCGGGACTCACCGAGCTGGGCCAGTCCGACACCGAGGAGTTCATGGCGGGGGTCTCGGCGTTGAGCTCGATCACCGGCCCGGAGTCGAAGCGCGTCCGCGTCCGCCGGATCTCCGAGGAGATGCAGAAGGACGAGGAGCTCATGGGCGTGCTCCGCCGGATCGGCGCGCAGCCCGGCGAGGTGGTCTCCGTGGTCGCGACCGACGAGGGCGTGCTCGTCGGCAGCGGCGGCGAGACGGCCGAGATCGTCGCCGAGGCGGCCGAGCACATCTTCGGCGTGGTGGTGTAGCGGCTCCCTCAGGCGCCGTACCGCAGCTGCGCCCGGGCCCGCGCCTTCGCGGCCTCCACCTCGCGGTCCTTCGGCGGCGCGGCGGTGGTCAGTCCGTCGAGCAGGCGGTGCGTCGCTGCGGCCACCTCGGCGACAGCGGCGGCGAAGACGTCGGCGTTCGCCTGGCTCGGCCTGGTCGTGCCGCTGACCTTGCGGACGTACTGGAGGGCCGCCGCCTCCACCTCGTCGCGCGTGGCCGGCGGCTCGAAGTTGTGCAGGGTCCGGATGTTGCGGCACATGCCCCGAGCGTACGACGCCTGCCCGTCGCCGCCACGCCCCCGCCGCCCGGCCCGCGAATGTCGCTGATGTGCCGCCGGCCCCGCCACAGCCGTCACTCGCGCAACATTCGCAGTACGCCGCCCGCCTCAGCGTGCCCCCACGATCCGGACCCCCTCGACCCCGACCAGCGCCACCCGGCCGTCGTCGAGCGGCAGCGCCCGCTGGGCGCCCGGCAGCGCGGGCAGTTCGCGCCGCTCGAGCGCACCACCCGGGCCGACGTCGAACCGCACCGGCTCGCTGCCCGATCCGCGCGACCAGTCAGAGGCGATCGTGAAGGCGGTGCCGGTGCCGGGCCTCGCCCCGGGCAGCCAGGTGAGCGCCCGCGGGTCGGCCACCGCGGGCAGGTCGGTCGCCTGGCCGAGCGACAGCTTGTCGACCCGCCGGGGGTCGGTCAGGTCGCTGATGTCGAAGACGGCGACCTGCGCACCGAGCAGCTGCCCCTGAAGCGTCGCTTCCTGCCCCAGGCCGAGCAGCAGCCCGCCGCCGATCGGGTGCAGGTAGCCCGAGTAGCCGCTGATCTTCAACGCCCCGAGCGCCCGCGGGTGCTCCGGATCGGAGAAGTCGATCGTGTACAGCGGGTCGGTCTGCCGGAACGTCACCACCACGGCGAAGTCGTGGAACCACCGCACCGCCTTGATGTCCTCGTCCGGTCCGAGCCCGTCGACGTGCCCGACCTGCGCCAGCGCCCCGTCGCGCTCCACCAGCACGGCCACGCCGTTCTCGACCGTGGCGCCCCAGCCCCCGCGGAGCGAGACCGCCACCCGGAGCCGGCCGTCCTGCTCGTCGAGGGACCACCGGTCACGGACGATCCCGGTCACGTGACCGGAACCGACGTACGACGCTCGCGAGTCCTCGAGCGCGAAGCTGTGCAGCTGCGTCGTCACGTCGTCGGGCTCGGGAGGGACCGGCTGTCCGGTGATCCGGCCGTAGGCGGACCGCCAGAAGCCGGAGGAGGACCGGGTGGTGGCCACGTAGATCCGGTCGGTGGAGGAGTAGACGACCTGCGAGTCGGTGGCGAGCGCGACGATCTCCGGCGCGACGTCGGCGTGGACGCCCTCGCCGAAGATTCCCAGCGTCGCGTCGCCCGCGCCGGTGGGTGGCCGGAACACGTCGGCGCAGTCCGGCGTGGTGGTCGTGCCGTCCTCGTCGGTCACCCGGGGCAGCCAGTCCGCCAGTGTGGTGCCGCGGACCAGGTCGCGGTTCCGCGCGGTGGCCTCGCGCTCGTCGTACTGCAGGCCGGGCTGGACCCAGGGCAGGTCCGGCCGGGGGGTGCTGGTGACGACGCGGACCACGTCGCCGTACTGCCGGACCGAGAGCAGGGTCCCGGAGTAGGTGTCCTCGTCGACGAGCGTGGGCGACGAAGGATCGGTGACGTCGAGGTCCAGGACGGTCGTGGTCTGCCGGAGCTCCGGAGCGATCCGGTCGACGCCGTCACTGGGGCTGAAGGAGTCCGTCGCAGGATCCACCAGGACGACCGTCGTGGCTGCCGTCACCAGCACGTGGTCGCCGACCAGCAGCAGCTCCTGGCCGGTGAGCCCGTCGGGGAGCCGGTAGCGGCCGAGCTCGCGGGGCACCGCGCCGGCGACGTCGGTGAACACGACCCGGTTGCCCCCGGCGAGCCGGACCAGCAGGCGTCCGTCGGTCTTGGCGACGTCGGGCTCGTCGACGCCGGCCTCCTGCACGTTGGTGCCGGTCGCGCTGTTCTCCTGTCCCACCCGGCCGTCGAATCCTGGCTCGGCGGCCACGCCGCTGCCGACCGACGACCGCACCCCGGCCTGCGGAGCCACCGCGCCGGAGTCGGCGAGGTCCTCGCCGGGCACGGGAGCGCGCACGCCGTCGGTCATCCCGTCTCCCATGACCGTGTAGGGCGGCAGCCTCCACCCGTAGGGGCCGACGTCGCGGAGGTTGCGCTCGAGGTACCAGTCGAGCAGCTCCCGGCAGTCGTCGAAGGCGTGCAGGGCGTCCTTGCTCGCGACCGGGGTGAGCCGCTCCGTCGGGGGCGGCGTGCTCGCGAAGCCGCCGGCGGCGACGACGCCGGCCGCGAAGGCGGTGCCGAGGGCGGTGCCCGCGAGGGTCAGCCTCCGCAGGGTGGGCAGTGCCGGGATGATCGTGGCCATCGTTGCGCTCCTCGAGACGTCGATCGGTGGTGATGGGACGCGGCTAGGCTGCGGACGGTTCCCGAGCCGACCGAGGAGGCCCTCGTGGTCCAGGACAAGACCGATCGCCCCTACGACCTCGTGCTGTTCGGCGCGACCGGGTTCACCGGCGGGCTGACGGCCGACTACCTCGCCGAGCACGCTCCCGACGGTTGCCGGTGGGCGCTGGCCGGGCGCAACCGCGGCAAGCTGGAGGCCGTGCGCGAGCGGCTGGCGAAGGCCCACCCGTCCGCCGCCGGCCTGGACCTCCTCGTCGCCGACAGCTCGGACCCCGCGTCACTGCAGGAGGTGGCCGCGTCTGCGCGCGTGGTGGTCACCACGGTCGGCCCCTACCTGCTGCACGGCGAGGCCTTGGTCCGCGCCTGCGCGGAGGCCGGCACCGACTACGTCGACCTGACCGGGGAGCCGGAATTCGTCGACCGGATGTTCCTCGAGCACCACGACACCGCCGTCGCGTCCGGCGCCCGGATCGTGCACGCCTGCGGCTTCGACTCGGTGCCCCACGACCTGGGTGCCTACTACACCGTGCAGCAGCTCGACGCCGACGTCCCGATCCGGGTCCGCGGGGTGGTCCGGTCCAACGCCACCTTCTCCGGCGGCACCTTCCACTCCGCCCTCACCGCGATGTCGCGGGCCCGGCAGATGCGCGACGCGATGGTGGCGCGCCGCAAGAAGGAGTCTCGTCCCTCCGGACGTCGCTCGCGGGCGATCGCCGGGAAGCCGCACCGCGACCGGCTGCTCGGCTACTGGCTGCTGCCACTGCCCACGATCGACCCGTTCATCGTGGTCCGCTCGGGCGCCGCGCTGCCGTCGTACGGACCGGACTTCGGCTACTCGCACTACGCCGGCCTGAAGACGCTGCGCTACACCGTCGGCGGCCTCGCCGGCGTGAGTGCCTTGGCGGTCGCCGCGCAGGTGCCGGCCGTGCGCAAGGCGCTCATGAAGCGGATCAAGGCCGGGGACGGCCCCTCGCCGGGGCGGCGCGCGAAGTCGTGGTTCACCGTCGACTTCGTCGGCCGGGCCGGCGCCGGCCGCATGGTGCACACACGCGTCTCCGGCGGCGACCCCGGCTACACCGAGACCGCGAAGATGCTGGCGGAGTCGGCGCTCTGCCTGGCGTACGACGACAACCCGCCGACCTCCGGACAGGTGACCACGGCCGTCGCGATGGGGGACGCGCTGCTGGCGCGGCTCCAGGCAGCGGGGATCCGCTTCGAGATCGTCTGACCGTCTTCCGACAGGGCAGGATGGCCCGGTGACCAGCCCCGACCTCGACATCGTCCTGGCGTCCCGCGACTTCCGCGCATTCTGGAGCGAGCGGCACCTGTGCACCGTCTCGTCGGTGTCGCGCCGAGGCGGCCTGCACGTCGTGCCGATGGGCGTGGTCGTCGACTTCGACACCGCAACGGCCTGGGCGATCACCAGCGGCACCTCTGTGAAGGTGCGCAACCTGCGCGAGGACCCGACGATCGCGATCTGCCAGGTCGACGGACGGCACTGGTCGACCCTGCAGGGAACCGCCGAGGTGCGCAGCGACCCGGACGCGGTCGAGGAGGCGGTCCGGCGCTACGCCGCCCGCTACCGGCAACCCCGGCCCAACCCGGCCCGGGTGGCGCTCCGGATCGCCATCGGGACGGTCCTCGGCAACGTCCGCTGAGCTGCCTGGCCGGTTTGTCCGTTCCGGCCTCTCGCAGGCGCGCCGGTGCCTACGCTGGGATCGCCCTGCAGCCTGTCGGAGGAGGGCCATGCTGACGATGCCGAGCTGGTCCCGGCACGTGCTGCTGGCTGCCGTGCTGGCGTTGCCCGCGTCCTCGCCGGGCCCGGCGACCACCGGTGGAGGGGTCGCTGCGTCGGCCTTCGCGAGCGACCTGGTCGGTGGCGTCGTACGGCAGGCAGCGCTGATGGCGACGCCGCCCGAGGGTGTGGTCGCGGGCGTCGTGCTCGTGGCCCGCCACGACCGGGCACCGAGGGCGCGCCCGCAACGGGCGGACGACCAGCAGTTCTACGAGGTCAGCGCGACCGGCAGCAACGACGTACCGACGGCCGCGCTGCGCGCCTACCAGAGCGCCGCCGGCACCCTCGCGGCCTCGTACCCGTCCTGCCGGCTGCCGTGGACGCTGCTGGCGGCGGTCGGCCGGGTCGAGTCCGACCACGGGCGCTACGGCGGCTCGGTCCTCGGCAGCGACGGGGTGTCCCGGCCGGCGATCATCGGTCCCCGGCTCGACGGGTCCGGGGCGGTGCGTGCGGTCGGCGACAGCGACGACGGCGCCCTCGACGGCGACCCGCTGTGGGACCGCGCCGTCGGGGCGATGCAGTTCCTCCCGGCCACCTGGCAGGAGGTGGCCGCCGACGGGGACGGCGACGGCTCGGCCGACCCGCTCGACATCGACGACGCCGCGCTCGGCAGCGGCCGCTACCTCTGTCGCGGCGGCGACGACGTCAGCGACCCGGCCGGGATGGCCCGGGCGCTCTACCGCTACAACGCGTCCGACTACTACGTCGCCCTGGTGATGTCCTTCGAGACCGGCTACCGCACGGGCGTCTTCGTGACGCCGTCCCCACCGCCGCCAGCCGGCACGGCGCCGGCCGCTGACCCGCGGCGCTCACCGGCGGTGGCCCGTCCGCATGTGACGCGGGACGGCGCGGGAGCCGCACGTGCGACGCCCGGGACGAAGGCCGACAAGCCGGCGACGGTGCCGTCCTCGCAGCCGTCGGACGACCCTGCGCCAGACCCCGCGCCGGACCCGGAGCCAGACCCGGAGCCGGACCCGGACGAGCCGGTCGCCCCGGCCCTCGTGGACCGCCAGGGCACCTGGTCGTCCTGCTCCACTGGCGGCGTGGCCGGCTGGTGCCTGGGCACCCAGCCGCTCGACCTCGGCGACCCAGCCGCCCTGGACGCACCGGCGGCCGCCGACTTCGACAGGGACGGCACCGTCGAGTCGAGCCGGCTCGAGTTCACCGGCCTCGAGGGCCAGGCCGTCGCCCTCCGGGCCGAGGAGGTGCCTGCGGGGACACCCGGAGCGGCGCCGACGCTCAGGGTGGTCAGCATCGGCGGCCAGCCGCTGTCGTAGGCCGCAGCCACCTGCTGGGTCGCGCGGTCGCGCCCCAGAGCGGTGGCCGTGCGCCTGGAAATGGACGAAATGCCGCTCGACACGCCGCAACGGCCGTCATTTCGTCCACTTCGAGCACGGCGGGAGACATCGCACTGGTGCCCCAGGCAGGAGTCGAACCTGCGACCTTTCGCTTAGGAGGCGGCTGCTCTATCCGCTGAGCTACTGGGGCCGGCCAGGTGGATCCTCATGTCGAGGATGTCCACTGGTGCTGGTCATTTTGGCAGCACGCCGTGGACATGACGAACGCCGGGCCCGTCGGGGGCGTCCTTGACGTTGCGTGACACCTGAGCGCTGTCCGGTGGGAACCGGGACAGCGCTGGTGTGTCACTCAACGCGGGTTCCCGGATCGGAGAGCAGCCGGAGCACCCGACGACACGGAGCGGAGAGCCGCGTCGGGGATTTGGGCTGGCTTCCGCGGTCTAGCACAATGGGCTGGCCAGAGGGAGAAGCGGGCAGCGACCCGTCCATGTCCAACGAGGGTCTACTTGTCCGACACACGCCCGCGTCACCGCGCCCGCCCGCCGCGTTCGCGTCGCATCGCGAAGAACGTCTTCGTGGTGGTCAGTGTGGTCCTCGCCGTGCTCCTCGGCGTCGTGGTCGTCGCCTACAAGCACCTCGAGGGCAACATCACCTCCCTCGACATCGCCGGCAAGCTGGGCGACCGGCCCGAGGTGGTGGAGCGCGGGGCCATCAACGTGCTGGTGATGGGCTCCGACACCCGCGAAGGGGCCAACGGCAAGGGCATCGGCGGCAGCACGCCCGGCCTCTCCGACACCACGATCCTGCTGCACCTGTCGAAGAACCGCGAGTTCGCGTACGGCGTCAGCCTGCCGCGCGACGCCATGGTCGAGCAGCCGCCCTGCGAGAAGAAGAGCGGCGACGGCGTCGACCCGGGAGGACTGCGGCAGTTCAACGCCGCCTACGCGATCGGTGGCCCGGCCTGCACGGTCAAGACGGTGGAGCAGCTCACCGGCATCCGGATCCAGCACTTCATCGTCGTCGACTTCGTCGGCTTCAAGAAGATGGTCGACGCAATCGACGGCGTGACGATCTGCGTGCCGACGGAGGTCAACGACACCGTGGGCCACATCCAGCTGCCCGCCGGCACCTACAAGGTCAACGGCGAGCAGGCCCTCGACTACGTCCGGGTGCGCCACGACCTGGGTGCCCCCACCGGGGACATCGGCCGGATGAAGCGCCAGCAGACGTTCATCTCGGCGATGATCGAGAAGGTCGTCTCCAAGGGCACGCTGGCCAACCCCGTGCGGCTCTACAACTTCCTCGACGCCGCGACCCGGTCGCTGACGACCGACCCGGGCTTCGCCAACCTCAAGGAGCTGGCGTCCCTCGGCAGCCAGCTGAAGGGCATCGGTCTGGACCGGGTGCAGTTCATCACCGTGCCGTGGCAGCCGTGGCCGGAGGACCCGAACCGGGTCGAGTGGAAGCCGGAGGCGAAGCAGCTCTGGGAGCGGATCAACAAGGACCTGCCGCTCGGACCGTTCTCCTCCGGGGCGGTCTCGCCGGGCGAGGAAGGCCCCGTGCAGGCGGGTGGATCGCCCAGTGGATCGCCCAGTGCGTCCCCAACGGACGGCGCCGGAGATGGCAGTGGCGGCGACGGTGGGTCACCCGGAGCAACGCCGAGCACGTCGCCCAGCGGGACCCCGACGCAGAGCGAGGCAGAGGCGCGCGCGGAGGCCGCAGCGGCCGGCCTCTGCACCTGAGTGTCGCGTTATCGAGTCGTTATCTGCTTATCATGACCGGCGTGAAGGTCGTGGTGAGCGGAGGCACCGGCGTCATCGGCCGGGCGGCGGTCCGGGCCATGGTCGACGCCGGGCACTCGGTCGACGTGGTGACCCGACGACCGGACAACGTCCCGCTCGTGGAGTCCCTCGGCGCGACGCCGCTCCCGGGTGACGTCTTCGAAGCCGCTTCCCTGGCGCCGCTCTTCCGCGGCGCCGACGCGGTGGTCAACCTCGCCACCCATGTGCCGGTCGGCTATGCCGCGGCGCTGGGGCACAGCTGGCGGCGCAACGACCGGCTGCGGACCCGGGCGGTCCCCAGCATCGTCGCCGCCGCCCGCGAGGCGGGGGTGCGGCGGGTGGTCCAGGAGAGCATCAGCTTCGTCTACGCCGACCACGGCGACGCCTGGATCACCGAGGACAGCCCGATCGAGATCACCTCGGTCACCGAGCCGGTCGCGGTCGCGGAGGCGGCCGTGCAGGACTACGCCTGCGAGTCGCGGATCGGCGTGCTGCTCCGGTTCGGCCTCATCGTGGGCGACGACGACCAGACCCGCTTCTGGCTTCGCGCGGCCGCGCACGGACGCCCGGTCGGGATCGGCCGCCCCGAGACGTGGACGTCGCTGCTGCACACCGACGACCTCGGCGGCGCCGTACTCGCAGCGCTGCACGCGCCCAGCGGTGTCTACAACGTCGGTGCGGAGCCGGTACGACGCTCCGAGGTCGTCGAGGGCTATGCCAAGGCGGCCGGCGCCGACAGTGCCGGGTTCCTCGGGCCGGTCCTGCGGCGGTTCGCCGGTCCTCGTCTGGAGCCGTTGACCCGGTCGTTGCGAATCAGCTCCGAGCGCTTCTCCGCCTCGACGGGCTGGCGGCCGTTGCGGGCGGCGTTCGACCCGGCGTGGTTCGACGCGGCGCTCGAGCCGGCACCGCCGGTCGGCTCGTGACGGACGACCTGACGCCGGAGGAGCGGGCCGAGCGGCGTCGCCGGCTGGCCGAGGTGTTCGGGGACGGGCTGCCGGAGCAGACCCAGGACGACCTCGACGCGGACGAGGACCCCGAGGCGCGCCGGCGCCGGGCCGAGGATTGGCTGCGCCGCCAGAAGCCGCCGCACCACGGCTGAGGCGGCTGAGCGTGCGCGGGCACGCCGGTTGGCCTGCCCGCGCACGGCTCGGGTCAGACGCCGGGAGGCGGCGTGGCGCCACCGGGGCCGCGGGTGGCCAGCAGGTCGCGGATCTCCTGCAGCAGCGCGACGTCGGCAGGAGTGCCTTCCTCCTGGCTGGGGAAGTAGCGCTCCTTGGCCTTGGTGTAGGGGAGCACGATCAGGTAGTAGACGACGGCCGCGAGGATCAGGAACGCGATCACAGCGGTGATCCAGGCGCCCAGGGACACGCCGCCAGGGCGCCAGGCGGTGAAGTTCGGCTGGTCGCCGATCTTGCCGATCAGGTCCATGATCAGGGCAACGGTCGCCTTGACGACGTCGGCGAACGCGAGCCCCATGATGAAAGCCACGGCGAGCTCGACGAGGTTTCCGCGGAGGATGAAGTTCTTGAAGCCGGTCATGGTGCCTCCTTGTCCTGGCCCCGAGTCTGCTTCAGGGCACTGTCGGTCAGCACCGGACGCTAGTCCCTCCAGAGCACCGTGACGAAATACGAGACTCCCAGGGCCGACAGCGTGTCGCTGACCTGCTCGGCTGCGGCCACCACGACCAGCCGGCCCGGGACGCCGGCACCGAACCCGTCCTCGGTGGGCCGAGGCAGAGCCAGCACCTCGACGTCCGGCACCACCTCGCGGGCGCCGCCCTGGGGGCCGACGGCGACGAGGTCGACGCGGTCGCCCACCTTCAGCAGGGCGGCGACCGCCGGGTCGGTGATCCGGACGGGCACGGCGACCCGTCCCGGGTGGCCGGCGAGGAGTCCAGCGCCGACCACCTTGCCGGTCGTCAGCGGCTCGCCGCGGTGCAGCGGTACGGCGAGGGTGCGGCCACTCACCCGGGCCGGGTCGTCGACCGCCTCGTCGGGCGCCGTACCGGTGGCGAACCCGGCGCGACGGAAGTCCGATGGCTGCAGCACGGTGCCGCTGGGCAGGTCGCGCGCGGCTGTCCACACCGACTGCGTCGGCGGTGGCTCCTCGGCGGCCGCCTCGACGCCGAGCAGCACCGCGACGCCGGCCAGCAGCGCGGCGAGCAGCCGGCGGTGCAGCAGGACGCGGCGACGGAGTCGGTGCCAGCGGTGCAGGAGCGTCTTCATGCCCATGACGCTAGGAGAGTTCGCTCAGCCGGCGCGGGCGTTGTCCACAGGCGCTCGCGACGACGGTGCTCCGGGGAGCAGTCGTCAGGCGGTCTTGGCGCTCGAGCCCGACCCGGTCCCCGAGCTTGTCGAGGGGCTCGAGCTGCTGGGGGAGGTGGACGAGCTGCCCGAGCTCTTCGACCCTGAGTCCGACGACCCTGTCCCCGAGCCCGACCCGGACGACTCGGAGCCCGTCGTACTCGAGGAGTCCGCCGCCCCGCCGCGGCTGTCGGTCCGGTAGAAGCCGGAGCCCTTGAAGACCACGCCGACGGCGTTGTAGACCTTGCGCAGCTTGCCCCCGCACTCGGGACAGACGGTCAGCGAGTCGTCGCTGAAGCTCTGCACGGCCTCGAAGAAGTGGCCGCAGTCGGTGCAGGTGTACTGGTAGGTGGGCACGGTTGTTCCTCTGGCTGTTCCTCTGGTGCTGGCACTCGAAGGTCTCGACTGCCAATCCTACGGCACAATGTGCGACGTGACCGACGCTGCAGAGGAGCCGCGTACCCCGTTCAGGGAGTGGCCGGCAGCAGGGCGGTACGCCGTCTACGTCGCCATCGGGATCGTCCTGGCCCTCGTCGGCACGGGTCTCGCCGGCGTCGTGCTGGTCCGGCGCTCGCTGCCGGACACCGAGGGCACCGTGCACCTGCGTGGCCTGGACGGCGAGGTGACGGTGCTGCGCGACGGCCACGGGATCCCGCAGGTCTACGCCGACACGCCGCGGGACCTGTTCCGGGCGCAGGGCTACGTGCAGGCGCAGGACCGGTTCTGGCAGATGGACTACCGCCGGCACCTGACGGCCGGCCGGCTCAGCGAGCTGCTCGGGCCGGCCGCCCTCGAGGTCGACATGGCGGTGCGCACCATGGGGTGGCGCCGGGTCGCCGAGCAGGAGCTGCCACTGCTGTCCGCCCCGACGCGGGAGTACCTCCAGGCGTTCAGCGACGGCGTCAACGACTACCTCGCCCGGCGAGGCGCCACCCGGCTCTCGCTGGAGTACCTCGTCCTCGGTCTGGGCGGGCTCGACTACCAACCGGAGGACTGGACCCCGGTCGACTCGCTGGCCTGGCTCAAGGCGATGGCGTGGGACCTGCGCGGCAACATGCAGGACGAGATCGACCGGGCCCGGCTGCAGGTCACCCTCACCGACAGCCAGATCAGGGAGCTCTACCCGTCGTACGACGCCGCGGCGCACGACCCGATCATGCAGTGGACGGCCGGCCCGCCTCGCGCCACGCAGAAGCGCGCAGCCGGTGTCTCCGGGCGGACGACCGGGCTCGGCTCCTCCGGTGGCCTCGGCTCGAACAGCTGGGTGGTCTCCGGGCGCTACACCACCACCGGCAAGCCGATGCTGGCCAACGACCCGCACCTCGCGCCGTCGCTGCCGGGTGTCTGGTACCAGATGGGCCTGCACTGCCGCACCGTCGACGCGGACTGTCCCTTCGACGTCAGCGGCTTCACCTTCGCCGGCCTGCCCGGCGTGGTGATCGGGCACAACCAGCGGATCGCCTGGGGCTTCACCAACCTCGGCCCCGATGTCACCGACCTCTACCTGGAGAAGCTGCGCGGCCAGGAGTACCTGTACGACGGCAGGTGGCTGCCCCTGAAGGAGCACGACGAGATCATCCGCATCCACGGGCAGCCGTCGCGGACCATCACGGTGCGGTCCACCCGGCACGGGCCGCTGCTCTCCGACGTCTCCGAGGAGCTGTCCACCGTCGGTGCCAACGCCGACGTGCCCAGCGGCTCGCCGGACCGGGGGAACGGCTACGCCGTCGCCCTGAAGTGGACCGCGCTGCAGCCCTCCCGCACGGCCGATGCGATCTTCGCCCTCGACCGGGCCAGCGACTGGCGCGGCTTCAGGGCCGCCGCGCAACTCTTCGCCGTGCCGAGCCAGAACATGGTCTACGCCGACGTGGCCGGCAACATCGGCTACCAGGCGCCCGGCCGGATCCCGATCCGTCGCGGTGGCCGGACCGGCGACTTCGCCGTGCCGGGATGGGACCCGGCCAACGACTGGACTGGCGAGTTCATCCCCTTCGCCGAGCTGCCGAGCGAGCTGAACCCGCGCGAGGGCTTCATCGTCACCGCCAACCAGGCCGTCGTCGGGTCGTCGTACCCCCATCATCTGACCAGCGCCTGGGACGCCGGCTACCGCAGCCAGCGGATCCGGACGCTGCTCGAGGGCGAGCTCGACCACGGGAAGGTCGACCTCGGGGAGCTGACCCGGATGCAGCTCGACACGGTCAACCCGATGGCGCCCGTGCTGGTGCCCTACCTGCTGGAGGTGCTGCTGCCCTCGCAGTACTACGCCGACGGGCAGCGCCTCCTGGCCGGATGGGACCACCGGCAGGGTGCCGGATCGGGAGCCGCGGCCTACTTCAACGCGGTCTGGCGCAACCTGCTCCGGCTGACCTTCCACGACCAGCTGAAGGAGTCGGTGTGGCCGGACGGCGGTGATCGCTGGTTCGCGGTGGTGACCCGGCTGCTGGAGGACCCGGACAGCGGCTGGTGGGACGACGTCACCACCGACACGGTGGTGGAGAACCGCGACCAGATCCTCGGCCAGGCGATGCGGGACGCGCGCGACGACCTGACCCGGATGGTCGCCCGGGACGCCCCGGACTGGCGATGGGGCGGCCTGCACCACCTGCCGCTGGTCAACGAGACCCTGGGCCGCAGCGACATCGGGCTCGTCCGGGCGCTGTTCAACCGCGGTCCCTACCCGATGGGCGGGAGCAGCGCCGCGGTGGACGCGACCGCGTGGGACGCCGCCGAGGGGTACGACGCCGTGTCGGTGCCCTCGATGCGGATGGTGGTCAACCTCGCCGACCTCGACGCGTCCCGCTGGATCAACCTCACCGGCGCCTCGGGGCACGCCTTCGACGCCCACTACACCGACCAGACCGAGCTGTGGCTCCGCGGCGAGTACCTGCCCTGGGCCTTCTCCGAGGAGGCGGTCCGCCAGTCGGCCGAGCACACCCTGCGGCTGGTCCCCCGCTCCTGAGCCCCCCGACCGGATAGTCCGACGCGAATTACCGGGGCTGGACCGTCCAGGATGCGGCAGATCGCGTCGGAGTATCCGTCAGAATCGGGTCAGGCCGAGCTCGGTGGCCGCGGCGGTGACCCGGCGGTCGTGGGGCGCGGCGGGGACCTCGTCGAGGACCTCGGCGGCGTTGAGGAGCACGCAGGTGAAGGTGCCCACCGGGACCCGGCCGAGGGCGCGGTCGTAGGAGCCGCCGCCACGACCGAGGCGCAGGCCGGTCCGGTCGACGGCGAGACCGGGCATGATCACCACGTCGGCGGTGGCGATCGCCTCCGGCCCGAGCGGGGGAGCGGCCGGCTCGAGCAGTCCACGGCTGGCCGGCAGCAGCGAGCCCGGCCCCTGGTAGGGCGCCCAGTCGAGGTCGTTGTCCGGCTGGAGCAGCGGGAGGATCACCCGCTTGCCCTGTCCGGTCAGCGCGTCGAGCAGCGGACCGGTGCCCGGCTCGCGGCCGACGGAGACGTACGACGCGACGGTGGCGGCTCGTCGTACTTCCGGGACGTCCAGCAGAAGGGCCGCGACGGCACGGGCGCGGTCGCCGATCTCGGAGAGCGGCAACCGGCCCCGTGCGGTGACGAGCTGGTCGCGCAGGGCCAGCTTGGCGGCCTCGATGTGGATCATGGCGGAAACCACCCTACGATCGGAGGCATGAACGACGCAGGCGTGGCGCCCGGCCTCAGGCAGGCGCGCGAGAAGATGGCGGCAGCGGGCGTGCACCCGCTCGCCATCGATGTGTTCGCCCACTACTACCGGCTGCTGGAGAACGGCGAGACCGGGATGATCCCGGAGTCAAGCATCGAGCCGCTCGACATGCCTGCCCTGGCCGACGTCGAGGTCTCCGACGAGGTGGCCGCCGACGCGCTGGGGCGCACGGCGGTGATCAAGCTCAACGGCGGCCTCGGCACGTCCATGGGGATGGATCGCGCGAAGTCGCTGCTCTGCGTCAAGCGCGGGCTGTCCTTCCTCGATGTGATCGCCCGGCAGGTGCTGCACCTGCGGCGGCAGCACGGCGTCCGGCTGCCGCTGATCTTCATGAACAGCTTCCGGACCAGCGCCGACACGCTCGCCGCGCTGTCGCGCTACGACGACCTGCCGGTGCAGGGCCTGCCGCTGGAGTTCCTGCAGAACAAGGAGCCCAAGCTGCTCGCCGACAAGCTCACCCCGGTGTCCTGGCCCAGGGACCCGAGCCTCGAGTGGTGTCCGCCGGGGCACGGCGACCTCTACACCTCGCTGACCGCGACGGGGCTGCTCGACGCCCTCCTCGACGCCGGCTACACCCAGGTGTTCGTCTCCAACTCCGACAACCTCGGGGCCGTCCCGGAGCCTCGGGTCGCCGGCTGGTTCGCCTCCTCCGGCGCGCCGTTCGCCATCGAGGCGGTGCGCCGGATCCCGTCGGACCGCAAGGGCGGCCACTTCGCTCGGCGCAAGAGCGACGGCCGGATCGTGCTGCGGGAGAGCGCCCAGACGCTGCCCGAGGACCGCGAGGCACTGGCCGACCTGGGCCGGCACCGGTTCACCTCCACCAACAACCTGTGGTTCGACCTCGCGGCGATGAAGCGAGAGCTGGACCGGCGCGACGGCGTGCTCGGCCTGCCGCTGATCCGCAACGTCAAGACGGTCGACCCGGCGGACCCGAAGAGTCCCGAGGTGATCCAGATCGAGAGCGCGATGGGCGCCGCGATCGAGATCTTCGAGGGCGCCCAGACCATCGAGGTGGGCCGCGACCGGTTCGTCCCCGTCAAGAGCACCAACGACCTGCTGGTGCTGCGCTCGGACGTCTACGACATCGGCCAGGACTTCGTGCTGGAGCAGGCCGGGGCGGTGATCCCGTTCGTGGACCTCGACGGTGTCTACAAGTTCGTCGCCGACTTCGACAAGCGCTTCAAGGAGGGCGCCCCGTCGCTGAGGCAGGCGAGCGCGCTGCGGGTCGAGGGCGACTGGAGCTTCGGCGCCGACGTGAAGGTCCAGGGCGACGTGACGATCGAGGGGGAACACGGCCGCATCGACCCGGGCACGGTGCTCAGCGGGGACTCCACCGGGTCATAGGGTTGCGGCATGTCAGCCCCCATGCCCGTCGAGGAACACCTGCAGCGGGTGCTGGAGCGCATCCAGCCGCTGGCCGCCTACGAGCAGCGCCTGCCGGAGGTGCAGGGCCTGCCCGTGGCGGAGGACGTGGTCTCGCCGCTCTCCCTGCCGGTCTTCGACAACTCGGCGATGGACGGGTACGCCGTGCACTTCCGCGACGTCGCGGAGGCGACCGAGGAGCGGCCGGTGCACCTCCCGGTGCTCGGCGCCATCGCGGCCGGTGACGGCACCGCGTCGGTGCTCGAGCCCGGCACGGCGATGCGGATCATGACCGGCGCGCGGGTGCCGGAGGGTTGCACGGCGGTCGTGCCGATCGAGTGGACCGACAACGGCCGCGAGTCGGTGCTCGTGCAGCGCGCGCCCACCGACGGACAGCACGTCCGACGGGCGGGCGAGGACGTACGGCGCGGCGACCGCGTCCTTCGTGAGGGCGACCTGGTCGGGCCCCGCCAGGTCGGGCTGCTGGCGTCCGTCGGGCTCAACCAGGTGCTCGCGCGGCCGCGTCCCCGGGTGGTGATCATGTCGACCGGCTCCGAGCTGGTCGAGCCGGGGCAGCCGCTCGCGCCCGGGCAGATCCACGACTCCAACTCCTACCTCCTCGCCGCCGCGGCGCGGGCCGCCGGGGCGATCCCGTTCCGGGTGAACGCGACCGGCGACGACGTCCGCGCCTTCACCGACGCGCTCAGCGACCAGCTCGTCCGCGCCGACGTGATCGTCACCAGCGGTGGCGTCAGCAAGGGCGACCACGACGTGGTCAAGGCGGCGCTCTCGTCGCTGCGGACCGTCGACTTCCGCGAGGTCGCGATGCAGCCGGGCAAGCCTCAGGGGTTCGGGGTGATCGGCGAGGACGCCACCCCGATCTTCACACTGCCCGGCAACCCGGTGTCCTCCTACATCTCCTTTGAGGTGTTCGTGGTCCCGGCACTGCGCAAGATGATGGGCCGGCTGCCCTACTCACGGCCGCTGGTGCACGCGGTCGTGACCGCGCGGCTCACCTCGCCACGGGACCGCACGCAGTTTCTGCGCGGCCGCTTCCAGTCGCGTCCGGACGGCGCCTTCGTCGAGCCGGTCGGCGGTCCGGGCTCCCACCTGGTGGGTGGGCTGGCGGGTGCCAACTGCCTCGTCGTCCTGGGTGACGGGGTCACCTCGGTCGCCGAGGGCGACGTCGTCCCGGTGCTCCTCCTGGACAGGGAGTACTGACATGGCCGACCGGCTGACCCACCTCGACGACTCCGGCGCCGCCAGGATGGTCGACGTCTCCGGCAAGGACGTCACGGCCCGGGTCGCGGTCGCGTCGGGTCGCGTGCTGCTCTCCCCGGCAGTCGTCGCGCTGCTGCGGGGCGAGGGCGTCCCCAAGGGTGACGCGCTCGGCGTCGCGCGGGTCGCCGGGATCATGGCCGCCAAGCGCACCCCCGACCTCGTCCCGCTGTGCCACCCCCTGGCCATCTCCGGCGTGACGGTCGACCTGGCGGTCGTCGACGAGGGCGTGGAGATCACCGCCACGGTGCGCACGACGGACCGCACCGGCGTCGAGATGGAGGCGCTCACCGCCGTCTCGGTGGCGGCGCTGACCGTGATCGACATGGTGAAGGCCGTCGACAAGGCCGGCGTGATCACCGACATCCGGGTCGAGTCCAAGGAGGGTGGGAAGAGCGGCAGCTGGCAGCGCCCGGACGCGCCTCTGGTCCCCGAGCCTGACGAGGGGCCGGAGGCCCGACCGTGAGGGCCGCCGTCGTGGTGGCGTCCAACCGCGCGGCCGCGGGCGTCTACGAGGACACCACCGGGCCCCTCATCGTCGGGGCACTGCGCGCGGACGGCTGGGAGGTCGGCGAACCGATCGTCGTACCGGACGGGGAGCCGGTGGGCCAGGCGATCCGCACGGCGATCGGCGGCGGCGCCCGCGCGGTGCTGACCACGGGCGGGACCGGCCTGACGCCGACCGACCGCACCCCCGAGGTCACTGCCGCGCTGCTCGACCGCCAGGTGCCCGGGATCGCCGAGGCGATCCGGGCCTACGGCACCAGCAAGGGGGTCGCCACCGCCGCGCTGTCGCGAGGCCTCGCCGGGGTCTCCGGCGCCGCGCTGGTGGTGAACCTGCCCGGCTCACGGGGCGGCGTGAAGGACGGCCTCGCGGTCGTCGTACCGCTGCTGCGCCACGCCGTCGAGCAGATCGTGGGGAGCGACCACTGAACGCGCCCGGCTGGCCGGTCACCCTCGAGGACGGGCCGGTGCGGCTGCGGCCGCTGAGCCGGTGGGACCGCCGCGACTGGCGCCGGGTCCGGGAGCGCAACAAGGCCTGGCTGAACCGGTGGGACGCGACCGCGCCGCCCGGCTCGGAGAGCCGGCCGCGCAGCTTCGCGGCGATGGTGCGGCAGATGCAGGCCAGCGCCCGGCGCGGCCGGCAGCTCCCGTTCGCCGTCGAGTACGACGGCCGCTTCGTGGGCCAGCTGACGGTCAACAACATCGTCCGCGGGTCGGCGCAGCTGGCCTCGATCGGCTACTGGATCGACGAGCAGTACGCCGGTCGGGGCATCATGCCGACAGCCGTCGCCCTGGCCGTCGACCACTGCTTCTTCGCCCTGCGGCTGCACCGCGTCGAGATCGCGATCCGTCCCGAGAACGCCGCGTCGCTGCGGGTGGTGGAGAAGCTCGGCATCCCGGAGTACGGCTTCGCGCGGCGGTTCCTGCACATCGACGGCGACTGGCGCGACCACCGATTGTTCGCGCTCTCGGCCGAGGACGTGCCGCGCGGGCTGCTCCATCGGCTGAAATCACAGCAGTCACAGGAGTGATCTGGCGACACACCGACCCGCCTGCCTCGCCGGGGTGCGCACCGCTCCTACCCTCGAGCCGTGGACCTCTCCGGAATCATCTTCGTCGCGCTCGCCATCGGCTGGGCGGTCTACCTGATCCCCAAGGCGCTGCAGCGCGAGGACGAGAAGGCGCTGACCCGGTCCGTCGAGTCGTTCTCCGACTCCGTCCGGGTCCTGGGCCGTCGCGCCGCCGCCAACGCTCCGGCTTCGACCGAGTCCACGTCTCCGACCGCGCCCGCACCCCTCACGCACCGGGTCACCCGTCAGGCGGCACGGGACGCCGCCCGGCGCCGTCGTCGGGTGCTCGCCGTCCTGCTGACCCTGTTGCTCGGCACGGTGCTGACGTCGGCCTTCGCCGTCACGCCGTGGTGGTCCACCGCGATCACGGGCGGCCTCGTGGTCGTCTTCCTCGTCGTCGCCCGGCTGGCCGTGCGCGCCCAGCAGGTGCGGCACTTCTCCGCGCACCTCGACGAGATGTCCGGGCCGATCGCCGGGCTGCCGCTGCAGGCTCCGCTCGCTAAGGAGGACCTGCAGCCGGACCTGGGCCGGGAGGACACCGTCGCAGTGTCGGCCGACGAGCTCGCGGCCGCCGTCGCCGCCCCGACCACGGATGCCGGCGGGCTGTGGGACCCGTTGCCGATCACGCTGCCGACCTACGTCACGAAGCCGCGCGCCCGTCGTACGGTCCGGACGATCGAGCTCACCCAGGGCGACGTCACCTCCTCGGGCCACGACGCCGCCGACTCGGCGCTGGCCCGCCGGGCCGCGGCCGACGAGGCAGCCGACAAGCAGGCCGCGACGGAGCCGGGCCAGGAGCGCAAGGTCGTCGGCGGCTGAGCTCCGCCCGACCTACCGCAGCTTCACCGCACCGCCGTCGACCATGATGGTCTGGCCGGTGATGTACGACGCGTCCCCGCTGGCCAGGAACACCGCGACGCGGCCGACGTCGGCCTCGGGATCACCGAAGCGGCGCATCGGCGTGGCCGAGAGCAGCGCCGCCTCCTTGTCGGGGTTTGCCTCGAGATAGGCGGCGATCCCCTCGGTCAGTGCGAGCGGTGAGATGACGTTGACGTTGATGCCCTCGGTCGCCCACTCGTTGGCGGCGACCCGGCTGATCGCACGGATCGCCTCCTTGGCTGCTGCATAGGCGCCCTGGTTGGGCATCCCGTCCATGCCTGCCCCAGAGGCGAAGTTGATGACCGAGCCGCGATGCTCCCTCAGCTGCTCGTAGCACGCCTGCATCAACCGCAGCGTGGGGCGGAAGCCGGTGTCGAAGGACAGGTCGAGGTCCGCCTGGCTCAGCGTCGCGAGCGGCGCCTGCCGACTGGCGTGGGCGTTGTTGACCAGCACGTCGATGCGGCTGAACTCCGTCAGGGCGGCGTCCCGGATCCGCTCGGCGGCGTGCTGGTCGGTGAGGTCGACGTGCGCGAACCGCACGGCGTCGCCCAGCTCCTCCTCGAGCGCCCGACCGGCCGCATCATTCACGTCGACCGCGACGATCCGCGCGCCCTCCTTGGCGAAGGCGCGCACGATCCCGCGGCCGATGCCGCCCGCGCCTCCGGTGACGATGGCGACCTTCTCCGCCAGCTGCACGCTGCCTCCTCCGAGTCCTCTGCCGTGCGACCGGCATCAGCGTGCGCCGTCCACGCCGCCGCCCACGGACCGGCTCCCGCAGAGCGGGACGGTCACCGCCGGGTTGCACAAGGTGGTGATCGTGGTCCACCCGATGGACCGGGATCGCCAGCGAACGGAGCGCCTGACGTGTCCTCGCGTCGATTTCGACCGGCCGTGACCCGGGTGGTAACTTTTCCCACGCGTCGTACGACGCACTGGGGCTGTGGCGCAGTTGGTAGCGCGTCTCGTTCGCAATGAGAAGGTCAGGGGTTCGAATCCCCTCAGCTCCACC